>CP046178.1:70000-392502 GCA_014075255.1 Gammaproteobacteria bacterium
CCGAGATTCCCTAAGTAGCGGCGAGCGAACGGGGACCAGCCCTTAAGCTTATTGATTGCTAGTAGAACGCTCTGGAAAGTGCGGCCAAAGACGGTGATAGCCCGGTATACGAAAGCACTGATTAAGTAAAATCGAGTAGAACGGGACACGAGAAATCCTGTTTGAACATGGGGGGACCATCCTCCAAGGCTAAATACTCTCTACTGACCGATAGTGAACTAGTACCGTGAGGGAAAGGCGAAAAGAACCCTGGTGAAGGGAGTGAAATAGAACCTGAAATCGTATGCATACAAGCAGTGGGAGCACCTTCGGGTGTGACTGCGTACCTTTTGTATAATGGGTCAGCGACTTACTTTTAGTGGCAAGCTTAACCGCATAGGGAAGGCGTAGGGAAACCGAGTCTTAATTGGGCGAATTAGTCGCTAGGAGTAGACCCGAAACCGGGCGATCTATCCATGGTCAGGGTGAAGGTGAGGTAACACTTACTGGAGGCCCGAACCGGGTAATGTTGAAAAATTATCGGATGAACTGTGGATAGGAGTGAAAGGCTAATCAAGCTCGGAGATAGCTGGTTCTCCTCGAAATCTATTTAGGTAGAGCCTCATGTATAACTCCAGGGGGTAGAGCACTGTTATGGCTAGGGGGTCATCCCGACTTACCAACCCATTGCAAACTCCGAATACCTGGAAGTTCAATCATGGGAGACACACGGCGGGTGCTAACGTCCGTCGTGGAAAGGGAAACAACCCAGACCGCCAGTTAAGGTCCCAAAATTACAGCTCAGTGGGAAACGATGTGGGAAGGCTAAAACAGCCAGGAGGTTGGCTTAGAAGCAGCCATCCTTTAAAGAAAGCGTAATAGCTCACTGGTCGAGTCGGCCTGCGCGGAAGATTTACCGGGGCTAAGCTGTATACCGAAACTGCGGATGCTGCATTCTTAGGAATGTATGCATGGTAGAGGAGCGTTCCGTAAGCCGTTGAAGGTGTGTTGAGAAGCATGCTGGAGGTATCGGAAGTGCGAATGCTGACATGAGTAACGATAATGCGGGTGAAAAACCCGCACGCCGAAAACCCAAGGGTTCCTGCGCAACGTTAATCGGCGCAGGGTTAGTCGGTTCCTAAGGCGAGGCCGAAAGGCGTAGTCGATGGAAAACTGGTCAATATTCCAGTACTTTGTATTACTGCGATGGGGGGACGGAGAAGGCTAAACATACCGGACATTGGTTGTTCCGGGGAAAGTGTGTAGGCAGAGGTCTTTGGTAAATCCGGGATCTTAATGTCGAGACACGAGACCATCGGTCTTTGTACCGAGAAGTTGTTGATGCCATGCTTCCAAGAAAAGCCTCTAAGCTTCAGGTAATACAGAACCGTACCCCAAACCAACACAGGTGGGTGGGATGAGAATTCTAAGGCGCTTGAGAGAACTCGGGTGAAGGAACTAGGCAAAATAGCACCGTAACTTCGGGAGAAGGTGCGCCTTGGCTGGTGATGAGACTTGCTCTCTGAGCTGGCTAAGGTTGCAATAAAATGGTGGCTGCGACTGTTTACTAAAAACACAGCACTCTGCAAACACGCAAGTGGACGTATAGGGTGTGACGCCTGCCCGGTGCCGGAAGGTTAATTGATGAGGTTAGTCTTCGGACGAAGCTTTTGATCGAAGCCCCGGTAAACGGCGGCCGTAACTATAACGGTCCTAAGGTAGCGAAATTCCTTGTCGGGTAAGTTCCGACCTGCACGAATGGCGTAACGATGGCCACACTGTCTCCACCCGAGACTCAGTGAAATTGAAATCGCTGTGAAGATGCAGTGTACCCGCGGCTAGACGGAAAGACCCCGTGCACCTTTACTACAGCTTTACATTGAACTTTGAACCTGCTTGTGCAGGATAGGTGGGAGGCTTCGAAGCGATCACGTCAGTGGTTGTGGAGCCAACCTTGAGATACCACCCTGGCACGTTTGGAGTTCTAACCCAGGTCCCTTATCGGGATCGGGAACCATGTATGGTGGGTAGTTTGACTGGGGCGGTCTCCTCCTAAAGAGTAACGGAGGAGCGCGAAGGTACCCTAAGTACGGTCGGAAATCGTACGGTTTGTGCAAAGGCATAAGGGTGCTTGACTGCGAGACAGACACGTCGAGCAGGTGCGAAAGCAGGTCTTAGTGATCCGGTGGTTCTGAATGGAAGGGCCATCGCTCAACGGATAAAAGGTACGCCGGGGATAACAGGCTGATACTGCCCAAGAGTCCATATCGACGGCAGTGTTTGGCACCTCGATGTCGGCTCATCACATCCTGGGGCTGAAGCAGGTCCCAAGGGTATGGCTGTTCGCCATTTAAAGTGGTACGCGAGCTGGGTTTAGAACGTCGTGAGACAGTTCGGTCCCTATCTACCGTGGGCGTTTGAGATTTGAGGGAAGCTGCTCCTAGTACGAGAGGACCGGAGTGGACGAACCTCTGGTGTTCCGGTTGTCACGCCAGTGGCATTGCCGGGTAGCTATGTTCGGAAGGGATAACCGCTGAAAGCATCTAAGCGGGAAGCCTCTCCCAAGATGAGATCTCACTGGGAATTTAATTCCCCTGAAGGGCCCTTGAAGACTACAAGGTTGATAGGCTGGGTGTGGAAGCGCAGTAATGCGTGAAGCTAACCAGTACTAATTGCCCGTGCGACTTGACCATATAACACTCAAGCGAATTGAGTTGTTTATGAATAAAGTTGAAGTCCAAGAAAAATATCTTGGCAAGACAAGTCTATACTTGAAACCTAGTTACAATCCAAAATTAGAATTTACTGAAAGTTAATTTCAGTAAGTTCAGCCAGTTTGCCTGGTGACCAAAGAGCGTTGGTACCACCCGATCCCATCTCGAACTCGGAAGTGAAACGGCGTATCGCCGATGGTAGTTTGGGGTCTCCCCATGCGAGAGTAGGACATTGCCAGGCATCAAATTGAACCCTCAGTGCTTTTAAGTGCTGAGGGTTTTTTTATTTACGGTGGTGAGCTCTCGTTGCTCGAGGCCGTTCTCGGCCATCCCTGGCCTACACGGCACTTGTGCATCCTGCACATCGTAGGGCATTGCCAGGCATCATATTAGAAAAGCCCTGTAATTTATTGCAGGGCTTTTTTTATGCTTACTTATATAATTGCATACATGATTTATCATTTACAAATATTGGCTGGTGATGAGTGACTGAGCATACGCCAAGTATTAAAAAATTAGCACGTACTTTTCTTTCAATAGAAACTATGTTGCCAGAACTTGAGCAAGAAGCTGCAAGCGCTAAAAACGAACGCGAAGGAATTATTACTGCTAAATATTTTAAACCTGATCAAGATGAGCGCATTAAAGAGTGGTTTACTAAATTTCTAACATTGCGGGAAAGCCTTTGGGAAATCATAGATGAAGTTCATCAGCAAGCCGCCATAAATATTAATGATATTAAAACAGATGATGAATTTCGATTATTTATAATAGGTTTTAGTGCGGCTTGCCAGGTCGTTAGATTGGATCGTTTGTTGTTAGAAAGGGTAGCTACCCATACTTTTATTCAACGTAAGTTAAACGAAGAAATTCCTGAGAAAAATATTGAACCGAAACAGTTCACCAATATCTTTGAGGCTTTCGTAGATGTAAGAAATGCGCATAAGATTCTACAAGCGATACGGTTTCTAGATCGCAATCGTAGCAAGATAGGTAGCTTATTGGATGATGAGGAGGTGGGTAATTTTGTTAGAGCTTTTCCGCAATATCGTAATTATCTAGATGAACACAAGAGAAACTATTTAAAACGCAGCGTGGACTTTTTTCGGCACGCTTTTCGTAGGCGGGGTGCCCGCATAAAACAGCAGACACAGTTTAGACTTTTAGAAGTGTCTGGACGAGTATTGTCAGAATGTGTGAATAAGACGAATAAGCAAGTCACACATGAGATTCGAGAACAACTTCGTCAATTTTTAAAACCTGGGGATGTGTTTGTAACCAGGCATAAATACGCGCTGACGAACGTATTTCTTCCTGGGTTTTGGCCACACTCAGCCATCTATATTGGTACAGAAAACGAGCGTGAAGCATTGGGTATTGAAGTGTCAACTCAAATACAAGAAAAATGGCAAGGAAGCATTTGCACATTTGAAGCACTCAAGGACGGTGTTCGAATGCGAACATTGGAAAATACATTAGCTGTGGATGGGTTTGTAGTGTTGCGTCCCACTGTGTCACAAAAGGGAATTAAGCAAGCCATAGAAAGAGTTATTGCTCACGAGGGTAAGCAGTATAATTTTGATTTCGACTTCTTTCGTTCTGATCGTTTAGTTTGTACAGAGCTTACTTATCGAGCCTATGATGAAATTGAGCATATGAAGATTGAGCTTAAAGAGCGCGCGGGAAGGCCAACGTTATCTGCAGAAGATTTATGTGATTTAGCGCTTGATACCCAAATGTTCGATGCCGTGGCAATTTTTGGTGTGCAAAACGTGAATGATTTGGAAACTAACAAGCAACAAGTTACGAAATTTCTTAAGAATAGTTATTTAGCAAATAATTAAGATTTCAATGTACTGATGATTGTTATGAATGTATCAAAGGTAAGCTTTATTCTTGGTTTGGTGCTGGGTTCTTTTTGTGCTTTTGGGAAGGGCATGCCCAATGCATCAGAAATAGCAAGATTACACGTTAAAAAATTACATGACTCTGAAACCATATTTGATTTAAACAGTCTTCCTGTTTGTTCAAGGTACGGCTGTTTAAAAATTACGAATGTGTCACTAACCAATGAGCAGTGGGGAAGTGTCGTTGCTGCGTTTAATACTCGTACTGTATCAGCTGCGAAAGAGCGAAAATTGTTGTCAGTTGTTATTGGGCAAATAGAGGCTATTGTAGGTGCTAAGAACAATACGCACAGCGATGTTGGTGGGACGTTTAATATTTACTTAAATCCAGGTCAGGGTAAAAGCGAGCAAATGGATTGTATAGATGAATCTGCAAATACCTTATTGTATTTAAGAATTTTACAGCAACAGCGAAAATTATATTGGCATGATATCTATGGATTAAGTGGTCGGGGAGGTATTAGGGCGGGTTATCCGCATACAGCAGTTTTAATTATTGATAAAAAAACCGGTCAAAAATATATTATCGATTCTTGGTTCCATGATAATGGTGAGCCGGCTGAAGTTGTTCCACATAAAGTGTGGAAAAAAGGTTGGAAGCCTGGTGAGAAGTATTAGATTGTTGTAAATGCACCTCGCAGATATTGCGAGGTGCATCGAGCTATTGTAAGTATATTTTAGTTAACAAGAGTGTCTGTAATGATATGAGAGTTAACAATGTCCTTGCGAACTGACCATAGAATAGCAAGTACTTCATTTTGTTCTTGTTGCGCCATTTTATGCATTGCGCATGCTGCTAGCACGTCATCTACTACTGCATTAAATTCCATTTCATTAATGTTCATGCCTTTGTGAGCAGACTTCATGTCCATGCCTTTATATTCAACATCGGTCGCACCAGTTGCTGCAGCAAAAATTTCAAATACTCTTTTCTTTACGTAAGAAGGGTCGCTGCCAGCGAAGCGATCTTTCACGATTGGATTTTTAGCATGGTTGTTCCATATATCTTCTACAATAGCTTTAACCTTATCTTTGCCACCAATACGGTCATATAAAGATTTAGCTGCTGGGGCAGCAGCAGAAGTAGATGAATCGGGTGTTTCTGATGAGCATGCAACCATTAGTGTTGCTGCAAAAAATATTGGTATGAGGCTGATAATTTTCATTTTGTAAACTCCGTGTTCTCAGCGAGAATTTCGATTTTATTTATTCATATATAGTACTCATATTCAGACTTTCTTACTACTCTTGTATATGGCCTATATCATTGATTTGTATATGCTAATTTAAACAAATAAGACTATAAAGCAAACATGACCTTAGTTCGATTTGATGAGGTGTCGCTTGAGTTTGGTGACACGCCATTATTAATGGAAGCCAATTTTGCCATTGAGGCGAAGGAGCGCGTGTGCCTGATTGGTCGTAATGGTGCGGGTAAGTCGTCGATGCTGAAGATGATTGCCAACGAGCTGCAACCGGATCATGGCTTGGTGCAATGGAAAGGTAATCTGCGTGTCAGCACACTTGAGCAGAATTTATTAGAAAGCTCTGATGAGGTTGTGAAAGATGTTGTATTGCACGGATTGCAGGAGCAACAAAAGTTAATTGATCAATATAATGAACTATCTCATAAAGATTTAGATAAACAAGGTCTGAATGAATTGCATGATTTGCAACTCCTTATCGACGCTTGTGGAGGTTGGCAGCTGGCGCAACGTGTAGAAACCATCATGACGCAACTACAGTTGCCTGCTGAACAAAAGTTGAGTGAATTGTCAGGTGGCTGGCGTCGTCGTGTAGCGTTGGGGAAAGCATTGGTCTCGCAACCAGAATTACTTTTGTTGGATGAGCCCACTAATCATTTGGACATCAGTACGATTGAATGGCTGGAACATCATGTGCGGGGTTATCAAGGCAGCGTAATCTTTATTACTCATGATCGCACTTTTTTACAAAAGCTTGCGACACGTATTGTTGAAATTGATCGAGGCAAGCTAATTAGTTGGCCCGGGAATTATCAAAATTACCTTAAGTTAAAAGAAAAGGTGCTAGAAGAAGAGGAAACGAGCAATAAATTATTCGATAAAAAGCTTGCACAAGAAGAGGTTTGGATACGTCAGGGTATTAAAGCAAGACGTACACGTAATGAGGGCCGAGTTAGGGCGCTTAAAGCGATGCGTGAGGAACGTAGTAAACGAATTAAACGGGAAAGCTCAGCACGTGTGCATCTTGAAACAGCTGAAAAATCTGGAAAGAAAGTAATTGCTGTGCGTAATGTTACACATGGTTATGGCGATAGAACGTTAATTAAAGATTTTTCACTTAAAGTCCAGCGTGGAGATCGAATTGGTTTAATTGGTAATAATGGTGTCGGTAAAAGCACGTTGTTGCGAATTCTATTGGGTGAAATCATTCCAGAAAAAGGTACGGTTAAGCTTGGTACGAATCTAGAAATTGCCTACTTTGATCAACTTAGGCAGGACTTGGATTTAAATAAGACCATTGCAGAAAATATTGGTGATGGGAAAGATTATTTGACGCTACATGGTAAGCAACGACATGTAATTGGTTATTTGAAAAATTTTTTATTTAGCCCAAAACGCGCAATGACACCGGTAAAAGCATTGTCAGGTGGTGAGCGCAATAGGGTCATATTGGCAAAACTGTTTACTAAACCTGCAAATCTTTTGGTATTAGATGAACCAACCAACGATTTAGATGTAGAAATGTTGGAAGTGCTCGAGCAGCGTTTGGTTGAGTACTCAGGAACGTTAATATTGGTAAGTCATGATCGTGACTTTTTAGATAATGTAGTAACCAGTACGTTGGTTTTTGAAGAAAATGGTAGTGTGAAAGAGTATGTGGGCGGCTACAAAGATTGGGCGCGCCGCGGCAAACAGCTTTTAGAAACCGACGCTCCTGCTGGAGTAGGCGTGAATAATGCTGCTTCATCGGCTGCAAAAGAAGAAGAGAGAAAACCTAAGAAGTTAAGTTATAAATTACAACGTGAGTTAGATGAGTTGCCCGGGAAGATTGAAGAGCTTGAAAAGTTTATTCAGGGGTTGACGACTAAAGTTGAAACACCTGATTTTTATGACAAACCTTATGATGAAACGAGTGAAGTGCTTGAGCAATTGTCGACTGCACAACAAGAGCACGATACGGCAATGCAGAGATGGTCAGAGTTGGAGAGTTAGCTTTCTAGGTATTCTTTGCAGGCTTGGTAGTCTCCACGAAAGCAAATAAATTCCTCGCGTTTTTTTAATTGGTCTTCATACATAGGGTCATAATAGTTTTCCAAGATGATTTTTAGCCAGTCATAATGGTTTGAGATATCGCCTGTGAGAGAATGTTGTTTAAGTGCGTGTTGCATTGCTTTGTAAGCAACTTCATAACGCGCCGGTCCTAAGCGCTTTTGTATTTTTTCTAGCCCGAGTAGTAAATAGTTAGAAAATGATTGAAGTGCACTGTTTGAGTCTAAAGATTCAAACTCAGAATGCATGTCTATTACATACTCTTGTATCAATCTTTCTAGCCTTGCTTCATAAGGCTCTTCAATAACTACTAACTGAGACTCACGCATTTTTCCAAATAAAGATTTTGGCAGTCCTGCTTTGCCAATGGTGCGAGCCTCATCTTCTAAAATGATATTTAAGATATTTTTGTGTCTTAGCTTCAAAAAATCTATCGCTAAAATATTTTCAAAATTTACTTGGTTGTTTTGAGGTTGCGCATGGCCACCAAAACTTGAGCCGCGATGATAAGCAGCCGCTTCTAAATCTATCGCATTGTCTAGTTTATTGATAAGTATAGTTTTAGCGGAGCCTGTTTTACCGCCTACGAGCATAAAAGAACAATCTTTTGCAGCATGATCAAGTTCATTTAATAAGAATGTTCGTAGGGCTTTGAATCCTCCGGTTACGATGGGCAGATCTACACCAGCTTCTTGCATCCATTGTTGGGCTATTCTGGAGCGTAAACCGCCACGAAAGCAATATAGCGAACCGTTCGGATTTTGATTTGCAAATTTTACCCAGGCAGCGATTCGTGCTTCGCGTATTTCACCTTGTACCAGCTCGTGGCCTTTCTCTATTGCTCTGTCTTGGCCAAGATTTTTATAGCAAGTGCCTACAATCTCACGTTGTTGGTTATCCATGATTGGTAGATTCTTAGATGTAGGGAATGCGCCACGCTCAAATTCAATTGGAGCCCGTACGTCCATCATGGGGGAATTATTTAAAAATAATTCTGTGTAGAGCTGATAGTTTTCTTGCATGCTAGTCGCGGGAAAAATAAATATCACCGTAACTCGCGCTTGCAATGCCTTTGGAGTTATCGGTGTCGGTCATGATGGCAACACCATCGATATATTTTGGTAGTTTTTTAAAATATAGCATCAGGTCTTCTTTGATATTAATTTTTTCGTGCTGCCAAATATTTGTTTCATCACGGTTGGATCTAAGAGGGATCATAATTGCTTTGTCGGTAAAAGCATTGGGCCAATGTGATTCTGAGGAGTCATTACTAGACCATACATAGTTTAAAGCTTTTGCGCTTAATGGTGTGTATCCTGTTTTAAATACAACATAAATTCTTGCCGCGTAATCATCGCCGCTTTTGTCTTTTTCATTGAGTTCTGGCAAGGCTTTGTCTATCCGCCAACTCCAATTCAAAAAAGGAGTTTCATGTATGTTAACCTTTATTTTTTTGTATAAAGCAGATGCGGATTGCTTGCTCTCTGCATGTAAATAAGAATTCTGTTCTTCACTTTTAATAGAGTATTGCGTTTCACCTTTAAATGATTTGTTTTCCCAGTCGTCAAGGTCCATTTCTGAGAAGTGTGCAATCAGGATGGTTTCTTCATTCGATAAATCAGCAGTAACATCCATTGCCAATATTGTGATTAGAGCAACTAAAAGAGCCAATATGTATTTTTTAAGGGTTGTCATGTATATCCTTTTTTCAATCAATCATTTTCCCAATTAACGCTTTTCCTAGTAAGCTTCTATTTTTATAGTCCATTAATTAAATGCTAAATAACAAATACTATACTCAAGACCAGCATGGGCCCTATGAGTTCTATGCCTTAGGTGATTTTCAGCTTGAATCGGGTGAGATCTTAAATAATGCACAATTAGCTTTTGCAGTTCATGGCAAGTTAAATGAAGCGAAAGATAATGCCATTCTATTCACCATCATGTTCTCAGGCACGTCCAAGAATATGGAGCATTATATAGGCGCAGGTAAGGCGCTAGATCCTGAAAAGTATTGCATCATACTTCCTAATCAGCTGGGCGGTGGTTTATCTACATCCCCGCATAATATAGATGGGTCACAAGCCATGACGGGTTTTCCAAATATATCCATAGCCGACGATGTAGCTGCGCAGCGTAAATTGCTAACTGAGTATTTTGGAATTCAAGAACTACAGTTAGTAACCGGTTGGTCGATGGGTGCGCAACAGACCTATGAGTGGGCAATACGCTATCCAGATATGGTTAAACGTGCGGCACCTATTGCTGGAACAGCTAAATGCACGTCGCATGATGCATTATATGTAGATGTATTTAGTGATGCGCTGAAGTCTGACCCTGCTTGGAATGGCGGCAACTATACTGAAGTGCATAGTTGCAAACTCGGGCTGAAGCGTTTAGCGAACGTGTTTGCTTTGATGGGTTGCTGCACAGAGTTCTATAATAAAGAACAGTGGGTAAAATTAGGTTTTGGCTCTATGCAGAAAATGTTAGAAGGTTTTTGGCATGCTTGGTTTCAGCCGATGGATGCCAACGCACTTTTAACTCAAGCTAAAAAATGGAAAAGTGGAGACTCTAGCAAGCACGCTGGAGGAGATTTAGTTCAAGCGCTTAAAAGAATTAAGGCAAAAACCTATGTTATTGCATTCGAGCAGGATATGTTTGTACCTGTGAAGGATTGCAAATATGAACAGAAGTATATTGCAAATAGTGAATTAATAGTGATTCCATCTTTAATGGGGCATTTCGCCATGTTAGGTTTGCTGGAAGAAGATTTTGCAGCGATTAATGATACATTCATGTCGTTGTTGAGCAGTTAAAAATTTTATAAATAGGATTTGAATAAAACTGAAAAATGAAAAAAGCATTGATAACTGGGGTTACTGGGCAAGATGGCTCCTATTTGGCTGAGTTTTTGTTGGATAAAGGATATGAAGTGCACGGCATTAAGCGCCGAACCTCGCTGTTTAATACGGACCGTATTGATCACCTATATCAAGACCCGCACGAGAATAATCGTAAGTTTATTTTGCATCATGGGGATATGACAGATTCGTCAAGTTTAATTAGGATTATGCAAGAGGTGCAACCTGATGAAATTTATAACCTTGCTGCACAAAGTCATGTTGCGGTTTCATTTGAGGAGCCGGAATATACGGCAGACTCGGATGCTTTGGGCGCGCTACGTTTACTAGAAGCGATTAGAATTCTTGGGTTAGAGAAGAAAACTAAGTTTTATCAGGCATCTACTTCAGAGCTTTATGGGAAGGTGCAGGAAATTCCTCAAAATGAAAACACACCATTTTATCCTCGTTCTCCCTATGCTGTAGCTAAACTTTATTCATATTGGATTGTTGTGAATTATCGTGAGGCGTACGATATCTTTGCGTGTAATGGCATCTTATTTAATCATGAGTCACCTGTTCGCGGAGAAACATTTGTAACAAGAAAGATTACACGTGCACTTGCCCGTATTAAACTGGGCTTAGAAGATGCTTTGTTTTTAGGAAACATAGATGCAAAGCGAGATTGGGGGCATGCACGCGATTATGTTGAAGCGCAGTGGTTGATGCTGCAACAAGATAAGCCTGAAGATTTTTGCATAGCTACCGGTGAGCAGCACAGTGTTAGAGAATTTGTAAGTATTGCAGCAGAAGAGCTTGCTATGAATATTGAGTGGTCGGGCAGTGGCTTGCAAGAAGTAGGTAAAGATGAGTCTGGTAAAGAAATAGTTAAAGTGGACCCACGCTATTTTAGACCGACAGAAGTAGAAACATTATTAGGTGATCCGAGTAAAGCCAAACAAGAACTAGGTTGGGAGTGTAAGGTTAGTTTCAAACAGTTAGTTCGTGAAATGGTTCAAGAAGATTTGGCTCTTGCGCAACGCGATGCCATGATTAAAGAGAAAGGCTATAAGACCTTTGACTATAAAGAATAATTTTCGATTCGCCTAAATGGATAAAGATGCAAAAATTTATGTCGCTGGGCATCGAGGCTTGGTCGGGTCAGCGATTGTCCGAAAGCTTAAATCACTAGGCTTTGAAAACATACTTACAGCTACAAGAAATGAACTTAATTTAGTAGATCAAAAACAAACGTATCAGTTTTGCCAAGATCATAAACCTGAGTACGCGTACATTGCTGCTGCAAAAGTAGGTGGAATTCATGCTAACGATCATTACGCAGCAGATTTTATTTATAATAATTTAATGATAGAAGGGAATTTGATACATGCTTTATATGAAGCAAATACTAAAAAAGCGTTATTTTTAGGAAGTACCTGTATTTATCCTAAATTAGCTAAACAACCTCTAAAAGAAGAGTATTTGCTAGGTGGGCCATTGGAAGAAACCAATGAGTGGTATGCAGTTGCAAAAATTGCAGGTATTAAGCTCTGCCAAGCATACCGTAAACAGCACAATGCGGATTTCATTTCGGCAATGCCTACTAACTTATATGGTCAGGGTGATAATTTTGATCTTGAGACATCCCATGTATTGCCAGCCCTAATGCGAAAGATTCATGAGGCAAAAATTAATAGTGATGAAAAAGTTATAGTGTGGGGGACAGGGGTCCCTAGACGTGAGTTTTGTCATGTGGATGATTGTGCGGATGCATGTATTTTCTTGATGCGTGAATACTCCAGTGGTGAAATTGTAAATATTGGCGTTGGATTAGATTTGTCAATAACGGACTTGGCTCAATTAATCAAAGAAGTGGTTGGTTTTAATGGAGATATTGAGTACGACACAAATAAGCCTGACGGAACACCAAGGAAGTTGGTAGATGTTTCTAAAATTAATGATTTGGGCTGGCAGGCAAAAATTCCACTAAGGGAAGGCCTGGAGCATACTTATCAATGGTTCTTAAATAATCAATAAGTATATCCATTACTTATTAGACTGTTCTAATAAATAAGCCTGTATAATTCCATTTTTGTTTGAATAATCTGTTACAAATTTATGACTGCACATTTTAAATGGTTTGGAAAACGTGAATCCGTTGAAGAGGTGGAAGAGGGTAAAACACTTGCACCTAAATTTGATGAACATGGTCTGGTTCCGGCGGTCACCACTGCGGCGGAGTCTGGTGAGTTGCTGATGCTTGGTTATATGAATGCTGAGGCATTAGAAAAGACAATTGAAACTGGCGAGGCTCATTATTGGAGTCGTAGCCGTGAATGCTTATGGCATAAAGGTGCTAGCAGTGGTTTGGTGCAAAAGATAGTTGAGTTGCGCATTGATGATGATCAAGACGCGGTCTGGCTGCGAGTAGATGTGGTGGGTGATGCGAGTTGCCACGTTGGTTATCGTTCGTGTTTTTACCGTGCGATACCTACCGGTGATAATCCTGGCGAAACACCAATTAAAATGGAATTTAAAGAATACGAGAAAATGTTTGATCCTAAGGAAGTGTACGGAGATGCTCCAAATCCAACTAAGCTATAACTAGGATTATTTCTTATGGAACAAATTCAGACGCTTTATGGTTCTTGGCTCGCAATCTTTGGGCCAAACCCGTATTTCAAAGCATTTGGAATTGTTCTAGCATTTGCGGCTTTTGCCTTAATCTTTAACCTTGTAGTTATTCGTTTTTTAAAACGTATAACTGCTAAGACATCGATCAAAGGTGACGACCATATTCTTGAACTTATACAAAAACCTATTTTTGTAAGTTTAGTGATATTCGGGTTTGTGCAAGCCATAAAAGTTTTGCAAATGCCTGAGAATGTTGTGTCTACAACGGAGGCTATTTTAAAGACGATCGTTATTCTTCTTTGGGCATCCTTTGCTATAAAGTTTTCAAGATTCTTATTACAAGCAATTAGTTCTAGAAAAAGCACTGATAAAAATAAAAGTCAGTTAATACAGCATAGCACTCTGCCTTTATTTAGTAATCTCGCCCTAATGATTATTGTGGCGGCAACAATATATATGTTGTTTTTGGCTTGGGGGGTTGATGTAACGGCTTGGTTGGCTTCTGCGGGAATTATAGGTTTAGCGCTTAGTTTTGCTGCGAAAGACACCTTGGCGAATTTATTTGCAGGTGTGTTTATATTGGCGGATTCACCTTATAAATTAGGTGATTATATTGTCCTAGATACAGGTGAACGGGGCAAAGTAACGCATATTGGAATTCGTAGTACCAGGATGCTCACGCGTGATGATATTGAAATTACCGTTCCTAATTCGGTTATGGGTAATGCAAAAATTACCAATGAGGCGGGAGGACCAAATAGTAAAAGACGTATCAGGGTAAAAGTGGGCGTTGCTTATGGGAGTGATATTGACCAAGTTCGTGATGTATTAGAACAGGTTGCCAAAGATAATGAGAAGATTTGCGGTTTGCCAGAGCCACGGGTGCGGTGTCGGAACTTTGGTGCTTCAAGTGTAGATTTCGAATTATTAGGTTGGATCGATCAACCTGTGTTGCGTGGGCAGGTATTAGATCAGTTATATACAGATGTGTATAAGAAGTTCATGGAACATAACATCGAGATTCCTTATAGTAAGCAAGATGTGTATATAAAGAGTATGCCGCAAGCTTAATAAAAACGAAAATATATAATGATGAAAACAGCTGCTAGCGTTGCACAAGTAAATCCAAACGATAAGGAAGTTGCCTGTGATGGCGGCGGCGGTGTGTTGGGTCATCCCATGGTTTATTTGCCGTTTGGTAAAAATTCATCAGTAGAATGTTATTACTGTGGAAAACATTTTGAGAAAAGTCTGCCTAAAAAATAAACAGGTAAATAGGTAAGTAAAATAAGACTAATAACTTATAGTTATTTGAATATTTATTCTTAACGTTAATCGCAACCTAATCTATACAAGCTATCTAAAATAACCTATCTATATTAGATAGGAATTAAGTTTCTTTTTTATAGACTAATGTAAAAGCTTTTCGTCTGTAAGCTGATCATGTACATTTGCACCCCTTCGAAAGGATTTCAAATTTTAATAAGCCTAAATTAAGTGAGGGAAATATGGCATCAGATAGGATAAGTGTGATGGTTACATCCGGTAGCCGCGAACAACTACAAATGGCAGCTATGGTAGCTTCAGTTGGAGCTGTTAGTGGCAATGACGTAACCGTATTTCTGTCTATGAATGCGTTAAAGTTTTTTGTGAAAGATTCATCTGATAAAGCACCTGCTGAAGGTGAAATGGGTGTTCTATTAGAAGAGAAAAATGCACCAGATTTTATGGAATTGTTTGGGCAAGCTGTGGAGTACGGAGATGCTAAAATTTCCCCATGCTCAATGGCGGTCGATATACTCGAGCTAAAGCCAGATGATTTGCAAAGTTTTGTCTCAGAACCATTAGGTTTAACTGCCTTTTTGAGTGACGCCTCTGAAGGCCAAGTTTGGCATTTTTAAGTTAAGGAGAACACATGTCGGAAAGAAAATTAGTTGATGCAAAAAATACATTTTGTCCAGGCCCTTTAATGGAGCTAATTGGGCAAATGAAAATGGCAGAGATTGGGGATGAATTAGAAATTTTGTCTACTGATCAAGGTTCAGCAGCGGATATCCCAGAATGGATTAATAAAGTAGGTCATGAAATGGTGGAAAGTTTTGAAAACGATGGTGTTTGGCACATTGTTGTTAAGAAAACCAAATAGATTCATTAAGACATTGGTCAAAACATTTACCAAAACTTTTAAGAGAATAACGAATCAATACTTATAAATATAAGAAGAGGGGTTAAACATGAAAATACTCGTTGTAGGTGGCGGAATGGGCGGAACTATTCTGGCTAACAATCTAGCAAGAAGATTAACTGGTGAAATAAAAGCTGGTAAAGCAAGTATTACTATGTTGTCGGCATCCGATAAGCATATGTATCAACCAGGTCTTCTCTATGTAGCGGTTGGTAAAATGTCACCCGATGAATTGTATCGAGATCAAGTAAGTCTACTTGAGTCGAGCATTACCTTTCGTGTTGATCCGGTTACTAAATTTAATCTTAAAGAAAATAATGTTGTTACTGAAAGTGGTAAGCAATATGACTACGACATTATTGTTATTTCTACCGGTTCACGTGCACATGCTGAAGGGACACCAGGCCTAAATGAAAATGCAGCTCAGTTTTATACTGAGGCAGATGCAGTGAAAATGTTTAAGACTTTGCAGAACTTTGAAGGTGGTAAGGTAGTGGTTGCAGTGGGTGTGCCTCACAAATGCCCAATGGCACCACTAGAAATTACATTTATGTTGGCAGATTACTTTCAAGAACGTGGTATCTGGGACAAGGTTCAATTGCACTACACTTACCCAATTGGTCGCGTGCATAGTTTAGAGCCTGTAGCCAAATGGGCGCAGCCAGAATTTGACCGTCTCGGTATTACCTATGAAACCCTATTTAATATGAAAGAGGTTCAGCCAGGTAAAGTGCTTAGTGAAGAAGGAACTGAGGAAGAATATGACTTACTAGTTACGGTACCTGCGCATAAAGGTATGCAAGTAATTGAAGATAGTGACCTAGGTCCAGGTGGCTTTATCCCAACAAATCGCACACGTCTGAATATCGAAGGTTATGAAAATGCGTTTGTAATAGGTGACACTACTAACTTGCCAATTAGTAAAGCAGGCTCTACCGCGCACTATGAAGCTGAAGCCTTGGCCGAAAACATTGCCTCTACTATTAAAATCGGAACTCCGGTTCGTGATTACGATGGCAAAGTGTTCTGCTTCATTGAGGCAGGTGAAGGTAGGGCAACGTATGCGATGTTCAACTATCAGAACCCACCTGATCCAAAGGCGCCTACTAAAGGTATTCATTGGTTTAAGACGGCTTATAACAAAATGTACTGGGCCACTGCGCGCGGTTTACTATAGGGGGACATTGTCATGAGCGAATTTCAATCAATGCAGACAGAAGCTGAGCGTATTTTTGAAAGTGCAGCGGATGCGCTTTCGGATGATATTGTCGGTAGACTTGGCAGCACCATGGGCGATGGGCTTATGTTGTTGGATCAAGTTAGTCGCAGTAATTTAGATAAGGCAATCCCTTTAATTGATCATCTTGTTGAAACTGGCGATTTAGAGCGTGCAGCTAATTTAGTGCGTGTGCTCGGTGCAGCAGGTGATGCAATGAGTGATGATATCGTCGGTAGACTTGGTGAAATGGCGAGTTCATTAATGATTATTGCAGATCGTATTTCACGAAATGAAAATATTAATAAATTGCTAGATCTACTAGAGCGTGACTACATGATAGATATGTTGACTAGCATGTGTGAAGCGGCAGCATCGGCAAAAGCGAGTCACGATACGCCATCTGCTGGAGGAATCATGGGCTTGTTGAAGACTATGAAGGACCCGGAGGTGCAACAAGCGTTGCAGTTTATGTCTAAGTTCAGCGCTGGATTTAAAAACAGTTAGCACATTGCTTTTGAGTTACTAAAACCTCTGTTGAAGAAGAGTTCTTTGGCAGAGGTTTTTTTATATCTGTTATTTTTTGCTGATTTATCGGCCTTTGTCCAGCCGAGGTACGATAACTATTTCTTGGTGGTTTTGTCTGTCTTTGCCCTGTCGGGGTGCGATGATTATTTTTTGAAGGATTTATCAGCCTTTGCCCAACTATCTCTTAACGTAGTAATTCTATTAAAGACCATCTTATCTTTAGAAGTATATTTACTGTCTAAACAAAAATATCCTTGTCGTTCAAATTGCACGCGATCTCCCAAATCAATAGTTGTAGCATGTGGTTCGATCTTTGAATTTGGATGTATGGAAAGTGATCGGTTGTTCAAAGTTGATGTAATGTCTTCTGCTGCTCCTGGATTTGGCACATTAAATAATCTGTCATAAAGGCGTGTCTCTATATCTATTGCATGTTTGGAAGAAACCCAATGAATGATTCCTTTCAGTTTCTTTTTATTTTTGCCTGCACTGTCAGGGTCATATTCGCAGCGTAGTTCTATAATTTTGCCGGCATCATTTTTAATTACTTGCATGCATTTAATATCGTAAGCATTTCGTAAGCGAACTTCTTTCCCTGGGCCTAGTCGGAAATACTTTTTTGGCGGTTGTTCCATGAAGTCATCACGTTCTATATAAATGGTTTTTGAGAATGGTATAGATCGTTTGCCTTGTTCTGGATCTTTAGGGTGATTGCTCGCTGAGAATTCTTCCTCTTTATCTTCTGGATAATTCTCAATGACAACTTTCAACGGGTCGATTACGCACATTAGTCTATTTGAACGGGGATCTAGGTCTTCTCTAATGCAGTTTTCTAGCACACTCATTTCGATAAACGCATCTTTTTTTGTAATCCCGATGCGGTCACAAAATTCTCGAATTGATTCGGGCGTGATGCCGCGACGTCGCATGCCAGAAATTGTCGGCATACGTGGATCATCCCAGCCATCTACATGATTTTCACTTACCAGGAGATTTAGTTTTCGTTTGCTGCTAATAGTGTATTCGACAGATAGCCTGGCAAATTCAATCTGCTGTGGATGAGAAGGGGTGCTTAATTCATCTAGCACCCAATCATATAAGGGGCGATGATCTGCAAATTCTAGCGTGCACAATGAATGAGTGACTCCTTCGATGGAGTCTGAAATACAATGCGTGTAATCGTACATGGGATAAATACACCAATTATCTTGAGTTCTTGGGTGGGTGGCGTATTTAATGCGATATAAAACGGGATCACGCATATTGATATTGCCTGAAGCCATATCAATTTTTGCACGTAGCACATGCTCACCCTCTTTGTGTTTTCCTGCGCGCATATCAGCAAACATTGCTAAATTCTCATCTATACTTCTATTGCGATAAGGGCTTTCAATACCTGGCTCGGTTAAAGTGCCTCGTTGTTTGCGAATCTCTTCTGCGTCTAAGTTGCACACGTAAGCTTTATTTAATTTTATGAGTTCAACTGCATATTCGTATAAGTTTTCAAAATAGTCTGAGGCGTGTCTAAGTTCCGACCAATTAAATCCTAGCCATTCCACATCCTTTTTGATTTCATCGATGTATTCCTGACTTTCTTTTTCAGGGTTGGTGTCATCAAACCGAAGATTGCATTGACCTTGGTAGTCGCGGGCTACGCCAAAATTTAGGCAAATAGACTTTGCATGGCCGATATGTAAATAGCCATTTGGTTCTGGAGGGAATCGGGTGACTACCTTGCCATTATTCTTGTTATTAGCAATATCTTCATCAATGATATGGCGAATAAAGTTTGAAGGCTGTTCTGGTGTATAGCTCATGTATGCTAGTAATAGTGTAGTTAGGAATATTATATATTTATTAGCGTAATAAATTCAGAAAATAAAAAGGGAATAGAGTTGAATTCACTGTTAAAAAAAATATTAATTATGGGTGCGCCATTTTTGCTGCGGAAATTATTCCGCGGGAATAAATTATTTAAATATATTGGGTTGGTGCTATTGCTTTTAATCGGTGGGGTATGGGTGTTTTTTCAATACCCTTTCAGCTTAGCTGAGCCTGAAGTAGGTGCTAATTATCCAAGTGACTCCCAATCGGCTAATGTTAGCCAGTCAGATATTCGTTCCCTTTATGATGCACAACGGTCCGGAGTTATGGTTTCGACAGTTGCTAATGTTACACGAATTTTAAAGGATGATAATGATGGTTCCCGTCATCAACGTTTTTTAATTAGGACGCCAGATGGATTAACTCTTTTAGTTGCGCATAATATTGATCTCGCGCCACGCGTGCCACTTGGTGTAGATAGTCGAGTTTCGATCTATGGTCAGTATGAATGGAATAATAAAGGTGGGGTGCTGCATTGGACGCATCATGATCCGAATAATACTCATCCAGAAGGCTGGATCATTTATCAAGGTAAAAAGTACGAATAAGCCTAGTAGGCCGCTGTGCTACTTTTCGCTACATAATTTGCGTAGCGTTTTAAGACCTTTTTTACGTAACCTTTAGTCTCTGCATAGGGCGGGATGCCGCCGTACTTTTCTACTGCATTAGGGCCAGCATTATATGCTGCGAGCGCTAATTCCGTATTGTCATTAAATCGCGTAAGCATTTGGCTGAAATATTTTATCCCGCCGCGGATATTTTGATTGGCATTGAAAGAATCCTTTACGCCTAGTTCTTTCGCCGTAGCAGGCATCAGTTGCATGAGTCCTCGAGCGCCAACAGAAGAGATTGCTTTACGGTCAAAGCATGATTCGGTTGCAATAATTGCTTTAACCAACTTTGGATCAACCTCGTATGCGATGGAATAGGCTTCAATGGTATCTGTATAACTGCTGGCACGTTTCTCTAATTTTGTTGGAGTCATCTTTCTACACGACACGACGGCAGTGGGTCTGCCTATAGTGGCCATAAGGGTGTATTTTTCCTGTGGCATTTTTCGATCTGTTATCCAACTGGTGCCATCGTCCTCTTTATATACATAAAATTCAGCTTGAATTTGCAACGGCAGGCAAATGAGTAACATGCCTAGGTATATTGGACAATTAGCTAAAAAGCTGCTGATGTATTTGTGATTCATATATGGGAAGAGAGGTTAAGGTATGATTGTATCTAATTATTATTTTATAAATATCCTTTCCATGCTATGAATATTACCATTTATCTCGTTAAGTTCTATTTTTCTAAGGGTAAATTTCGAAACAAATGCATTCTGTGGGTATTGTCTCTTTATTAAATGGCACAAATTTTAGTTAACCCCAAGAATTGCGAAACGGTCTCTGAGCCATTGCGTGAGAAAAGTATTCGTAGGCATCTAAGTGCCCAGGATAGAGATGATATAAAATCTATACATGTCTTTCCAAATATTTCGTCTACAAATGATTATTTGCTAGAGAATGCACTAGATTGCAAGCAAGTTAGTGTGTGTGTGGCTGAGCAACAAACGCAAGGTCGAGGGCGATATGGGCATCAGTGGGTGTCTCCTGCAGCAGTAAATCTATACTTATCTATGTCATGGCCTTTGCAGGTTTGGAGGCAAGAATATGAAACGCTTAGCCTATGGTTGTTGATTGCTATTGCTGAGTTATTGGAAAAACACGGATGCAAGCATATTCAACTAAAATGGCCTAATGATGTTTGCGTGGAAGGCAATAAACTAGCTGGGATTTTGATTGAAAGAAAAGTTAATCAAACGAGAAATAATTTAATTATTGGTGTGGGTTTAAATGTTGCCATGTCCTTAAATGATAATGTGGAGATTGAAACCCCCTGGGTTGACTTAATATCTATTAAACCTGATTGGCAGTTATCAAGAAATGAGCTTGCAGCAGAGCTAATATCTTCATTTTTGAAAACCTTGGCAAAGCTCGAAGAAAACCAATTGTGTGATTTAAATAATAAGTGGCGACAATACGATATGTTGATGAATAAAAAAATCGAGTTTCTTCATAAAGAAAAAATTAATATAGGATGTGTAAAAGGAATAAACAATCTGGGTCAGATTGTTCTAGATATTAATGGTAAGTTTGAGCATATGCATAGCACATATATAAGTGAAATCAAGCCAATTGGAAACTCATAGTGAAATTATTATTAGATTTAGGTAATAGTCGTTGTAAATTTGCCATTGTTGAAAATGGCAGACTGGAACAAAACGACACACATAACTATGGGCCATTTGGAAAACTCTATAGTGTTAAGTCTTTATGTGATCAATATAGTGATGCTAGTGAAGTCATTATTAGCTCGGTGCTTAGTGCAGAAATGAATTCGCAAATTAAAGACACCCTATTAAATGATAGTGTGAAGAATATTTATTTTCTAGATCCTACAGAAAATAGCTTTGGTATAAGCCTTGCGTATGCAGATGCAAGTACATTGGGTGTGGATCGTGTTGCAGCGTTGATTGCCGTAAATGAAAAGTATTCTGGAAATAACTGTATTGTAGATTGTGGCACAGCGGTAACGATTGATGCTTTAGATGCTAAAGGGGTTCATCAAGGTGGGGTGATATTGCCAGGCATAGAAAGTATGAGAAAGACACTGATGGAAAATACTAAAATAGAAATTACTAACACGGAAGAGGCGGAATTTAATGTGTTTTCCAAGACTACGGGGAGTGCAATTCGCGCTGGTTGTATAAGTGCTGTTGTCGGTGGTATTGAGTATGTTGTAAATAGAATGGTGTCAGATTACGATGGTTTTGATCAGGTTGTGTTGACGGGTGGTGATGCTGAATTTATAGAGTCATATCTTTCTCTGCCTGTGAAATTTGATGAATCACTCGTGCTGGATGGCCTGAAAGTTGTATCACAAAATATTTAAATATATATAAATAAGCTATGGCTATGTGAAATAAGTATGCGCTCTTTATTTATACTGTTATTGGTTATCAATTTAAGCTATCTGGTGTGGGGAGTTGCTTTTTCAGAAAAAAATAATACCCCTGTTATTGTGCAACAACCTCAAGGTATGCAAACACTTATTTTGTTAAGTGAGCGACCAGACGAAACAGTTGCAAGTGTAAACATACAGTCGTTAGAAGAAGCGCCAAAAATATCTAAACCAAATGCAAAGGTGGGTAAAAAGTTATCTCCATCAATAACATCGGCAAAAACATGTTATTCGCTGGGTCCTATTTTAGATGAGAAGAACAGTATAAAGTTAGAACAAAAATTAAAGCAAAATGGGTTTGAGCCAAAACATAAATCGATTACAGATAAAGAGCCTAAATCTTATTGGGTGTATTTTCCTGCAGAAAAAACTTTGCAAGATGCGAAAGCAGTGGAAAACCAATTAAAAATTGCCAATGCGGATGACTATTTTATAATTCGCAAAGGCAAATATACCAATGCGATCTCTTTAGGGCTTTACAACGGTTATAGTCGCGCAAAGATACGAGTAGGCAGGCTAAAAAAGCTCGGGTTCAGTCCAAAAATTCAAACACGTTATAAAGAAGTGACTAGACATTGGCTAGATTTTCAAGAAACCGATCAGAAACGTCTGAAAACCAGTATTTGGGAAAAAGTACAAAAAGATGATAACCCATTACAAAAATTAGCTAGACCGTGTGCTGTTTCAGCTCCTAAGAAAACTAGCTCGTCGTCAAAGTAGTTGAAAAATTGGCTGCCCAAAAGGCAGTGTGAGACTGCAGGTCGCTAATTTTAAATTGATCATCGATTAATCTAGATATATTACTTTTTTTCACTTTGCCTGATGTAGGTAAAGGCATTAAACTCCTTGGCTTGTGTGCTGGCGTAGCTCAGTTGGTAGAGCAGCTGATTTGTAATCAGCAGGTCGGTGGTTCGAATCCTCTCGCCAGCTCCATATTAAAAAAGCCCTCTTTATGAGGGCTTTTTTAATATGGAAGTGTCAACTAAATGATGTTCATATTAGTGGTGTTGTCTTCTGCTTTATTTTTAGGTCATCTGGTTTCAGAAAGTTAACCTATATATCTTGTTTGGTTAGGTTTGTGTGTGAAGTGTTGATAGCCAGTGCTACAATTTTCTATGGAAGTTCTAAATACAACGGCTGAAATGAATCGTATATTAGTGTACAGGTCGGAGAGAAATATCAATCCTATTGTTTTGTATACAGATGCGTTTTACTGTCTTTTTAGTATTTATGCGTATAAATAATCTATTCTTTTTAAAAAAACTATGAGTATTCAGAAATTTCTACGAATAAGTTTGGTATTTCTTATTTTATTTGTAGTCCAAGGCGCGGTTAATTCGAGTTCTGATAATACAGAGAATGGCGTTGCTATATATTTAACTAAAGACATGGAGAAGCTTTCAAAAGTAACAAATCGTTATTGGAAAAAATTAAATTTCAAGTCTGAGACTTTGTCTGACTGTTTATTATTTTCAGTAAATTTAAGCACGTGTGTCGAAAACAGATTGCGTAAGGTAGTAGAAAGATTGGGTCCACAAGACAATATAATTTTAATAACAGATTTAAAGTCTGAAGCATTATTAGAAATTTTTGGTAATAAAAATGTTAGTAAGCAATTATCGCTGTTAATTTCATTTAGACCAGGGGAGTTAGATGTAAATAAGCTTGATGTACATAATCTGCATCCACCACTAGTTATTCTGGTTGGGGCAACGGATGATCGCGAAGTAATTATAGGCTCTAATAAGACTGCATTTAAATTGAGAGAGAAAGGCCTGTCAGTATGGTCAACATGGTTGACTCCTTACCCACGAAATACTAACGGCAATATTTCTATTTCAAGCCCACAGTTAACCGTAATATCTTCAAATGTTTTGGGTATAGGTGTAGATAATAATTATCAACAATTCTTAAGTGCTGAGAGAAAGTGGCAGGACCCACTTGTATCTAATGAAGAGTTTTACTCAAATTTAAATTATATTCATAAGAAACCTATTAATGAGGAGTTGTGGAATATATTGGTGAATTTTTTTTCACAAACACCTTATTACCTAAATCAATTTCCTCTTGAATCGTATTCTGCATTCGATGTTTTAAAATTCTTGAGTTATGAGCATTCTAAAGATGGCGATATGTATTTAACATTCAAGAATAAAAAAGGAAGATATTTCGTTATTGATCTAAGTGTTTATGCTAAATATAAACCAGCGATTGTTGTTGGTTTAGATCATGTGTCAAATTTGTATTCGCTTACAAGATTTTATAGAACTAAAAAATCTTATTCATGGGTTCCTGAAGATGCACCTAGGCACCAATTTGTAGAGTCCTTGGGGCCTTTTTTGTTTTTCGAGAAACCGCTTCCTGCAAATCTTAAACTGCCCTTATCACAATATGGGCAAATTATGCTTGAGACAATTGAAGTTACAAAAAACAATCCTCTAGATAGCTTTGATGACTTGGATTCAGATTTAAGTAATGTGTTGCTGGGGAATTGCATAAGTTGTCATGAAGTTTTTGGTATAGGAGGGAGGGCACATCACATTGTTGCATTAACAGGTGAAGTTGCTCCAGGATTTGGGTTACCGCTAGATTCATATGAAAATAAAGTTATGAAAAATTTTCTATATAATCAGGATGCTGTTGCAGCAGAAATTGGTGTTATTCCGAATCCAGTTTCTGGGTCTGTTGCAAAAAAAATACTGGATTACTTGTATTAGTAAGTAAATATAATAATTATATTTTTAGCTGATGTTTGGGGGATGTTCTTGCGACTATATTTTAGAAAATCTTATTTTTTATTATAAGCGCTTAATTTAAAATGTTACTAATTAAATTAAAAATTACAATTCTAATTTTAAGTGCATATATAGTGCTTAATGGTTGTGTTATTTCTAACGTAACCAAAGATACTGAGGATCCTGAACTTAAACTTCGCGCTCCATTGGATGGCATCTGGATTGGAGAATTCGATATCCGCGGGAAAGGACCATACGATTTCACTGCTGTTCATTTGCAAGATAAAGCCTACGCATTCAGTCTGAATGCAAAAGCGATGTGCGTGGGAACGCTAGAGTTTGATGGCAAACATGTCCTGAACAAGTATGTATTATTTGCGTTAGATGGTGGTCCGTTTGATTGGGCGAACCTTACAGGAACGTTCGAGGATGATGGGGAAAATCCAAAAACAATTTCTACTTATTTTAAAACGCTTAGTGGCGGTGATACTGGTGCACTTAAAGTTGCATATAGCGAACTTTATGATAAGTCATCTTCATTGGAATATTTAAAAGGCAATTGGTCTTATACAGATCGTGACCAATTGACTAGTACTATCTTTATTGATGAAGAAGGTGTTTTAACCGGCCATGATTCGGATGGGTGTGAGTATCTTGGTTACTTGGATCTCATTAATCCTCGATACAATGTATACCGTGCCAAGCTTGAAGTGATTGAATGTGGATCGGTGAATGACGAATACGAAGGAGTTGCTTTTATAAATGAAAATACATTGGCGGTACAAATCGCTAATAAAAAGTATGCGCTGTTCTATGCATTTGAGAAAAAATAATAACATCTTTACTAACAGGCAATACGACTATGTCTGTCGCAAAATACTATCCTTTTAATGGTGAGCGAGGGCGATTACGTCTTGGTCTGAGCACTATTGAATGTTCTGAATGGATTCAGTATGAAGATGATTTCGCTGATAGAATTAAAGAGAAAGAGAATCTTATAAAGGCTCAAGGTAAGAAAGTCTTGGATGCAGTGCCTGCTAGTCTTGCGGCGCAACAAGAGCTCTTGAATATCTTGCTGGATAATATACAACGCTACCATGCAGCTAGATTTGTGGTCTCTGATGGTGAAATTGCAAGCAAAAATAATAATAAACGTTACATTATCGCAAGTTATGAAAATAATCCGCTTGAGTTGGTAAGTTATTTGGTGGCAGACGATTTTTGTTTGTTAGAGGAGGTTGATGAAGATTATAAACTTGTTGCAGCATCTATTTGTGCACCAACATGGTGGACACTTGCAGAAAAAATGGGCAAGTCACTTGCAAGTATTCATGCTCCTATAGCAAATCTAGAAGAAAAAATTGGCCGTATGATTCGCCATTTTTTAAAGAACTTGAAGGTTGAAGATTGTTATCAGCGCTCAAATTGGTTTTTATTTTCGCGCCCTGATCTTTGCGTGTTCCCAAATAGTTTTGATATGTATGAAAGCATGGTTAATGTCGATCTAGAGAATATTGAAGATCGACTGTATCTGCGTAGCGAGCGACAAACTTTTCGTAGATTAGAGAACACAAATACCATTGTATTTGGCATTAAGGTGTATGTTGAGTCTATAAGCATTGTAAAAAAGCATCCTGCAATTGCAAAAGATTTAGTCATTGCGCTAAACACTATGACAGCAGAACAAAAACATGCTTTAGGAATTGAGTTTGTAGAAAATTCTCTTGTAAGTTATCTACAACAGTACTTGTAGGATGTGAGTGTTTTAAATGCTGTTGAAACACCAACTGCAATATATATGAATTCTAGCACCCAGATTTGTAAGACCTCGGCCATCAATAATTACAAGTTAGTGACTTATCTGTATTTAACTGCTTAGTCTACGAATGTTACGTAATCATTTTACGTTCGCTTAACAATGCATTAAGCTACCACCGCGTAATATTTGGGTTTGAACTATGCTGAACTTCACACTATTGACAGTTCACAGATAAGTCACACACAATATTTCACCATGGAGGGGTGGCCGAGTGGTTAAAGGCGACGGACTGTAAATCCGTTCTCTCTGAGTACGTTGGTTCGAATCCAGCCCCCTCCACCAGACATGCGCATGGCTACTATGCGCGAATTAAGTATGACAAAGTCATGCTTTCTAGTTTTTGCGGGTGTAGTTCAATGGTAGAACCCCAGCCTTCCAAGCTGATGATGTCGGTTCGATCCCGATCACCCGCTCCATAATTCTTATTGGGTACTTTCGAATTCATTATCCTAACGGCCTAGCAGCAGCGAAAGCTAATAAAAGATGATCCAATATCCATCAACTATCCCAAGAGCACTAATAAATAGTGCTGCAACGACTAAATTCTGCGTTTACAATTGCGCCCAATAATTATTTGCCCGCATAGCTCAGTCGGTAGAGCGCATCCATGGTAAGGATGAGGTCAACAGTTCGATTCTGTTTGCGGGCTCCATGAATAAAGAAGACAACTTCAAAAAATGTAGGCCCAGATAGTGGGTGAGTTAATAAATTGAGGGTAAAAGAAAATGTCGAAAGAGAAGTTTGAGCGTAATAAGCCGCATGTGAATGTGGGCACGATCGGTCACGTAGACCATGGCAAGACCACCTTAACGGCGGCGTTAACTAAAGTGATGGCCGAGGCCCAAGGTGGCGAATTCAAAGCCTATGATCAGATTGACAATGCTCCGGAAGAGCGCGAGCGCGGCATCACCATTGCAACGGCTCACGTAGAATACGAAAGCACGAATCGCCACTATGCACACGTAGATTGTCCGGGACACGCGGATTACGTAAAGAACATGATTACCGGTGCAGCGCAAATGGACGGAGCGATTTTGGTATGCAGTGCTGCCGACGGCCCGATGCCACAAACGCGTGAGCACATCCTTCTTGCACGACAAGTCGGTGTACCGTACATCCTGGTATACATGAACAAAGCCGATCAAGTGGATGACGCCGAATTACTTGAATTAGTAGAAATGGAAATCCGAGATCTACTCTCTACCTACGAATTCCCAGGCGACGACACTCCGATTGTGATCGGATCAGCGCTTAAGGCCCTAGAAGGCGACACCTCCGATATCGGTGTACCGTCGATTATCAAACTCGTAGAAGAAATGGATGCTTTCATTCCAGAACCAGTGCGTGCGATCGAAGGTGACTACCTCATGCCGGTGGAAGACGTATTCTCCATCTCAGGACGTGGCACCGTAGTAACCGGTCGTATTGAGCGTGGTGTAGTGAATGTAGGGGATGAAATTGAGATTGTAGGCATCAAAGAGACCGCCAAGACCACCTGTACCGGCGTGGAAATGTTCCGCAAACTACTGGATCGTGGAGAAGCGGGTGACAACGTAGGGGTATTACTACGTGGCACCAAGCGTGAAGAAGTGGAACGCGGGCAAGTGCTGTGTAAGCCTGGTAGCATCAATCCTCACACCAAATTCGAAGCGGAAATCTACATTTTGAGCAAAGAAGAAGGTGGGCGTCATACCCCATTCTTCAACGGCTATCGTCCCCAGTTCTACTTCAGAACTACCGACGTGACCGGCGCATGTGAACTTCCTGCAGGGACCGAGATGGTCATGCCGGGTGATAACGTACAAATGACCGTGACCATGATTGCCCCGATTGCGATGGACGAAGGCTTACGCTTTGCGATCCGTGAAGGTGGGCGTACCGTAGGTGCTGGTGTCGTGGCCAAAATTATTGAGTAAGATATAGTTTCAGGGATAGAGTGGTTGGTTAAAAACCATACTGCCTATCTCTTCTGATAGCGTAAAAATAGATTTAATCTGAGTCAATAAACACGTTATAATTTCTTGTTTGGCGATTGCTAGGCGTATATCGGTTAAAGGCCAGTAGCTCAATTGGCAGAGCGGCGGTCTCCAAAACCGCAGGTTGGGGGTTCGATTCCCTCCTGGCCTGCCATAATGTGTGAAATCTGAGCTAAATCACGAGTAACCCCTACACGTAAATTATTTTGATATGACTGGAAAAGCTGAAGCAACAACTGCAGGCGGCATGGATGTCTTTAAGCTGGTAATTGCTGCTGCAATTGTACTGGCAGGTCTAGCGGCATTTTATGTGTACGTAGATTATCCGTTGTTATATCGGGTACTAGGAATAGTGGCTGCTGTATTAGTTGCAGCGATAATTGCGTTTACAACTGAGCGTGGCCGAACACTAGCAAGTTTTATGAAAGATGCGCGTACTGAGGTACGCAAAATGGTTTGGCCAACGAGAGGTGAGACCTTGCAAACTACTCTTGTGGTATTTGTAGTAGTCATTCTTTTGGCGCTATTTTTATGGATCATTGATCGCATATTAACGGCTTTAATACAGTACGTAATCTGATAAGAGTTTATTGATGTCTATGCAATGGTATGTAGTGCATGCGTATTCTGGTTTTGAAAATCAGGTACAGCGAGCGTTAGGTGAAAGAATTGAGCGCCTAGGCATGCAGGAAAAGTTTGGCGAAATTATGGTGCCAGTTGAAGAAGTGGTAGAGATGCGAGAGGGGCAGAAGCGTCGCAGTGAACGAAAGTTTTTCCCCGGTTATGTTTTAGTAAAAATGGAAATGGACGACGACAGTTGGCACTTAGTGAAAGATTGTCCAAAAGTGCTTGGTTTTATTGGCGGTTCATCAGACAAGCCTGCGGCAATAAGTGAAGCAGAGGCTCAAAACATATTGCAGCGTATGCAAGAAGGTGTGGATGCGCCGAAACCGAAGGTTCTATTCGAGCCTGGAGAAGTGGTACGTGTTACCGATGGGCCATTCAATGATTTTAATGGCGTAGTTGAAGAAGTGAACTATGAAAAGAGTCGCATGTTAGTTGCAGTACAGATTTTTGGTCGATCGACTCCAGTTGAGCTTGAGTTTGGTCAGGTTGAGAAAGGCTAAAGAAAGATTAAAAAAGAAATTTACTCGGCAAATAAACCCGATGAATAAACAAGCGAAAATTAAAAGATAATGGCTAAGAAAGTAGACGCATACATAAAATTACAGGTTCCTGCGAGTGAGGCAAACCCAAGTCCACCAGTGGGTCCTGCGCTAGGTCAACATGGCGTAAATATTATGGAGTTTTGCAAAGCATTTAACGCGCAAACTCAAAATATGGAAAAAGGCATGCCAGTACCTGTCGTAATTACTGTCTATACCGATAAGAGTTTTACGTTTATAACTAAAACACCACCTGCAGCCATCTTGCTTAAGAAAGCAGCAGGCTTAGCTAAAGGCAGTGGCCGTCCAAACACTGAAAAAGTTGGCAAAGTAAATCGTGCGCAACTTGAAGAAATTGCGAAGACAAAAATGCCTGATATCACTGCTGCCGATATGGATGCAGCCGTTCGCACCATTGCAGGAAGTGCTAGAAGTATGGGAATAGACGTTGAGGGAGTATCGTAATGGCAAAAGAAGGAAAAAATTTACGCGCTGCGCGCGAAAAAGTTGAATTGGAAAAGTCTTACATGCCGACTGAAGGCATTAGCTTAGTCAAAGAATGCGCAACTGCAAAATTTAATGAGTCTGTTGATGTAAGTATAAACCTTGGTGTTGACCCTAGAAAATCTGAACAAAACGTTAGAGGATCAACAGTATTGCCGAATGGCACAGGTAAAACAGTTCGTGTCGCAGTGTTTGCGGAAGGTGCTCAAGCGGATGCAGCGAAAGCTGCGGGTGCAGATCTAGTGGGTTTAGAAGATTTAGCAGAGCAAGTTAAAAAAGGTGAGATGGATTTTGATATTGCTATAGCGGCACCGGATGCGATGCGTGTTGTGGGCCAATTAGGGCAGATTCTCGGCCCGCGTGGCTTAATGCCTAACCCTAAAGTAGGCACTGTATCTGCGGATGTTGCCACGGCGGTAAAGAACGCTAAAGCGGGTCAAGTGCAGTTTAAAACCGAGAAAGGCGGAGTTGTGCATTGCTCTATAGGTAGTGTGCAATTTGAAGTACAGAAACTTGAAGAGAACCTAAAAGCCTTAATTGCAGATTTAGTAAAAGCCAAACCATCTTCTGCTAAAGGTGTATACATTAAGAAAGTTGTGATCTCATCTACCATGGGTGTAGGCGTGACCTTAGATCAAACAGCTTTGGCATAGATAGAAATTGAAATATATAAAAGTAACTGTAGTTGCTTTTATATATAAGTAATTGGGTGTTGTTTCTAGATTATTGAATTAAGAAACAACCGTCCAAGACCGTAGGTGCAGCATCATATGGGTGTTGCTTAATGAGGAGGCTCAGCCTGCGTAGACTGTGTACCCCAAATCAGGAACATAAATTCCTGAGTTGGTTGCACTGTAAGGGGAATGCATTGATTGGTCTTTTGAAAAGGCTAAATCGCATTCATGTTTTTATAAACACCTTGTGTGTATTGTTAACTCAGAGGACCCCATTGTGGCCTTACAACTTGAACAAAAGCAGGCGATCGTATCCGAAGTCTCGCAAGTTGCAGCTGATGCGCATTCTGCTATCGCAGCAGAATACCGTGGACTAACCGTTGGTGAACTAACTGAATTGCGTGCTAAGGCGCGTGAAACAGGCGTTTATCTAAAAGTCGTAAAAAACACTCTAGCCAAACGTGCCTTAGAAGGTACGCCATATGAGTGTATGCGCGATGGTTTGGTTGGTCCGCTAGTGTTGGCGTTTTCGCAAGAAGACCCCGGTTCTGCGGCAAGACTTGTGAAAGATTTTGCGAAACAAAACGATTTGCTTGCGGTAAAGATGATCTCCATTGGTGGAGAGTTATTAGATGTTTCAGAACTAACGAAGTTATCTAGCTTACCAACTAAAGATCAGGCAATTAGTTTGCTTATGGCTGTTATGAAAGCGCCAGTTGAGAAATTTGTGCGTACTCTTAATGAGCCGCATGGAAAACTGGTTCGGACTATTGCTGCGGTGAGAGATCAAAAGCAATCTGCTGATTAATGGTTAAAGTTAAGTTTTAAGCGTTATTGATTTGGGTAATTATTTTTAATTTAGGAGTAGAAAATGGCTGTTTCAAAAGAAGACATACTTGAGACGATTTCAGAAATGAGCGTAATGGAAGTGGTAGATCTAATCTCTGCTATGGAAGAAAAGTTTGGTGTATCTGCAGCAGCAGCTGTAGCAGCAGCACCTGCAGCTGGCGGTGACGCCGGTGCAGCAGCAGAAGAGAAGACTGAGTTTGATGTTGTAATGAGTAGTTTTGGTGGCAACAAAGTTGCTGTCATTAAAGTCGTTCGTGCAGTTACTGGTCTTGGCTTGAAAGAAGCAAAAGAAATGGTAGAAGGTGCGCCTTCAACTGTTAAGGAAGCAGCAACGAAAGACGAAGCTGAAGATATCAAAAAGCAATTGGAAGAGGCTGGCGCAGCTGTAGAGCTCAAGTAGTTGCTACTAGCGTTAGTGTTTAATTTTGCCAAACAACGTATTCATGCGTTGTTTGGTTATATTTGTGTCTGCATTTTGACCACGGGGTAATTCCATGGCGTATAGCTATACCGAGAAGAAAAGAATTCGCAAAGATTTTGGCAAACGTCCTGAAATCTTAGCTGTTCCATATATGTTGCAAATACAACTGGCTTCCTATCGCCGGTTTTTGCAAGAAGATGCTACGAAAGAAGATCGTCAGACTTCTGGCTTGAATGGTGCGTTTGGCTCCATTTTTCCAATCATAAGTTATTCCGGTAATGTTGAACTGCAGTATGTAAGTTATCGTTTAGAAGAGCCGGCGTTTGAGGTAAAGGAATGCCAGCTGCGTGGATTGACTTATAGTGCTCCTTTGAAGGTGCTGTTGCGTCTTGTTATCTATGATAAAGATGCGCCTGCAAGTGCTAAGAAGGTTAAAGATGTAAAAGAGCAAGAAGTGTACATGGGCGAATTGCCGCTTATGACGGACACCGGTGCGTTTGTTATTAATGGCACAGAACGGGTAATTGTTTCTCAGTTGCATCGTTCTCCAGGAGTGTTCTTTGATCACGACAAAGGTAAGACGCACTCTTCAGGCAAGCTTTTATACTCTGCTCGAGTGATTCCATACCGTGGCTCATGGTTGGACTTTGAATTTGACCATAAAGATTGCTTGTTTGTACGCATCGATCGACGTCGAAAACTACCTGCATCTATCCTGTTGCGTGCGATTGGTTACAGTAGCGAAGAAATTCTATCGATGTTCTTTGAAACTAATACCGTAAATATTACGGATAAAGGGTTCATTCTTGATTTAATACCAGAGCGACTACGTGGTGAAATTGCACCGCTTGATATTAAAGCTGGCGGGAAAGTAATTGTTGAGGCGGGTCGTCGGATTACTGTGCGTCATGTGCGTAAGATTGAAAAGGCAAATATAAAAACTTTGGAAGTGCCGGTTGAATACTTATTAAATAAATTTTTAGCGAAAGATTTAGTTGATACCGATACTGGCGAGTTAGTTTGTAAAGCAAATGATGAATTAACTGAAGAAAATATTGAAAAGATTCTAGAGTCATCTGTTGATGTGTTGGAGTTGTTGTATACCAATGACATTGATAGAGGACCATATATCTCATCAACGATAGGCATTGATCCTTCTAGTAATGCATTAGAAGCGATGGTGGAAATCTATCGCATGATGCGTCCTGGCGAGCCGCCGACTAAAGAGGCTGCGCAAAATTTATTTCAGAATTTATTCTTTGCGCCAGAACGTTATGACTTATCGCCTGTAGGTCGAATGAAGTTTAATCGACGCGTTGGACGTGAAGAGCAAACAGGGTCAGGTATTTTAAATAATGACGACATCTTAGATGTCATGAAAGTGCTGATTGATATCCGTAATGGTAATGGCATTGTTGATGATATCGATCACCTTGGTAACCGACGTGTGCGGTGCGTAGGTGAAATGGCAGAAAATGCTTTCCGTGTTGGTTTAGTGCGTGTTGAGCGTGCCGTTAAAGAGCGTTTAACCTTGGCAGAGTCTGAAGGTTTAATGCCTCAGGAAATGATTAATGCTAAGCCAGTTGCAGCAGCGATTAAAGAATTTTTCGGTTCTAGTCAGTTGTCGCAATTTATGGATCAAAACAATCCATTATCTGAAATCACCCACAAGCGTCGTATTTCAGCATTAGGCCCAGGCGGATTAACACGTGAGCGAGCAGGTTTTGAAGTGCGTGACGTACATCCAACTCATTATGGTCGGGTATGTCCGATTGAAACTCCTGAAGGTCCAAATATTGGATTAATTAATTCGCTAGCCATTTTTGCACGTACTAATGACTATGGTTTCTTGGAGACACCTTATCGCAAAGTAATTAACGGCAAGGTTACCGATGAAATTGAATACCTTTCTGCAATTGAAGAAAGTCAGTTTACCATTGCGCAAGCCAATGCGCCGTTAGATGAAAAAGGTAAATTTGTAAATGAATTGGCGTCGGTAAGACACTTAAATGAATTTTCATTAGCGACCACTGAAAAAGTGGAATACATGGATGTATCGCCGAAACAGATTGTTTCGGTAGCAGCAGCATTGATTCCATTCTTGGAGCACGATGATGCGAACCGTGCATTAATGGGTTCAAATATGCAACGCCAAGCGGTGCCCACATTGCGCGCAGAAAAACCACTGGTTGGAACCGGTATTGAGCGTGCAGTTGCGATCGATTCAGGCGCAGCATTATCTTCACGCCGCGGTGGAGTTGTGGATTCGGTTGATGCTGGCCGTATCGTGGTTCGCGTTAATGATAAAGAAACAGAAGCGGGTGAGCCTGGCGTAGATATTTACAATCTCACTAAATATATTCGTTCAAACCAAAACACATGTATTAATCAAAAACCTTTGGTGCGCCCGGGTGATGTAATTGCGCGTGGCGATGTATTAGCAGACGGACCATCAACAGATTTAGGCGAGTTGGCTTTAGGCCAAAATGCGTTGGTTGCGTTCATGCCATGGAATGGATACAACTTTGAAGATTCGATTCTTATTTCAGAGCGTGTAGTTGAAGAAGACCGTTTTACAACAATTCATATTGAAGAGCTGACGTGTGTGGCTCGTGATACCAAGCTTGGCTCCGAAGAAGTTACAGCAGATATTCCAAATGTGAGTGAAAACTTGTTAGCCAAGTTGGATGACTCGGGAATAGTTTATGTAGGTGCTGAAGTAAAGCCAAGTGATATATTGGTAGGCAAGGTTACCCCTAAGGGTGAGACGCAGCTTACTCCTGAAGAAAAGCTTCTAAGGGCTATTTTTGGTGAGAAGGCTTCTGATGTAAAAGATACTTCATTACGCGTGAAGTCTGGTATGGAAGGTACGGTAATTGATGTGCGAGTATTTACTCGTGACGGCGTAGAAAAAGATAAGCGTGCCTTGCAAATTGAAGAAGCAGAAGTTGAGCAAGTACGTAAAGATCTAAATGACCAATTACGTATTTATGAGGCTGACATTTATTCGCGTATTGAGCGTTTAATTACTAATAAAGTAACGGATGGTGGACCAGATGAATTGGCTGCAGGTTCTAAAGTAACTAAGGCGTATCTAGATGGTCTAGAGCGTGAGCGATGGTTTGAAATTCGCATGCAGAATGAAGATGTAAATGCTCAATTAGAAAAGCTTGCTACGCAGTTAAAAGAACAGCGCGAATCATTTGACCAACGCTTATTAGCTAAGAAGGAAAAAATCACTCAAGGTGATGATTTAGCGCCAGGCGTGTTAAAGATGGTTAAGGTTTATATTGCGGTAAAACGTCGCATGCAACCAGGCGACAAGATGGCGGGCCGCCATGGAAACAAGGGTGTTGTTTCTATGATTGTACCGGTCGAAGACATGCCGCATACAGAAGATGGTACGCCAGTAGATATTGTATTGAATCCATTAGGTGTTCCTTCACGAATGAACGTCGGTCAGGTTCTAGAGATACATTTGGGTTGGGCGGCTAAAGGCTTGGGCTTGAAGATTGATGGCATGCTGAAGAAGAATGGAGATGTGCAACAGCTGCGCTCATTCCTGGATGAAATCTACAATAAAGATGAAGGTATATCCGTAGATCTTAATGAATTCAATGATGATGAAATCATGAACATGTCGAATAACTTGCGTACTGGTGTACCAATGGCTACCCCAGTATTTGATGGTGCGCAAGAATCAGAAATTAAACGCATGCTGAAACTTGCTGATCTGCCTGAAGATGGTCAAACCCTTTTGTGGGATGGGCGTACAGGAGAATCGTTTGAGCGCAAAGTAACGGTTGGTTACATGCATATGTTGAAATTGAATCACTTGGTTGATGACAAGATGCATGCACGTTCAACCGGTCCTTATAGCTTGGTTACACAACAGCCTCTTGGCGGTAAAGCACAGTTTGGTGGTCAGCGATTCGGAGAAATGGAAGTCTGGGCGCTTGAGGCCTATGGCGCTTCTTACACCTTGCAGGAAATGCTAACGGTTAAGTCGGATGACGTTACCGGTCGAAACAAGATGTATAAGAATATTGTTGACGGTAATCATAGTATGGATGCCGGTATGCCAGAATCGTTTAATGTATTGATGAAAGAGATTCGTTCTCTTGGATTGAATATAGACTTTGAGCAAGAAAAGTTTTAACGATAAAGTTTAAAAGTATTTGTTATTTAAGTTGCAACTAAGATTGCATTAAAGACGTAGTTACTGGAGATGTAATGAAAGACTTACTTAGTTTATTAAAGAATCAAGGTCAGGTAGAAGATTTTGATTCGATTCGTATTGGCTTAGCTTCGCCTGACATGATTCGTTCATGGTCGTATGGAGAAGTTAAAAAGCCAGAGACGATAAACTACCGAACTTTCAAACCTGAACGTGATGGTTTGTTTTGCGCAAAAATATTTGGTCCTAATAAAGACTATGAATGTTTATGTGGTAAGTATAAGCGTCTTAAACATCGTGGCGTGGTATGTGAAAAATGTGGTGTTGAAGTAACGCTTACTAAAGTGCGACGTGAGCGCATGGGCCACATTGAATTAGCCAGTCCTGTTGCGCATATTTGGTTTTTGAAATCTCTGCCTTCGCGTATTGGTCTTTTGTTGGATATGACCTTACGTGACGTAGAGCGCATTCTTTATTTTGAAGCATTTGTGGTGGTTGACCCTGGTATGACAGGTCTTGAGCACAAGCAGCTTCTTTCTGATGACACCTTCCTTGAAGCGATTGAAGAGTATGGTGATGAGTTCGATGCGCGTATGGGTGCAGAAGCGATTCTAGACATGCTTAAGCAAGTTAATTTGGAAGAGCAGGTTGTTGAGCTGCGTGATGAAATAAAAGAAACGCGCTCGGAGGCGAAACTTAAGCGCTTGTCTAAGCGTATTAAGTTAGTTGAGTCGCTACTAGAATCAGGTAATAAGCCTGAGTGGATGGTATTAACCGTATTACCAGTATTGCCGCCAGATTTACGTCCATTGGTACCTTTGGATGGCGGTCGCTTTGCGACTTCAGATTTGAATGATTTATATCGTCGCGCTATTAACCGTAATAATCGTTTAAAAAGGTTATTGGAGTTAAATGCTCCTGACATTATCGTGCGCAATGAAAAACGCATGTTGCAGGAGGCGATTGATGCATTGTTAGATAATGGTCGTCGCGGTCGCGCCATTACCGGCACCAATAAGCGCGCACTGAAATCTCTTGCCGATATGATAAAAGGTAAGCAAGGTCGTTTCCGTCAAAACTTATTAGGCAAACGTGTTGACTATTCGGGTCGTTCAGTAATTGTTGTAGGGCCAACCTTACGCTTGCAACAGTGTGGGCTACCGAAAAAAATGGCGTTGGAATTATTTAAGCCATTTATCTTTAGTAAATTACACATGCGTGGTATTTCGCCTACCATTAAGGCATGTAAAAAAGTCGTAGAAAAAGAAGGTCCTGAAGTTTGGGATATTCTAGAAGAAGTGATTCGTGAGCATCCAGTGATGCTTAATCGTGCACCAACGCTACATAGATTAGGCATTCAAGCATTTGAGCCGACTCTTATTGAAGGAAAAGCAATTCAATTGCACCCTCTAGTATGTGCGGCATTTAATGCTGATTTTGATGGCGACCAAATGGCTGTGCACGTGCCGTTATCTATAGAAGCTCAGCTTGAAGCTCGCGCATTAATGATGTCTACCAATAATATTCTGTCACCTGCGAATGGTGAACCGATTATTGTTCCGTCTCAAGATATTGTATTGGGTCTTTACTATCTCACGCGTGAAAAAGTTAATGTTCCGGGTGAGGGCATGATTTTTGCAGATGTTGAAGAAGCAGAACGCGCATATGAGAATCGCAAAGTTCATTTGCATGCAAAAGTGAAAATTCGTGTTGATGATTATGATATTGATGAGGATGGCAAGGGTACTCCAATTCGTAGAATTATAGAGACTACAGTGGGGCGCGGTATTTTGTCGCAAGTGCTGCCAAAAGGCTTGGAATACGAATTAGTAAATCGTGATATGAATAAGCGTGCAATTTCAAGTTTGTTAAACGCTTGTTATCGACGTGTAGGATTAAAGGACACGGTTATATTTGCAGATAAACTGATGTACACCGGGTTTAAATTTGCAACGCGTTCGGGCGTGTCGTTCTGTGCAGATGATATGGTCATACCTTCTGAAAAACAAACTATCTTGGCAGAAGCAGAAAATGAAGTGAAAGAAATTGCTTCACAGTATTCATCTGGTTTAGTAACCAAAGGTGAGCGCTATAATAAAGTAATTGATATTTGGTCACGTACTAATGATCAAGTTGCCAAAGCGATGATGGATAGCTTAGGTCACGAAGAAGTGGAAGATGCTGAGGGTAAAATTGTAAAGCAAGATTCCTTCAACTCAATTTATATGATGGCTGACTCTGGAGCGCGGGGTTCCCCGGCACAGATTCGCCAGCTCGCAGGTATGCGCGGATTGATGGCAAAACCTGATGGTTCGATTATTGAAACACCGATAACTGCGAACTTCCGTGAAGGATTGAATGTATTGCAATACTTCATCTCAACACACGGTGCGCGTAAAGGCTTAGCCGATACTGCTCTTAAAACGGCTAACTCTGGATACCTGACACGTCGTTTGGTCGATGTTTCGCAAGATTTAGTAGTTACTGAAGATGATTGCGAGACAACAAATGGTTTGTTACTTACTCCAATTATTGAGGGTGGCGACGTAGTGCAGACTTTACCTAGCAGGGTGCTTGGAAGGGTGACTGCAGAAGATGTGATGGATGTTAAAGGCAAAGTAGCGGTACCAGCTGGAACATTCTTGGACGAAGCATGGGTAGATAGGTTTGAAGAAATTGGTATTGACGAAGTTAAGGTGCGCACCCCTATAACTTGTGATACACGTTATGGTGTTTGTGCATCGTGTTATGGTCGCGACCTTGCACGTGGACATCTAATAAATATGGGTGAGTCAGTTGGTGTAATTGCAGCGCAATCGATTGGTGAGCCTGGCACACAGTTAACCATGCGTACTTTCCATATTGGTGGTGCGGCGAGTCGTGCAGCCTCTGCAAGTGATATCACGATTAAATCTACCGGTACGATACGTATGCACAATATTAAACTTGTGCAACATAAAAATGGCCACAATGTTGCGGTATCGCGTTCCGGTGAAATCGGTATTATCGATGACCAAGGTCGTGAAAGAGAGCGTTATAAGATTTCCTATGGGGCAACCATTTCTGTAAATGATGGTGATAGTGTTACATCGGGACAAGTTGTAGCGACTTGGGATCCGCACACCCATCCGATCATTACCGAGGTTGCGGGCCAAGTTCATCTTACGGACTTTGCTGAAGGCGTGACGGTTGAATCATTTACAGATGAAGTAACCGGTTTAAGTTCCACCGTAATTTCAGATCCAAAGAGTCGCCCTGCTGCGGGTAAAGACTTGCGACCTTCACTTAATTTATTAGATAAGAATGGCGAACCTCTAACCTTCACAGGTACTGAGATTCCAGCGCAATATATTTTGCCGCCAGGCGCATTGGTTAATTTGCAAGACGGTAATTCAGTGGATGTGGGTGATGTGATTGCGCGCATTCCACAAGAATCTTCTAAGACTCGTGATATTACCGGTGGTCTTCCACGTGTTGCTGATTTGTTTGAAGCGCGTAAACCGAAAGAGCCAGCGGTATTAGCAGAACAAACCGGAACGGTAAGTTTTGGTAAGGATACAAAAGGTAAAGAACGTTTAGTTGTAACTGATGAAGAAGGTGAGTCAACTGAAGTGTTGATTCCTAAGTGGAGACAAATCAATGTGTTCGAGGGTGAGCATGTTGAAAAAGGTGAAGTTGTTGTTGACGGCGAACTTAACCCACATGATATTTTGCGCTTATTGGGTGTAACCACACTTGCTGAGTATTTGGTTAAAGAAATACAAGATGTATACCGACTTCAAGGCGTAGGTATTAATGACAAACACATCGAGGTTATTTCAAGACAGATGTTGCGTAAAGCGGAAATAGTTGATCCGGGAGATACTAATTACTTGCGTAATGAGCAGGTTGAAAAATCGCGTTTATTAGATATCAATGACAAATTAGAAGCTGAAGGTAAGCAACCAGCAACCTATAATCCCGTATTGTTAGGTATTACTAAAGCATCTTTGGTTACTGAATCGTTTATTTCTGCAGCATCATTCCAAGAGACTACTCGCGTGCTTACCGAGGCATCGGTTAGAGGCTCAAGAGATATGTTGCGCGGCCTAAAAGAGAACGTAATTGTGGGCCGTTTAATTCCATCTGGTACGGGTCTGGCTTATCACGAGAAGCGCCGTTTAGACTCATTGGCGAACATGGCGTCATCTGATGAGGACCAAGAAAAAACGGCAATGCCGTCAGAAGCGATGATGGAAGAGGCATTGGCAGAAGAGCTGACTAATGCAGAGGCAAATGCTGAAACAAGTAGCGCAGGAGAAGAGAGTCCCTCAGCTGAAGGCTAAATTAGCTCTAGCTATTGTAGGAGAGGGATCAAAACAGGTTCTTAATGGGTATAAACCTATAAGAGGCAATGTATTTCAATAATTAAAGCAAGGGTTTGCTTGACAGTGTAGCTGCGGATTTCTACAATTCCGCGGCTACACACAGGCCGATGTTTCATCGGCCTGTGTTTATTTTGCCCCATGCTAATTTAAAGTAGAAAATTTTATGGCAACAACGAATCAATTAGTACGTAAACCGCGTAAACGCAAGGTGGAAAAAAGTAATGTTCCTGCCTTGGCAAGCTGTCCACAAAAACGTGGAGTATGTACACGTGTGTATACCACTACTCCTAAGAAGCCTAACTCAGCATTGCGTAAAGTCGCACGTGTGCGCTTAACCAATGGCTTTGAAGTAACAAGTTATATCGGTGGTGAGGGGCATAATCTACAAGAGCACTCTGTAGTATTAATTCGCGGTGGTCGTGTAAAAGATTTGCCTGGTGTTCGTTATCACACCGTACGTGGAAGTTTGGATACACAAGGTGTGTCAGATCGAATGCAAGGCCGTTCTAAGTACGGTACTAAAAAACCTAAAGCTTAGGGAAGTCTAAGTCTTAAACCACGAACCGTTCCCGTTCATTAACTAAACTAATCGAAAAGATTTATAAAGAGTAAGTTGCCATGTCGCGTAGAAGAGAAATACCAAAAAGAGAAATATTACCTGACCCGAAATTTGGTGATCTACTAGTTGCTAAATTTGTAAATATATTGATGAAGCACGGTAAAAAATCCACCGCTGAGAAAATTCTTTATTTAGCATTTGATAGTGCAAGTAGTAAAAGCGGGCAGGATGGATTAGAGGTATTTAAAAAAGCACTTGAGAATGTGCGTCCTTTTGTAGAGGTAAAATCACGTCGTGTCGGCGGTGCGACGTACCAAGTTCCTGTGGAAGTTCGCCCAGTACGCCAAACCACATTGGCAATGCGCTGGATAATCGAAGCAGCGAAAAAGCGCGGTGAGAAATCTATGATTAACAAGTTGGCGGGTGAGTTAGTGGATGCATCTGAACAAAAAGGTTCAGCAATGAAGAAACGTGAAGAAACTTTACGCATGGCCGAAGCTAACAAGGCCTTTTCTCATTATCGTTGGTAGCGTGAGTAGTATCTTCTCATGGCGCGCAAGACCCCAATCTCGCGGTACCGTAATATCGGTATCATGGCGCACATTGATGCAGGCAAAACTACAACAACAGAGCGTGTTCTTTTTTACACGGGAATATCGCACAAAATAGGTGAAGTTCATGACGGTGCCGCTGTCATGGATTGGATGGAGCAAGAGCAAGAGCGCGGAATAACCATTACTTCTGCAGCAACCACTTGTTTTTGGAACGGAATGGCAGGTCAGTTCGACCAGCACCGTATTAACATTATCGACACCCCTGGGCACGTAGATTTTACTATTGAAGTGGAGCGATCATTACGTGTGCTGGATGGTGCATGCGCTGTTTTTTGTGCGGTAGGTGGAGTCGAGCCGCAATCGGAAACGGTATGGCGCCAGGCCAATAAGTATCATGTGCCACGTATGGCATTTGTGAATAAGATGGATCGAACTGGCGCAAATTTTTTGCGCGTGGTGGAGCAAATTCGTGAACGACTTGGTTCGCATGCGGTGCCGATTCAGTTAGCGATTGGTGCAGAAGAAAACTTTCAGGGTGTGGTTGACCTGGTCAAGATGAAAGCGGTCTATTGGAATGAGGCTGATCTTGGTGCCACCTTTGAAGAGAAAGAAATACCGCCAGACATGATGGAAGAATGTCAAAAATGGCGTGAGGAAATGGTAGAAGCTGCAGCCGAGTCCTCAGAAGAGATTATGGATAAGTACTTAGAAGAGGGAACCTTATCAGTGGATGATATTCGCAAGGGATTGCGCCACCGAACATTAGCCAACGAAATCGTACCGACCTTATGCGGTTCAGCGTTTAAAAATAAAGGCGTGCAAGCGATGTTGGATGCGGTAATTGATTATATGCCGTCACCCATTGATGTACCGGCCATTCAGGGTATTTTGGATGACGGTAAGGAAACGGAGGCTGAAAGAAAGTCTTCGGATGAAGAGCCGTTTGCTGCGTTGGCTTTTAAGATTGCAACGGACTCTTATGTAGGCGCCTTAACCTTTTTTAGAGTCTACTCGGGTGTAATGAAATCTGGAGATTCAGTTTATAACTCCATTAAAGGAAAGAAGGAGCGTGTAGGGCGAATATTGCAAATGCATGCCAACTCACGTGAAGAGATTAAAGAGGTGCGTGCAGGAGATATTGCTGCAGCCGTTGGTTTAAAAGATGTGACCACGGGAGAAACGCTGTGTGATTCAAAACATGTCATCAAGTTAGAACGTATGGAGTTTCCTGAGCCGGTGATTTCAGTTGCGGTGGAGCCAAGGACGGTGGCCGATCAAGAAAAGATGGGTGTTGCGTTGCAAAAGTTAGCGCAAGAAGACCCTTCTTTTCGGGTGAAGACGGATGAAGAATCAGGGCAGACGATAATTTCCGGGATGGGAGAGCTGCACTTAGATATTATTGTTGACCGCATGAGGCGTGAATTTAGTGTTGAAGCAAATGTGGGTGCACCACAAGTTTCGTATCGTGAATCCATTAGCACGAGTGTTGATCATGAAAGTAAATTTGTGCGACAGTCTGGTGGAAAAGGCCAATATGGACATGTGTATTTACGCATTGAGCCACAGCCACAGGGTGGTGGATTTGAATTTGTAAATGAGATTAAGGGTGGTGTAGTGCCTCGTGAATATATACCTGCCGTAGAGAAGGGTGTAAAAGAGGCGCTGGATAACGGGGTAATCGCTGGTTATCCGGTTGTTGATGTCAAAGTGACTTTATACGATGGTTCATTTCACGAAGTGGACTCATCAGAAGTGGCGTTTAAAATAGCTGGCTCAATGGGTTTTCGTGAGGGAATGCAGAAAGCAGATCCTGTGTTGTTAGAGCCGATTATGAAAGTGGAAGTAGTTACACCCGAAGAATACATGGGTGATGTGGTAGGTGATCTTAATCGTCGCCGAGGCATGGTAGGTGGAATGGAAGAAAGTCCTTCGGGCAAAGTGATACGTTCCGAAGTGCCATTGTCAGAGATGTTTGGTTATGCGACGGATTTGCGTTCAGCCACTCAAGGTCGTGCGACCTACTCAATGGAATTTGATAAATATAAAGAAGTTCCTAATAAGCTTTCTGACGGTATGATTAAAAAGAATTTTTAATAAGTTTGTAAAATATTTGTTGTAAATTATGGATCTAGATATCTTTTGTGAGGTAAAAGAAAATGTCGAAAGAGAAGTTTGAGCGTAATAAGCCGCATGTGAATGTGGGCACGATCGGTCACGTAGACCATGGCAAGACCACCTTAACGGCGGCGTTAACTAAAGTGATGGCCGAGGCCCAAGGTGGCGAATTCAAAGCCTATGATCAGATTGACAATGCTCCGGAAGAGCGCGAGCGCGGCATCACCATTGCAACGGCTCACGTAGAATACGAAAGCACGAATCGCCACTATGCACACGTAGATTGTCCGGGACACGCGGATTACGTAAAGAACATGATTACCGGTGCAGCGCAAATGGACGGAGCGATTTTGGTATGCAGTGCTGCCGACGGCCCGATGCCACAAACGCGTGAGCACATCCTTCTTGCACGACAAGTCGGTGTACCGTACATCCTGGTATACATGAACAAAGCCGATCAAGTGGATGACGCCGAATTACTTGAATTAGTAGAAATGGAAATCCGAGATCTACTCTCTACCTACGAATTCCCAGGCGACGACACTCCGATTGTGATCGGATCAGCGCTTAAGGCCCTAGAAGGCGACACCTCCGATATCGGTGTACCGTCGATTATCAAACTCGTAGAAGAAATGGATGCTTTCATTCCAGAACCAGTGCGTGCGATCGAAGGTGACTACCTCATGCCGGTGGAAGACGTATTCTCCATCTCAGGACGTGGCACCGTAGTAACCGGTCGTATTGAGCGTGGTGTAGTGAATGTAGGGGATGAAATTGAGATTGTAGGCATCAAAGAGACCGCCAAGACCACCTGTACCGGCGTGGAAATGTTCCGCAAACTACTGGATCGTGGAGAAGCGGGTGACAACGTAGGGGTATTACTACGTGGCACCAAGCGTGAAGAAGTGGAACGCGGGCAAGTGCTGTGTAAGCCTGGTAGCATCAATCCTCACACCAAATTCGAAGCGGAAATCTACATTTTGAGCAAAGAAGAAGGTGGGCGTCATACCCCATTCTTCAACGGCTATCGTCCCCAGTTCTACTTCAGAACTACCGACGTGACCGGCGCATGTGAACTTCCTGCAGGGACCGAGATGGTCATGCCGGGTGATAACGTACAAATGACCGTGACCATGATTGCCCCGATTGCGATGGACGAAGGCTTACGCTTTGCGATCCGTGAAGGTGGGCGTACCGTAGGTGCTGGTGTCGTGGCCAAAATTATTGAGTAAGGATCATTGAATAGAGATTGTTTGCAAAAACGTTAAATTAGAGTATTCATTAAAACCGAAGAGTAAAGAGCATGGCAGCAGGACAAATAATACGTATACGCTTGAAAGCGTTTGATCACAGACTGATTGATCGCTCAGCGACCGAGATCGTTGAAACGGCTAAGCGAACTGGTGCGAGGGTAAAAGGGCCGATTCCGTTACCCACAAAAAAGGAACGCTTTACGATCCTGATTTCTCCACACGTGGATAAAAACGCTCGGGATCAGTATGAAATTCGTACACATAAACGCATCATGGACATTGTTGAGCCTACGGATAAAACGGTAGACGCGCTAATGAAGCTGGATTTAGCAGCAGGTGTAGATGTGCAAATTAAGCTGAATTAAGCGGTCTTTTGACACAATCAAGAATAGACGGTAATAACACCGAAAATAGTACGAAAATATTGAGAAAATATAGCTTATTGAGTAGAGAAAATGGTTTTCTAACACGCTGATTTTTGTGATAATGCACGGCTTACTACGGCCCGGCTATGAGGTAACTCATGCCGGGCCTTGGTTATCCAGGAATAGGGAAATCATTAACAACCATGATTCTTGAATATGTGTTCAGAGCATATGTTCGGCTTCATAAGCTTGGGCCAAAATTAATAGGCAAGATAAATTAGGCAAGTAATACAAAATTATGTCATTAGGTTTAATAGGTAAAAAAGTAGGTATGACGCGCGTCTTTACAGAAGCGGGTGTATCGGTGCCAGTGACAGTAGTGCATGCGCCTGCTAATAGAATTACGCAAGTGCGTACACCAGAAACGGATGGCTATCATGCTGTACAAGTGACGTATGGAGACAAAAAACCTTCAAGAATAAATAAACCTATTTCTGGTCAGTATGCAAAAACAGGAGTTAAAGCCGGACGAGGCTTAAGCGAATTTAGATTAGAGGCCACTCCAGCTGCCAATGCATATGATGGGCTAAAAGTGGGAACAGAAATAAATGCAGCATTATTTTCGGTTGGACAAAAAGTTTCCGTTGCAGGAGTAAGTAAAGGTAAAGGATTTGCTGGTCCAGTAAAACGTCATAACTTTCATATGCAAGATGCAACGCACGGCAATTCAATTTCGCATCGTGCACACGGTTCAACGGGTCAATGTCAAGATCCAGGCCGTGTATTCAAAGGTAAAAAAATGGCCGGCCACATGGGTAGCGAGCGTGTGACCACAAAAAATTTAGAAGTCGTTCAGATTGATACCGAAAAAGATTTGTTACTAATTAAAGGCGCAGTTCCCGGTGCACCAGGTGGTGATGTAATTGTTAAGCCTGTTGTAGCAAGTGAAATCAATCTTCCTACTGATGAAGAACCAGTTAACGAGCAAGAAACAGCAGCACAAGATGCGGTTGCCAGCACAGAAGAATAACCAGAGTCTTAAGAAATTATCATGAAACTATCACTTGCTAACTCTAAAGCTACTGTAAATGTGTCAGATGATATATTTGCACGTGAGTATAACGAAGATTTAGTGCACCAAGCAGTCACGGCATACCTAGCTGGAGGTCGCCAAGGTACTAAAGCAAATAAAAGCCGCAGCGATGTAAGAGGTGGTGGCGCAAAGCCGTGGCGTCAAAAAGGTACCGGCCGTGCTCGTGCGGGTACATCAAGCAGTCCAATCTGGCGTTCAGGTGGTGTTACCTTTGCAGCTAGACCAAGAAACTATAAGCAAAAATTAAATAAAAAAATGGTGCGTGCAGCCTACGCATCAATATTTTCTCAATTGGTTCGTCAAGACCGAATGCAAGTTGTTGATGCATTCGCAGTAACCGAGCCAAAGACAAAACAAGCTTTAGAGCTTTTGGGTAAACTTTCTGTTACTTCTGCATTAATTATTACTGAAGAAGCAGATAAAAATTTATATTTGTCAGTGCGTAATTTGCCGCATGTGGATGTAACTGAAATTGGCGGTTTAGACCCTGTTAGTTTAGTTAAGTATGAGCATGTAATTGTCACCAAAGATGCTCTAGGCGCTATCGAGGAGTGGTTGCAATGAATCAAGAACGTCTATTGACCGTTTTACTTGGTCCACATATCTCAGAAAAGACTTCTATTGCAGCTGATAAAAATAATCAGCATGTTTTTAAAGTGATTCGTGGCGCAAAAAAACCAGAAATTAAAAAAGCAGTTGAAAAGTTGTTCGACGTTAAAGTTGCTGCGGTGAATACCATAAATATGAATGGTAAGAAGAAACGTTTTGGTCAGCGAGCTGGTAAACGTTCGGATTGGAAAAAAGCAATAGTGACACTAGAGGCTGGCCACGATATTGATTTTGGTGGATTTGAGTAAATAAAGAACTAACGTTATGGCATTACAGAAAGCAAAACCAACTTCACCAGGACGCAGATTTGTAGTTAAGGTCACTACACCTGGTTTATATCAGGATGGACCTTATAAGCCGCTTTTGGATGAAAAGCGTAGAACGGGTGGTAGAAATAATAATGGTCGAATTACCACAAGGCATCGTGGTGGTGGCCATAAACAGCGTTATCGCATTGTTGATTTCAAACGCAATAAAGATGAAATAGCAGCGAAAGTTGAAAGATTAGAGTATGACCCAAATCGAAGTGCGCATATCGCATTATTGAAATATGCAGATGGTGAGCGTCGCTACATCATTGCGCCTAAGGGTCTGCAGGTAAATGATGAGGTAGTTTCAGGTGTTCAAGTTCCAATTAAGGTTGGCAATACATCGCAGATTCGCAACATACCAGTGGGAACTATTGTTCATAACATTGAGATGAAGCCTGGTAAAGGTGCGCAGATTGGTAGAAGCGCAGGTGCTGCCATTCAAATTATTGCCCGCGAAGGTAACTATGCAACCTTGCGTTTACGTTCTGGTGAAATGCGCAAAATTTTATCTGAGTGTCGTGCGACGATCGGTGAGGTAGGTAACGCAGAACATAATTTACGTAAGTTAGGTAAAGCGGGTGCCAAGCGTTGGCGAGGTGTGCGTCCAACCGTTCGTGGTGTTGCGATGAATCCAGTTGATCACCCACATGGTGGTGGTGAGGGTAGAACGTCAGGTGGTAGACATCCAGTGTCTCCGTGGGCGATGCCAACTAAAGGTTATAAGACTAGAAAGAATCATCGAACGGATCGTTTAATTGTGCGTCGCCGAAATAAAAAGTAAAGCGTAAGAAATAGACGTACAAGAAATAACTAAATATTTATAGAGATAGACAAATGCCAAGATCGTTACGTAAAGGACCTTATATAGATCATCACTTGATGAAGAAGGTTGAAGTGGCAGCAGCCAATAATGATCGCAAGCCAATTAAAACTTGGTCGCGACGATCTTTAGTTGTGCCCGATATGGTGGGTTTAACCATTGGTGTGCATAACGGCCGTGTACATGTACCAGTTTTAATAAGTGAAAATATGGTAGGCCATAAGTTGGGTGAGTTTGCAATCACACGTACATTTAAAGGTCATTCTGGAGATCGTAAGGCATAATCGTAATGGAAGTTTCAGCTAAATTAACCTTTATAAGAATTGCACCGCAAAAGGCTCGTCTTGTGGCAAATCAAGTTCGTGGTCAAAAAGTAGATCGCGCATTAGGAATTTTAAAGTTCAGTCAAAAGAAAGGCGCTGTATTAATTAAGAAGGTGCTTGAGTCTGCAATTGCGAATGCTGAGCATAATGAAGGTGCAGATATTGATGAACTTAAGGTTTCAAAAATATGTGTGGATGATGGTCCAACGCATAAGCGTTTTAGAGCGCGAGCGAAGGGTCGTGCGGCAAAAATTTTGAAGCGTACTAGTCATATTACTGTTGAAGTCAGTGACAGTTAAATTATTAAATAACGAGAAGTTTTATGTGCAAAACCACTACATTGTTAACTCTAAACGAAGGTAAGTGCTAGATCATGGGTCAAAAAGTACATCCAACTGGAATGCGTTTAGGAATATCCACCGAATGGACATCAAGGTGGTATGCAGAAGGTAGAGACTATGCAGAATTTTTGCAGAGTGATTTAGAAATACGTGAATATTTAAAAAAGAAATTATCGCAAGCGTCGGTTAGTCGAATTCAAATTGATCGTCCAGCTAAAGCTGCTTTTATTACTATTCACACTGCGCGTCCTGGGATCGTTATTGGTAAGAAGGGCGAGGATATAGAGGCACTTCGTAAGGAAGTGGCACGCAGAACTGGGCTTAGCGTAAATAATGTAAAGATTAATATTGAAGAAATTCGTAAGCCAGAAATTGATTCGCAACTTGTTGCAGAAAGCATCGCGCAGCAATTAGAGCGTCGCATCATGTTTAGACGTGCAATGAAGCGTGCGGTTAGTAATGCAATGCGCTTAGGTGCATTGGGTGTAAAAGTGAATGTCGGCGGCCGTTTAAATGGCGCAGAGATTGCACGCAGTGAGTGGTATCGAGAAGGTCGTGTGCCTCTACATACTTTGCGAGCCAATATTGATTATGGATTTGCTGAAGCGTTAACCACTTATGGGATTATTGGTATTAAAACCTGGATATATAAGGGTGATGTATTTGATTTAAATGCAAAAGAAAACGAAGACACTGCTGATAAGAAACAAACAGCAGCTAAAAAACCAAAACAAAAAACAAATTAATACAAATAAATACTAGTCATGCTACAACCTAAACGTACAAAATTTCGCAAACAATTTAAAGGCCGCAATCGTGGTCTTGCGTTGAATGGTAATAAGGTTAGTTTTGGAGAATATGGTTTAAAGGCTACAGCACGTGGTCGTATTACTGCACGTCAAATAGAAGCGGCCCGACGTGCCATGACACGCCATGTAAAACGTGGCGGAAAGATTTGGATTCGAATATTTCCAGATGTGCCAGTTACTAAAAAACCTCTAGAGGTTAGACAAGGTAAAGGTAAGGGTAATGTTGAATATTGGGTAGCAAAGATTCAACCAGGGAAAATGTTATATGAAATGGAAGGCGTAGATGAGGTGACTGCACGTGAAGCATTTAAACTTGCAGCTGCTAAGTTGCCAATTAAAACTACCTTTGTTTCGCGTACGGTAATGTGATCATGAAAGTTGAAGAATTAAGAAGTAAATCAGTTAAAGAGCTTGGTTCTGAGTTGCTTGAGTTGCGCAAAGAGCAGTTTAACTTACGAATGCAAAAAGGTGTTGGTCAAGCAACACGCGTACATCAGTTTAAGTTAAACAAGAAAGATATTGCACGCGTAAAAACGATTATGAATGAGAAATTATCTCAGAAATAGTTTTTAAAAATTTACTAATGAAAGTATAAGAAATCATATGCAAATGCTTAATATAAATATCTTGTCGTTGAGAGTACCAAATGTCTGAAGAAAAGAAGATACGCACTCTGCAGGGCAAAGTTATTAGTGACAAGATGGATAAGTCCGTCACGGTCTTGTTAGAGCGCCAAGTGAAGCATCCGTTATATAAAAAATATATTCGGCGTTCAACTAAATTACATGTGCATGATGAAAATAATGAGTGTTCGATTGGTGACATGGTATCGATCCGCGAATGCCGACCTTTATCTAAAACTAAATCTTGGACTTTAGTTGAAGTTATAGAGACAGGTGCTGAGGTCTAGTTATGATTCAGATGCAAACAACGTTGGAAGCAGCAGACAACAGTGGTGCACGCAAATTAATGTGTATCAAGGTGCTTGGTGGTTCGCACAGACGTTATGCCAGAATTGGCGACGTTATTAAAGTTAGCATTAAAGATGCCATTCCACGTGGCAAAGTTAAAAAAGGTGAAGTGTATAACGCAGTTGTTGTGCGTACAGCAAAAGGTGTTAGACGCACTGATGGTTCATTGATTCGTTTCGATTCAAATGCTGCTGTATTGTTGAATGCAAATTTACAACCTATTGGCACACGTATATTTGGACCGGTAACACGTGAATTAAGAACTGAAAAGTTTATGAAAATTATTTCTTTAGCGCCCGAAGTGCTTTAGAGAAAATATAATAAAGACAATTTAAGTCAGATTATTTAAAGAAGTACATAGATATGCACAAGATACATAGAGGCGATGATGTGATCGTTATCGCTGGTAAAGATAAGGGCCGGCGCGGAACGGTTTTGAAAGTGCTAAACGATAAACGTGTTGTGGTGGAAAGCATCAATATTGCTAAGAAGCATCAAAAGCCGAATCCGAATGCTGGTGTTTCAGGTGGCATCGTTGAGCGCGAAATGCCGCTCGATATATCTAATGTAATGGTGTTTAACCCAACCACCAACAAGGGTGATCGAATTGGCTATAAGTTTCTTAAAGACAATCAAAAAGTACGCTTTTTCAAATCGAATGGCGAAGTGGTCGACGTATAGAGATTAACAATATGGCTCGTTTACAAGAATTTTACAATGAAACTGTTCGTGACCAGCTAATGGATAAGTTTAGTTTCAAGAATGTTATGCAAGTGCCTCGCATTGAAAAAATCACACTCAATACAGGTGTGGGTGAAGCAGTGCGCGACAAAAAACTAATTGAAAAAGTTGTTTCTGATATGGAGCAGATTGCAGGCCAAAAAGTTGTGGTTACTAAAGCGAAAAAATCAATTGCAGGGTTTAGTATTCGCGATGAATATCCAATTGGTGTAAAGGTTACCTTGCGTAAAAAACGAATGTATGAGTTTTTAGACCGCCTAATTAGTATTGCGATCCCTCGTATTCGAGATTTTAGAGGCATGAGCGCCAAAGCATTTGATGGGCGTGGAAACTACAGTCTTGGTATAACTGAGCAGATTATTTTTCCAGAAATTGATTACGATAAAATTGATGCACTTCGTGGAATGGATATTGCCATTACAACCAGTGCAAGAACAGATGAAGAAGCCAAGGCTTTGTTAGAAGCCTTTAGTTTCCCATTTAGAAAATAATTATATTAGATTTAAAACTGAGATTTATTTATGGCTAAGCTTTCAATGGTTGCACGCGATACGAAGCGTGAAAAAGAAGTGAATCGTTGTGCGAAAAAACGTGCTGTGTTAAAGGCAATTATTAAAAGCCCGACGACTAGTTACGAAGAAAAAGAAGCTGCGGTATTACAGCTACAAAAGTTACCTAGGGATGCTAGCCCGGTTCGAATGCGCAACCGATGTAGTTTGACTGGTCGATCTAGAGGTTATTACAGTAAATTTGGCTTAGGTAGAAATAAATTACGCGAAGCTGCAATGCGTGGTGATGTTCCAGGCTTAGTTAAGGCCAGTTGGTAAACATAATTTTAAGTGCTGTTAGATAAAGATTAAGGAAGCATTATGAGTATGAGTGATCCCATTTCCGATATGTTAACGCGTATTCGTAATGGACAAGGCGCAAACAAAGTTACCGTTGATGTACCTTCGTCTAATGTTAAGCAAGCGATAGCGAAAGTACTTAAGGATGAAGGTTTTATAGAAGATTTCTCGGTAAGTAAAGAGGGTGTGAAGTCAACGATAGTTGTAACACTTAAGTATTACATGGGTGAGCCAGTAATTTCTAAAGTTCAGCGTGTGAGTCGTCCTGGTCTTCGTACTTATAAAAGCGTAGATGAACTTCCACGAGTCATTGGTGGAATGGGTATTGCAATTATTTCGACTTCTAATGGTGTGATGAGTGATCGTGCAGCAAGAGCTGCGGGGCATGGTGGTGAAGTGCTTTGCACAGTTGAGTAATAGTTGAGTTAAAACGAATTAATATTTAAAGATTAAGAATATATATGTCACGAATCGCTAAACAACCAGTTTTAATTCCTTCGGGAGTAGACGTGAAACTTAATGGCCAACACTTGGCAGTTAAGGGTTCTAAAGGTGAGATGTCTATGAATATCCACGAAGATGTGAGTGTGGAATATGGTGACAACGAAATTAATGTTCAGCTTGAGAAGACAAAAAATATAGCTATGGCTGGAACCATGCGATCGCTGATTAATAATATAGTGGTTGGTGTAACTGATGGTTTCGAGAAGAAGTTAGAGCTAGTGGGTGTTGGTTATCGAGCACAAGCTAAAGGTAAAACCTTGAATCTAAATTTAGGTTTTTCGCACCCGGTGAATTATCCAGTTCCTGAGGGCGTTAAAGTAGAAACACCAAGTCAGACAGAAGTTGTGATTAGTGGTGCTGATAAACAAAAGGTCGGTCAAGTAGCTGCTGAGATACGTGCCTATAGACCGCCGGAGCCATACAAAGGTAAGGGTGTTAAATATGCTGATGAACGAATTGTACGTAAAGAAGCTAAAAAGAAATAAGTAAGAAAAAGTAAAAAAGCTGAAATAAATAAGAGTTAGTTAATACGATGAAGATGAATAAAACAAAATCGCGACTGCGCAGAGCGCTTAGAACACGCAGTAAAATTGCTGAGTTATGTGTGCATCGTTTAAGTATTCATCGTACCTCTAAACATATCTATGCACAGGTAATTGCGCCTACTGGTGATCAAACACTAGTTGCTGCATCTTCTGTTGAGCCAGAAGTGCGTGGTGCTATTAAGTACAGTGGCAATGTGGATGCTGCTAAAGCCGTTGGTGAAAAAATTGCCCAACGTGCAAAAGAAAAAGGTATTGAGTCTGTTGCTTTTGATCGTTCAGGGTTTAGATACCACGGACGTGTTAAAGCGCTCGCTGATGCAGCGCGTGAAGCTGGACTTAAATTCTAAGTAAAAGATTAATTTTAATTACTAAATATAAGAGCAACTAGGTCTAAGAGAATATGGCTGCAAACGAACCAGCAAGAATATCAGACGGTCTCGAAGAGAGATTGGTTTCAGTTAACCGCGTAGCGAAGGTGGTTAAAGGCGGCCGTCAATTTGGTTTTACTGCATTAACGGTTGTTGGAGATGGTAACGGTAAGGTGGGTGTTGGTTACGGTAAAGCGCGTGAGGTTCCTCTAGCTATTCAAAAGGCGATGGAAAAAGCACGTAAAGATATGAAACAAGTTCCTATTGTTGATGGAACTTTGCATTACCAAGCGATCGGTATTCATGGCGCAGCTAAAGTTTTTATGAAACCTGCTTCAGTGGGTACAGGTATTATTGCAGGTGGAGCGATGCGTGCAGTTTTTGAAGTGGTTGGTGTTAAAAATGTGTTGTCTAAATGTATTGGGTCTAGAAACCCAATTAACGTGGTTAAAGCAACCATTGATGCGTTAAACAGTATGCAATCGCCAGACTATATTGCTGCAAAGCGCGGAAAGACAATTGAAGATGTATTGTCGTAAGCCCTAAAATTATAGATGTATAAATTATGAGTAAGCAATTAAAAGTTACGCTTGTTAAGAGTTTGAATGGCCGTTTGGCTGCTCATAAAGCTTGTGCGCGAGGATTAGGGATTCGACGAATCCATAATCCAGTAAATGTTATAGATACGCCTGGTAATCGCGGCATGATTAACAGAATTAGTTACATGCTCAAAGTTGAAGAAGCGTAGTCGAATTGGTTTAGTTCAATAGTTAAATAAGACAAGAAACATAGACATGAATTTAAATACATTAAAGCCAGCCGATGGCAGTCGACCAAACCGTAATCGCGTTGGTCGTGGTATAGGTTCGGGTTCTGGTAAAACTTGTGGCCGTGGGCACAAAGGTCAAAAATCACGTAAAGGTGGTTATCACAAGGTTGGTTTTGAAGGTGGTCAAATGCCTTTGCAAAGACGATTACCTAAAATTGGTTTCCGATCACGCAAAGCCAGTTTAACAGCAGAAATACGCTTGCATGAGCTTGAGTTGGTGAGCGAAGAAGTTGTAGATATTGATGCGCTTAAAGATGCGAAGTTAGTGCCTGCTACAACTAAAAAAGTAAAAGTAATTTTATCTGGAAAAATTGAAAAATCGGTGAAAACAAAAGGTTTAACATTCACTGCAGGTGCAAAAAAAGCAGTTGAAGCTGCTGGCGGGGCTATAGAAGCTTAATGTCTCGAGCAGCTGCCAATGTAGGTTCTCTTGCTGGTTTAGGGCAAGTATCAGAATTACGTAAACGTTTGCTATTTGTTTTGTTTGCGATGATTGTGTATCGCATTGGTACTTTTATTCCTGTACCAGGAATTGACCCTGCTTCCATGGCGAGATTTTTTGAACAACAGAGTAGTACTATTCTTGGAATGTTCAACATGTTTTCCGGTGGCGCACTGGAAAGATTAAGTTTATTTGCATTAGGGATTATGCCGTACATTTCTGCATCTATCATTATGCAGTTAATGAGTGCAGTAGTACCTTCTTTAAAAGAGTTAAAGAAAGAAGGTGAAGCTGGGCGTCGAAAAATTACTCAATACACACGTTATGGGACGGTGTTTCTTGCAACATTCCAGGCGATTGGTGTTTCAATTGCGTTGCAAAACCAGCAAGTGGCATTATCACCAGGCATTGGATTTCTATTTACGGCAACCATTACATTAGTTACTGGGACAATGTTTTTGATGTGGTTAGGTGAGCAAATTACGGAACGAGGTATCGGAAACGGTATATCAATTATCATTTTTGCAGGGATCGTTGCAGGTTTGCCTGCTGCAGTTGGTGGGACTTTAGAGCAAGTAAATGAAGGTGCATTCAGTGCAGGATTTGCATTGTTTTTGTTTATGATGGCAGTTCTTGTTACCGCATTTGTAATTTTTGTGGAACGTGCTCAACGCCGCATTACGGTTAACTATGCACGTAGGCAGCAGGGTAGAAAAATGATGGCTGCACAATCTACACATTTACCTTTAAAGCTGAATATGTCTGGTGTAATTCCACCTATTTTTGCATCGAGTATCATATTGTTTCCTTCCACTTTACTGCAGTGGTCTAGTAGTCCAACAGGAAATTTCTCATTTCTGCAAAATATTGCTACTGCGATTTCGCCAGGGCAACCTTTGTATGTGATGTTATATGCACTAGCGATTGTATTTTTCTGTTTCTTTTATACTGCAATCGTATTTGATTCGCGTGAAACAGCGGATAACTTGAAGCGTTCAGGAGCTTTTATACCTGGGATTCGCCCAGGTGAACAGACTGCACGCTATATCGATAATGTATTAACGCGTTTAACTGCTGTTGGTGCAATCTATATTACCTTGGTGTGTTTATTGCCAGAGTTCTTGATTTTAAAATATGGTGTGCCATTTTATTTCGGTGGTACTTCGCTATTAATTATTGTTGTTGTAGTAATGGACTTTATGGCGCAAGTGCAAGCACATCTAATGTCCCATCAATACGAAGGGTTAATGAAGAAAGCTAATCTTAAAGGTTCTGGCCGATCAGGTGCAGGTCGATAAGAGAGTAAGCTAAAGAGGTTATAATGAAAGTACGAGCATCCGTTAAAAAAATGTGTCGCAATTGCAAGGTTATTCGACGTAATCGTGTAGTTAGGGTGATATGCAAAGATCCTCGCCATAAGCAGCGACAAGGCTAAATAGGGTTAAAGAGTAAAGAATATGTATTTTGTTGATTACACTGATAGAATCCGCGCTCCTCAGCATTCGATAAAGCAAGGGGTCGTTTTACATCTATCATTCACATGTTTGTCACCGTTTAAGGGGCTTAAATAAATGGCACGTATTGCTGGCATTAATGTACCGGTGCATAAGCACACCGTGATTGCATTAACCTCAATTTATGGAATTGGACGTACCTCGTCACGTAAAATTTGTGATGCAACCGGTATCGCTCATGACGCTAAGATTAAAGATCTTAGTGAAGATGAAGTAGGTAAGTTACGAACTGAAGTAGCTAAATATCGAGTTGAAGGCGATTTGCGTCGCGAAATTACCGTAAATATTAAAAGATTGATGGACCTAGGTACTTATAGAGGCATTCGTCATCGTCGTGGATTACCACTACGTGGCCAACGCACTCAAACCAATGCGCGTACACGGAAAGGTCCCAGAAGGCCTATTAAAAGATAGACCAATTAAAAGATAAGACCTATAAAACGATAGTAAATTTACGTAACCAAGACTGAAGAATTAACAGATTAAATATGGCAAATATATATGGCTAAGGCACCAACAAGAACTCGTAAAAAAGTTAAACGCGTTGTTACGGACGGCGTTGCACACGTGCATGCGTCTTTTAACAACACCATTGTGACCATTACCGATCGACAAGGTAATGCACTTTCGTGGGCTACATCAGGTGGTTCTGGTTTCCGAGGTTCTCGTAAAAGCACACCTTTTGCTGCACAGGTTGCGGCTGATCGTGCAGGGCAGGCCGCTCTTGAATACGGTCTTAAGAATTTAGAAGTACGCATTAAAGGTCCAGGCCCAGGTCGTGAATCAGCGGTACGTGCTTTACATGCGGTAGGTTATAAAATTACTAATATCAACGACATTACGCCCATTCCTCATAATGGTTGTCGTCCACCAAAACGACGTCGTGTTTAGGGGTTAATGTTATGGCACGTTATTTAGGACCAAAGTGTAAATTAAGTCGCCGTGAAGGCACCGATCTGTTTTTGAAAGGTCGAGCAAGGCCACTTGATTCAAAATGTAAATTAGATAAACAGCCAGGCCAGCATGGAGACAAGCGTGGGCGTCCATCTAACTATGGCGTGCAGCTTCGTGAGAAGCAAAAACTACGTCGTATCTATGGTGTGTTAGAGAAGCAATTTAGAAATTATTATAAGAAAGCATCAGGTATTAAAGGCTCAACGGGTGAGAACCTGCTGACATTACTTGAATGCAGATTAGACAATGTTTTATACCGTATGGGTTTTGGTGTGACACGTGCAGAATGCCGTCAGTTAATCAGCCATAAAGCCATCGAAGTAAACGGTGTAGTTGTGAATATTCCTTCCTATCAAGTTTCAGCTAGCGATGTGGTCACGGTAAGAGAAAAAGCTAAGAAGCAGTTACGTATCCAAGATGCGTTAAATACTGCGGATCAAATTGGTTTGCCAGAATGGGTTGAAGTGGATATTAAGAAAATGCAAGGCACATTTAAATCTGTGCCAGAACGAAGTGATTTGCCACCAGATATCAATGAATCACTCGTAGTAGAATTGTATTCTAAGTAAAAGTTAATAGCGTTAAAGAGGTTTCATCGATGGTCGCAACAAATGAATTACTAAAGCCTAGAGTAGTGGATGTTCAGGTAACGGATGAATGTCACGCAAAAGTTGTACTCGAGCCACTAGAACGCGGATTTGGACATACACTTGGAAATGCTCTGCGAAGAATTTTACTTTCATCTATTCAGGGTTGTGCAGTTGTTGAAGCACAAATAGATGGTGTATTACATGAGTACACTGCTATCGAAGGTGTTCAAGAAGATGTAGTGGATATTTTGCTTAACCTTAAAGGCGTTGCCGCGGTTATGCATAATAAAAATGAAGCCATGCTAACCTTGAACAAAACTGGTCCTGGCGTAGTCACTGCTGGTGATATCGAAGCAGATCATGATGTAGAAATTATCAATAAAGAGCATGTGATCGCACATATAACGGAGCAAGGCTCATTAAGCATGACGCTTAAAATTGCTAAAGGTCGTGGTTATCAGCCTGCAACACAACGCAAAAACGAAGATGAGCGTGCAATTGGCTCGCTTTTAATTGACGCGAGCTTTAGTCCAGTTCGTAAAGTTGCGTATTCTGTTGATACCGCACGAGTTGAACAGCGTACTAATTTAGATAAGCTTATTGTTGATCTAGAAACGAATGGAACCGTAGATCCAGAAGAGACTATTCGTAAGGCGGCTGGAATATTACAACAACAGCTATCTGTATTTGTTGATCTGCAAGGTGATGAGGAAGTTGAGGATGAGAAGAGTGAAACTGAAATTGATCCAATCTTGGTTCGTCCAGTAGATGATCTTGAGCTAACGGTTCGATCAGCAAATTGTTTGAAAGCAGAAAATATTTATTACATTGGTGACTTAATTCAACGCACCGAAGTTGAGTTATTAAAGACGCCTAATTTAGGTAAAAAGTCTTTAACTGAAATCAAAGATGTTCTTGGAACTCATGGCTTGTCTTTGGGAATGCGTCTTGAAAACTGGCCACCAGCAAATTTGCGTGAAGAACATAAAGTTATAATTTAATAGGCCAAGACAGGCCAAGAAGAAATAGGTAAGTATCGTGAGACATCGTAAATCAGGTCGACAACTCAATCGTAATAGCTCGCATCGTAAAGCGATGATGAGCAATATGGCGACCTCATTATTTTCACATGAAGTGATTCGTACAACGTTGCCTAAAGCAAAAGAGTTACGCCGTTTTGCCGAGCCAATCATTACGATTGCAAAAGAAGATAGTGTGGCTAAGAGGCAATTAGTTTTTTCACGTCTACGTGATAAAGCGATTGTGGGTAAATTATTTACCGAACTGGGCCCTAGATACAAAGAACGTCCAGGTGGTTATACGCGAATCCTTAAGTGTGGCTTTCGCACCGGTGATAAAGCCCCTATGGCAATTGTAGAGCTTGTCGATCGACCTGTAGAAGAGTAGTTATTTAATTCTAAATTAATCATACGTAAGACTGGAAAACACAGTGCTATCATTTTTAATAAAGATTAAATCCATTTGCCAAAAGGCATTATCAATAGGACGATGTAATGGGTCTACTAGATCAACACATCTAAATCCAATTTCATTTAAGTACGCACACATCTCATAAAACAATAAGCATTCTGGTGCAATGTTAAAGTTATAGCATTCCATAACTATAACCTCAGTTTGTTCTAGGGTTTTATTAGCACCTTCTAATATTGGCACCTCAAAGCCATGGGTATCAAACTTTAATAAAAAAGGACCTTTGAGGTTTTTTGATTGAACCTCGCTATCTATACTAGTTACATCTACTTCAATATTATGAGATTCGTAAGGCGTATATGAAGCTTGCCCTCCTAGTGGGTCTTCCGCGTTAAAATAAATTTTACCTTTAGATTTTCCTGCAGCAGCCAATATATACTGAAAGTTCTCATGTATTTCGCAAGTTTTGTGTAAAGCTTTTTTGTGAAATTCTTGTGCTTCAATTAGTAAATATTTGCAATTAGGTAAGTGGTTCTTTAGTGATAATGACCATGATCCATTGGAAGCGCCTATATCAATTACAGAATTGATTGTACGATATTTGCTCGAAATATTACGCATTGCAGTTTCCATAGAGCCATTGGATTTCCCACGAGACCTAACGATATCCAATCCGATCGAATTAAATAATTTCTTTACTTTTAATGTAAAAAATCTTTTTAGATGATTTGTATTCACTTTAAGAGGGTGACCTAATAATTAAATGTGGAAAGTTGTTCTGATTATATACGATATTATCTAATTTAGGACTAAAGAATAATAAACGTAAACTATCATTTAACTAGCATATTTATACGCTATGTCTCTAATGTGTTTGCACAATATAGGTAGAGATCGCCGTTAAGAGCAAATCAGCAGCAGAGAATTTTCAATTGAAAACCGGAGATCAAAAAGCAAGTATTCTTTAAGTGTAAAAGTATTTGATTAGGTGGCTTTTTTGATCTTAAGAATGTGCTTCAAATATTGGCCCGTTGATGAATTTTTATTGTTAGCAATTTCTTCCGGTGCACCTTTAGCAACAATAGTGCCGCCACGATGCCCACCTTCAGGGCCAAGATCAATTACCCAGTCTGCTGTTTTGATTACATCTAGATTATGCTCGATGACAATAACTGTGTTTCCTTGATCTCTAAGGCGATGTAGTACTTTTAAAAGTTGTTCCACATCATAAAAATGTAATCCAGTGGTTGGTTCGTCTAAGATGTAAAGTGTGCTGCCAGTACTGCGCTTAGAGAGTTCTCGTGAAAGTTTAACGCGTTGTGCTTCACCGCCTGATAGTGTTGTAGCACTTTGTCCCAGAGTGATATAAGACAGTCCTACATCCATAAGTGTATCAAGTTTGCGCTTTACTAATGGTATGGCGTCAAAGAATTCCACAGCATCTTCGACAGTCATTTGTAAAATTTCATGAATGTTTTTACCTTTGAAACGTATATCAAGTGTTTCGCGGTTATAGCGTTTGCCATGGCATATGTCACAAGGCACATAAACATCTGGTAGGAAATGCATTTCAACTTTAATAACGCCATCTCCTTGGCATGCTTCGCAACGTCCTCCCTTGACATTAAAGCTAAATCTTCCTGGTGAATAACCACGCGAACGTGATTCTTTAGTATTAGAAAATATCTCTCGAATAGGTGTAAATAAACCGGCATAGGTTGCAGGGTTAGAACGTGGAGTGCGTCCGATTGGACTTTGGCTTATATCAATTACTTTATCAATTTGATCTAAACCTTTGATATCACTGCATTCTGCTGGAAGAATGCCAGAGCCATGTAAATGCCTCATACAGTACTTATATAATGTTTCATTAATTAGTGTAGATTTGCCTGATCCCGAAACACCTGAGATTACGGTAAGCAAACCTAGCGGTAATTCAACGGTTACATTTTTTAAATTATTCCCAGAGGCTTTGACTATCTTTATAGCTTTAGACCTCTGAAAAGGGAGTCTAATTTCAGGAAGTGGAATACTCCTCTTGCCTGAAAGATACTGTCCTGTAAGGGAAGCTGAGTTGTTCTCAATTTCAGCGGGTGTGCCCTGAGCAATAATTTTACCACCATGTACACCTGCGCCAGGGCCAATATCTAACACATAGTCTGCACTGCAAATGGCTTCTTCGTCATGCTCAACTACTATTACAGTATTGCCAAGATCTCTGAGATAGTTCAACGTACCGATTAAGCGTTGATTGTCACGTTGGTGCAAGCCTATTGAAGGTTCGTCGAGAATATAGGTGACGCCGACTAAACCCGAACCAATTTGGCTAGCCAATCGTATACGTTGAGCCTCACCGCCAGATAAAGTGTCTGCACTGCGATCAAGTGTTAAATAATCTAATCCTACATTGACTAGAAATTTTAGTCGTTCATTGATTTCGTTTATAACTTTCTCACCTACTTTTTCCAGGTGGCCAGGAAGTTTCAATGAACCAAAAAACGTTAATGCATCCTCTGTAGACCATGAGGTGATAGTGGGAAGGTTGGTTTTTTTAATAAATACACTTCTAGCTTCAGTATTTAAACGCTCACCGTTACAGCTTTGACAAGTTTGAGTAGTGAGATATTTGCTCAGCTCTTCACGAACCGCGCTGGATTCGGTTTCATTAAAACGCCGATCCATATTGGGAATAATGCCTTCGAATGTATGCTTGCGCTTATAGGCTTTGCCATTTTCACCAGTATATTTAAACTGTACTTCTTCCTCTTCACTGCCATACAGAAGAATTTCTTGGGTTTCTTCATCTAGCTCATTATATGCAGACTCGATATCGAATTTATAATGGTCTGCGAGCGATTGAATTAAGTTAAAATAATAAGCATTGCGTCGATCCCAGCCTCGAATCGCTCCTCCAGCAAGACTGATATCTTCATTGACAATCACTAAATCTGGATCAAAAAACTCTTCAATACCTAATCCATCGCAATCGCTGCAAGCACCAACAGGATTGTTGAATGAGAATAACCGCGGTTCGAGCTCATTTAAGCTATAGCCGCATTTTGGACAGGCAAATTTTGCCGAAAATACTAGTTCAGCTTCTTTTGGGTTATCCATAGAGCAAATGATGGCAATATCATCCGCAAGCTTAAGGGCGGTTTCAAAAGATTCCGCTAAGCGCGACTTTAAGTCTTGTTTGATTTTAAATCTGTCTACAACGACTTCAATGTTATGTTTTTTCCGCAGATCTAATTTGGGCGGCGTGTCCAATTCATAAATTTCGCCATCTATACGCGCTCTAATAAATCCCTCTGCCTGTAACTTGCCAAGCAGTTGAACATGCTCGCCTTTTCGGTTCTGTACTACTGGGGCAAGCAACATGTATTTCTTACCCTCTTCGAAGGAGAGAGCTTTATCCACCATTTGACTGATGGTTTGAGCATGTAAATCAATATTGTGGCTAGGACATCTTGGGGTACCTGCTCGTGCATACAGCAAGCGAAGATAGTCGTATATTTCGGTAATTGTGCCTACAGTAGATCTAGGGTTGTGGGAGGTGGCTTTTTGCTCAATGGATATAGAAGGAGATAATCCGTCAATAGAATCTACATCAGGTTTATCCATACGGGCCAAAAATTGACGAGCATAGGCTGATAGCGACTCTACATAGCGTCGCTGTCCCTCAGCAAAAATGGTGTCAAAGGCTAGAGATGACTTACCTGAGCCTGATAAGCCCGTAATGACAATTAGCTTATCTCTGGGGAGGTTAACATCGATGTTTTGTAGGTTATGGGTTCGTGCTCCACGGATACTAATTTCTTTCATATTTTAGGCACATACAAGCAAACAGACTAATATACGGCTTTTTGCTTCTTGAGTACAAAAATCTAGATGCCTATTTACATGGTATTAGATCAATACTATTTTATTCTTAGCCTATACAGCTTGAGAATGCTGCTGTATATAACAATACTAATTCCTATCTTATAAATTTGCATGTCTAGCAATCAGCACTACGTTTTTTTTTCTCGCACTTTGCCCTTCCATGGTATAGGAGGAATGGAAATTGTCGTATGGGACTTGCTTACAGAGATATCAAGAAGTGGCCAGGGTAGAGTTACAGTTGTAACAACCACTATTCCTGATAAGCCAGAAAAGTTTGTTGAGGAGGGTGTGAATGTAGTTGCTATACCGGGTGTAAAGCCACGTCGTTATACAAGAAAGTTTTGGAGGCTTTCAGCAGATTACTTTGATCAAAATTTACGTAAAGATACGACTTGTGTAGTGAGTGTCGCCATGGGCGCGTGTGGTCTTTTGTTTCAACGCGAACAATTTAGTGATGTGCCAATCGTATGGCAGGCACATGGCTCTGTTGTAGGTGAAGTGATTTCAAAACTTCGCACAAGGAACCCTATTCAAATTTTAAAGTGTTTAAGACAAATTAAATACTTTATCCGTGAATATAGGGCATTAAGAAAAGTTGATAAAATTGTAACTGTAGGAAAAATTGTTGAACGTACTTTTAAAAGTAAACCTTATACGCAATATTTAAATGAAGAAAAAATAATACTTATAGAAAATGGAATTGACATACGAAAATTCCATCCTTCATCCACTATTAGAGATGAGTTGCGCAATAAATATAATATATGTCTAGATGGGCCGCTGATTATTTCAGCATCAAGACTTATCCTACAAAAAGGCATAACGCAGGGAATTTTAGGATTTCAAAAATTTTTAGAAAAAGTACCGAATGCGCATCTACTTATAATCGGAGATGGACCAGATAAGAACAAGTTCCAACAACTGGTCGTAAAGTGCTCATTAGATAATAAAGTGACTTTCGCAGGCGCAAAGCCATATTCTCAAATGCCACAATATTTTCAAATGGGAGATATTTTCTTGTTTCCAACATTGAGAGTTGAAGGTGCACCATTGAATATACTTGAAGCACTTGCCACAGGTTTGTCGGTTGTGGCTTCAGAGTATTTGCATGAATCTCAATGTATTTCGCCATATATCTATATAGTAGATGCTAGAAATGCAGAAGAGGTGGCGAGTGGTCTATTTAAAGCCCATCAAGCACTTAATCAAAACGTTGTAGAGTTGTCTAAAAAATATTCAATTCAAGGTGTCACGACGGAGTATGTAAACTTATTTGAGAGCTTAAGTCGCTAAATTCATGTTAACTAAAAGTATTATTATCTAAATATATTATTCAGAATATGGTGAGATTTGCGTTATTTGCCCGTAGAATATGTTCATTATAAAAATCTAAGCACAAGGTGATTCGAGATGGCAAGAGGCGTAAACAAAGTAATATTAGTAGGCAATCTAGGGCAAGATCCAGAAATTAAATACATGCCTAGTGGTCAAGCTGTTTGCAACATCAGTATTGCCACAACAGAGTCTTGGAATGATAAAACTTCGGGCGAAAAAGTCGAAAAAACTGAATGGCATAGAATCGTATTTTTTCGCCGTTTAGCCGAAATTGCTGGTGAGTATCTACGAAAAGGTTCGCAGGTATATGTTGAAGGTCGATTGCAAACCCGTAAGTGGCAAGACCAAGGCGGTAATGATCGCTACACCACTGAAATTGTTGCAAACGAAATGCAAATGTTAGGTGGTAAAGGTGGTGGTGTAGCTTCTATGCCTGAATCTGGCTCTTCGTCTTCTCAGCCAGAACCTGCAACGGCTGGCTCGTCCTCTGATGACTTTGATGATGATATTCCATTTTAAAGATAGAGAAAGAATTGCTTGAATCTAAGTCATGATTTTGCAAGAAAGTATTGACTGTTAAACTATAATTTTCAATTCTATTATTTTATCTAAGAGCTAGTATTTTAGTATAAAAGCCTAATCTTATAAACTGCATGCAATATAGCTTTGCTTTTAGCAAAGCTATTCTTACACATCGTAACTTCCTTAATTCTTTGATATTTGTATGTTATGGAACATGATTGATTCAATTTATCTGACTTTAAAGAAATACATTGAAGGTAGAGAGAATGTCAGGAAAATTTTAGCTAATTCAAGCTGGTTATTCGTTGAAAAAGCAATTCGATTGGTAGTTGGATTGGGTGTGGGTATTCTAGTGGCGCGTTATTTAGGTGTAGAGCAATATGGAATGCTGAGCTATGCAATTGCGATTGTGGCATTATTTTCTTCTATTTCAAGTTTAGGTTTAGATGTAATTGTAGTTAAGGAGTTGGTCGAAAAAGATAGTTTGAGTGATATTGTTGATACAGCATTTGTGCTTAAGCTCAGTGCTGGGTTTGTTGGATATTTTTTTGTTCTCATTTCCATCGTTTTACTGAAAGATTTATATGATCCGACGACTGTCTTGGTGATCATAATTGCTTTAACAATACCATTTAAATCATTTGAAATAATTGATTTATGTTTTCAGGCTGAAATGCTCTCAAAATATTCTGTATTTGTAAGGTCTGCTACGTATTTGATTATGGCTCTTGTCAGGGTTTTTCTAGTAGTAATGCAATCCACGTTAGTTATGTTTGCAATAGTAATGACAATTGAGTCAATCATTGCAACTATAGGGATGTATTGGATATTTAAGAAAAGAGGGAGCAGCAGCTTGGGGTTGAAGAATTTCAACACATCACTTGCGAAAGAGCTATTAATGAACGGATGGCCTATGGCACTATCTGCAATTTTTGTTTTGATAAACATGGAAGTAGATAAGATTATGATTGGAGGGCTGTATGGAAATTTTGAGGTGGGCTACTACGCTATAGCTACGAAACTATCACAAATTTGGTATTTTATACCTATGGTAATTGGAATGTCAGTTTTTCCAACTCTAATATCTAAAAGAAATAGTAGTGTTAAATTGTTCAAATTAAAACTTCAAAAGATTTATAGCTTTCTAACTTTATCGGCAGTTATAATTTCTACGCCGTTTATTTTATTTTCTGACCAAATTGTAATTACACTATTCGGCGACCAATATATGAGTAGTGGGAAAATGCTTGCTATACATATCATGAGTCTCATTTTTATTTTTCATATCTCTATGCGCGCAAGGGTTTTTTTGCTAGAGGGTCTAGTCAAATTTATTGCTATAGATTATGGCATGCTCGTAGCAATAAATATTATACTTAATTTATTATTAATACCATCATACGGTGGAATCGGTGCAGCGATTGCTTCGTTATTGTCGTGGTTTGTAAGTGCAATTTTCTCTCCATTGTTTAATTCAAAAGCATCAGAGTCTGTTCAAATGTTTTTAAAATCATTTACTTTAAACGCGATTACAAAATGACAAAAGAAATTGATTCTGATGAAATCTCATTTGCTAATTTATCTGCAGTAGATGATGTAGGGGATGTTTTTCTCTGGAGAGGCCGATTATTTAGAGGAATTAATTATAGCTATGGAGATAAAATTAAGGCTCTTCTAAGCAGTGATATGGTATCCAAGTTGATTGATTGTGATATGTTTCCTAATTCATGGATTTCAGATAATAAGCTACATGATTATGAGTTGCTTGTAGAGCATGAAAAGATTTTAAATGTAACATACCCGTATGAATGGACTTTCTCTATGCTTAAGGATGCGGCTTTATTGGTGCTTAATATAAATTCGATTACCCAGGAGTTTAATTTTCAAACAAAAGACTGTCATGGCTTTAATGTTGTATTTGATAATTGCATTCCGAAATTTGTTGATTTGGGGAGCTTAGAAAAACTGGATACCGCACGCTCTGGCTGGCTGGCCTATGAAGAGTTTATTCGTTGGTATTACTATCCATTGTATGTATGGAGTACTGGAAATGAATTTATGGCAAGGCGAGCTCAATTAGGTGTAGAACTAATGCCGCATCACTCGTATTTGCAGTATAGATATCCAATATCGAGAGTAGTCAAAAACAATTACGTTAGAAAAGTTGCGGACAATCGATTTATTAGAAACAAGATGGCTTGTGTTTCAGAAAAAAGAATACAAGAAAAAATGCCAAAATATGGGAAAAAGATTTTTTCAGTTTTAAATGCTCTAAGAATACTGCCGAATCATAGACAACAGATCACAAAGCTTAAACAAAAGATAAATAAAATTAATAAGAAGAAATCAAAGACGATATGGTCTAATTATGATGATATTTACTTCAAAGAGCGTGATATTTTAAGAACTAAAAGATTTGAAAGAATATTGGAGTTGGTCAACTCGTATGAAATAGAGTCTATCACAGATCTTGGGTGTAATAGAGGGGCATTTGCTGAGTTATTGTTAGAAAGAACTTGTGTAAATAATGTTGTATGTATTGATAGCGATGAGGTGGCAGTTGATGGAATTTATAACAGAGTCAAAAAAAGCAAAAAGAAAATAACCCCGGTCTTGTCGAACTTTGTGTCGCCTTTTACAACGTATAATGGAGACCCTCCGCACGAAAGATTAAAATCGGATGCGGTAATTTCGTTGGCTGTTACACACCATTTGCTCTTAAGCCAAAAATTTTCTATTAATCGAGTGTTAGAAATAATTCTTTCGTACTCATCAAGTTTGGCGTTTATTGAATTTATGCCATTAGGTTTGTGGGATGGTGTGCGCGGGCAAGAAATACCGTCGTGGTATACTGTAGATTGGTTTAGGGAAGCTCTAAATTTGCAAGCTGAAGTGATTTTAGAAGAAAAATTAGAGGAAAATAGGGTTATATTTGTTGCGAGGAAAAAATGACAAGTGCTATTTTTTAAGTATATGAAAGTACTTGTGCATTTCGCCATTATTAACTTTATGGTAAGAGTGAGGATGTATTGTATTTGAACAATATGCAGTATATCCGAATTATATGGTGAGTAGTTATGAGAATTAAACATTTAGAGTGACTGTATGTATGTTTGAGTATGTGAGGAGCAAGAAGTGTTTGAATATTGGTGTTTTGGCAGATGGATTTATAACATGGGGGGGTGGGGTTGATCTCATAAAATCAATAATTCGGTCATTAGAGTCTATTCAAAATGAGTGCAACATAAGTATTTATCTTTTAGTTCCAAGTGGAGTTGGTTATCAGACTAGGCGTAAGCTTAGTATATTGCGAGCTAGTTTTATTTATTCATCTAAAAATACTAATTTTACAGCTTTGAAAAAAGTAGCCTTTAAAATGTTATCACCAGACCAGACGTGTGGTTTATTTGATAAATCTAAAAATGTTAATTTGGTTGCTTATAAATATTCAAACAAATGTTTATTAGAGACGGCACATAGATTAAATATTGATGTAATAATTCCTTCTATTAAAAACCTTGGAATAAACTTTGATATACCATGGGTCGGATATATTCCCGACTTACAGCATTTGCATTTAAAGGATAATTTCACAGATAAAGAGCGAGACAGTAGAGATCAAGTATTTCAAGATATGCTATTCAGTGCCAACGTGGTTGTCGTGAATTCTCAGTTTGTTAAAGAAGACCTAGAAAGAAATTATGAAACTGACGCTGTTGAGATAATTGCATTGCCATTTTCCCCAAATCCAGAGAGTGTGTGGTTAGAATGTGGATCAGAGGTGAGTGAGTCATGGGCGTGTAATGGTAATAAATATTTTATAATATCAAATCAATTTTGGATGCATAAGTCGCATATTACAGCATTCAAGTCGTTGAATTTACTGTTGCAAGAAGGGAGTAGGAATATTCATATTGTTTGCACGGGTAGTCCGGATGAGTATAGGGATGCTGGATATTATGATTCTGTACAAAGAGAAGTACGTAATATGGGAATGAGTAAAAATATTCATTTTTTAGGACATCTAGATAAATTAGAGCAGATTGGTTTTATCAAGAGAAGTGTTGCGCTAATACAACCAACATTGTTTGAAGGAGGCCCAGGTGGCGGAAGTGTTTATGATGCGTTGTCTATTGGAGCTTATGTAATTGTTTCAGACATAACAGTAAACATGGAGATAGAGGGGGAGCGAGTTATCTTTTTTAAGTCGAATTCTTCTGAGGATTTAGCGAATAAGATGCGCGATCTTCTTGAAAAAGAAACAGTAGTAGTTGATAAACAAAAATTAATACATGATGGATATCAGCAAGCAGAAAAATTAGGGAAAAAAGTGATGAGGGCAGCTTATCAGGCACTAAAATATCAATAAAGTGCGAATAAGTAGTATATGAGTTGGTCTGGGTGACAGCTTTTGTTAAATTATTGAGTCAAATAGTTTAACGCTGGCACATTACTTTGTAATCTTTAATTTATACATTTGGAGATGCTTGAATAATGAATAACATATTAATTATAGGCGGCGGCGGGCATTCTTCTGCAGTTATTGACGCATTGAAATTAAATCCTGAAGTAAATATTGTTGGATATGTTGAAAAAAATGGAGACTTGGAAAGGCCGCCAATTTTAGGTGTTCCTTTTCTGGGCATAGACACGGATCTTAAGTCAATCATAAAAAGTAAGAATATTGATAGTATTAGTGTCGCAGTGGGCGACAACTATACTCGATCAGTATTGGTTAATTACATATACCAGAGCGTTTCAAATATAAAATTTATAACTGTCATTCATCCAGATGCGGTGATAGCTAGTGGCGCTAGAATAGGGCATGGGACTGTAGTAATGGCAGGTTGTGTGTTAAACCCAAATTGCAATATTGGAGAATTTTGTATAGTTAATACAAATAGTTCGATAGATCATGATTCAGTCGTTGGTAATTTCTCAAGTTTGGCGCCTAATTCAGTTGCAGGTGGGTGTACATCTATAGGCGATTGCACAGCTGTCGGTATTGGCGCAACAATTTCTAATAATATCAAGATTGGCAGCAATTCAGTAATAGGGGCGTCATCGCTAGTGCTATCAGATGTTGGTGACAATATGGTTGTATACGGTTCTCCAGCAAAATTTATAAGAACTCGGGAGCTACAAGAAGTATATTTATAGATTATTTCCGGATGCCATTATGATTATATAGTGCTCATCGTAAATATAGTAAATAGTAAGCTAAACGAGCATAACTTGTTAGTGTGTGTGACATTTAATTATGTTCTTTTGGTATAAGTCGAGCATTATCTATTTAATAAATTATAATACTAGTGCATGTAAAAAGTTCTTTTATTAAGTTGGAAAAATGAGCAAAGATATTTTAAAAAAAGTACTACGTGCAGTTCGCAGTGTATTTTTGAATTCTGCTGAATTGACGAATCTTGAAGGAAGGTTGGAGGAGATGCAGACTGCGATTGGTAGGATTGAGCTGAGGCAAATCAAGATGATGAAGTCCAACGAAATAGAAAATGCGGAATTCAAAGTATTTTCGCAATGGGGTGAAGATGGGATAATTCAGTATCTACTAGATTATGTTCCAATAAAAAATAAGGTGTTCATCGAAATTGGTGTGCAGGACTATTAAAGAATCAAATACTCGTTTTTTGTTAAAAAATAACAATTGGGAAGGTGTCTTGATTGATGCTTCGAAGGAAGATATTCAGTCGATTAAAGATGATGCGACCTATTGGAAATACTCAATTAATGCAATTCATTCCTTTATATCTCGTGAGAATATAAATGAAGTGATTGAAGCTACAGATGTCCCTTTTAATATTGGTCTATTATCAATCGATATAGACGGTAACGATTACTGGGTATGGGATGCTATAGAATGCATATCACCAGTCATTGTGATTTGTGAATATAACAATCTATTTGGCCCAGATTTAAAGGTTACTGTGCCATATAAATCAGATTTTGAGCGATCTAACGCACATTACTCGAATCTCTATTATGGTGCATCAATTTCAGCATTGCAGTTGTTGGCTGAAAACAAAGGTTATATTTTGGTAGGTTCTAATTCAGTTGGCACAAATTTATTCTTTGTAAGAAACGATATGTCAAAATTTATTAATTCAAAAACTGTTTCTGATACTTATGTAAAGTGCAATGTAAGGGAATCAAGATCTAAGAGCGGTAAGTTGACGTTTCTAAGTAAGAAAGAGGCGCTTAAAGAAATCAATGAATGTGCATTGCATGATTTTGAAACGGGGAAGACAAGAAGGGTGGAAAATCTTTTTGTTGAAAATTAATAATCTTGTTTTCAAATGTTTTTTTAAATCTGTGTATAGATAATTTACCTTAAATTGTTAAATCAAATGTGAGCACCTGGACTGTATTCTAAGCTGCTGGTTTGTTTATTTATGAAGACTATATCTAAAAGCTCTTTCAGCCACGAAAAATAAAATGAATAAAATACCACTTTACAAGCCATATTTATCTGATCTAGAAAGAGGTTATCTATTGGAGGCATTCGATTCTACGTGGATTTCATCTAAGGGGAAGTTTGTAAATAGGTTTGAAGAGAGTTTTTCAAAATTTGTTGGTGTTTCTAATTGCACGACAGTATGTAATGGGACAACTGCGTTACATCTGGCTTTATTAGCATTGGGAATTGGCAGAGGGGATGAGGTAATTGTACCTACACTTACGTATATTGCTTCAGTTAATGCAATTATCTATGTTGGTGCGACACCTGTGTTTGTGGATTCTGAAGATGATACATGGCAAATGAGTGTCGCAGATGTCGAGAGAAAAGTTAATGACAATACTAAAGCTATTATGTCGGTGCACTTGTATGGACATCCGTGTGATATAGGTAGTATTAAAAATATATGTACAAAAAATAATATCTATTTAATAGAGGATTGTGCAGAAGCACTTGGCGCATATTACCACAGTGAGCATGTAGGAAGACAGGCCGATGTATCTTGTTATAGTTTTTTTGGCAATAAAACAATTACAACTGGAGAAGGAGGTATGCTTGTTGCGCAAAATATAGATATTTTTGATCGAGCTGTGCAGTTTAAAACTCAAGGGGTTCGTATGGAGGGGGACTATTGGCATGATGTTGTTGGATACAACTATCGGATGACAAATCTATGCGCGGCAATTGGTTTGGCGCAATTAGAGAGGATAAGTGAGATATGTGAGAAAAAGAGATTGCTTGCTAGTTGGTATAAAAAAGGTTTGGATGCGCAAAAAGTTGTGGTTCAAAGAGAGTCAAAAAATATTATTCATTCTTACTGGTTGGTAACCGTGCTAGTTAATGATGCTAGAAAAGTTGAAAAATTAAGAAACCATCTTGCAGATAATGAGGTTGAGACTCGGCCTGTATTTAGGCCTATTCATTTAATGCCGATGTACTTAAGCAAAGAAGGAAATTACCCTATTGCTGAAAGGATAAGTGCACAAGGTGTTAGCCTGCCTAGTTGGCCTGGTTTGAGTTTTGAGCAGATCACCTATATATGTAATTTAATTAATAAGTTTTTGTAATTATTTTCTAGTGATAATGAGAAGTTGATTGAAGTAATGAAATTGATGAAAATTCTGTTATTAAAAAAAATTCTTTATATATAGCAAAATATAAATACCTATAGACTATATGTCCGCGAAAATATGATAATAAACAGTGCAGATGCTGATTCCCCTAAAATTTCAATAATTACAGTTGTATATAATGGCGAGCGATATATTGAGGAGACGATAAGGAGTGTAGTCGCACAATCATATAACAACTATGAATACATCATTATAGATGGTAGTTCTACAGATAAAACACTTGAGATAATTAATAAATTTGAAAGCTCAATAAATTGTTTGGTAAGTGAGCCTGATGATGGTATGTATGATGCCTTGTTTAAAGGATTTGCGTTAGCTCATGGTGAGATACTTTGTTGGATTAATGCTGATGATAAACTTATGCCATGGGCTTTAGAAGTGGTAGCAAATGAGTTTAAATCTAAAAATGTAAGTTGGGTGACTGGTATACCGGGATTTTGGGGTGAGCATGGGGAATTAAGTTTTGTGGGTAAAATTCGTTGGTACCCCAGATATCTAATCAAAAGAGGTTTTTTTCATCACTTGGCGTTAGGTTGTATACAACAAGAAAGTACTTTTTTTTCCAAAGAATTATATCAATCATTGGGTAAGCAAGAATTAAATCAAATTTCATCCTTTAAGAGTGCTGGCGACTACTACCTATGGCGTTGTTTCGCAAAACATTCGTCACTGAAAACCATTCCTACTGTTATCTCCGGGTTTAGGATGCACCAAGATAACAAGTCAAATGATCTTCGTAGTTACTTAAATGAAGCTGGCATAAAAAACTTTTATTTTTTACGATTAATGGCATGGCTTCCAATTCGACTGGTTCATGTTTTTGCATCATTTTTATATTCTTCATATTTGTATTATGGGAAAAGAAAAGTGCATGGGTTAGTTCATTATTATTCTAAAAAAGTTAGCAAGAAAGTTGGATAATATTATTTAGCTAAGTTATATGGAACAGAATCTCAGTAAATATGTAATGGGTGTTCGAATTGATTGTATAAATATCGAAGAGGTTGTTCGAAAGGTGGTTCAATTAGTTAAAAATTCAAAATATGGATATGTTTGTGCTGCAAATGTTCATATGCTAATGGAGGCGCAGGATTCTAGAGATTTTAAAAATATAGTTAATACTGCAGCAATTATTTGTCCTGATGGGATGCCGATTGTTTGGGTCCTTAGGAAGCTGGGTATCTATACGCAACAGAGAATTACAGGCTACGATATTACAATAAATATTATTAGAGAAGCAGCAAATAGTGGGATGCGAATCGGGTTTTTAGGTGGTGAGCCAAAGGTTTTAATAGAAGCTGTTGAAAATTTAAAAATGAATAATGAGAATTTGAAGATACCATACACATACTCCCCTCCATTTAGAGATCAGTCACAGCAAGAGACTGAATCTCTAGTGACAGGTATAAATGATTCAGGTGTTGAGGTGTTGTTTGTTGCACTTGGTTGCCCGAAGCAAGAAAAATGGATGCATGATAATGCTAAAGAAGTTCGTGCTGTGATGGTAGGTGTTGGAGCTGTAATTGAGTTCCTGGCTGGCACCAAAAAAAGAGCTCCTAATTGGCTGCAAAAATTAGGGTTAGAGTGGGCATATCGTTTAATGCAAGAGCCTCGAAGGCTGTTTAGCCGCTATGTAATACTAAATTCTCGATTTATAGCTATGGTGATAAGGCAAAAATTATCAGGCGATTTTTGAGTATAATGATGTTTTATATTCGTAATTAATATTCTGCTTAGAAATCATTATGCGTAGAGGGTTGTTGAATAGACATTCTGATGTAATTAATTTAATTCATCGGTCGTTAGACTGGTTGGTGATTATAACTTGTGGTTTGATTGTATTTGCAATCTATCCTGGTCAGTGGCCTCTATCAAAATTTTATATTTCGGCTCTAGCTGTTGCAGCCATTTTGGTCTATACAATATTCCCATATTTTTCTTTGTACCAAGCATGGAGAGGCGCATCATTATTTGAGGAAATAAGGACACTTAGTTTTGCATGGTTGGTTGTAGTTCTATTAATGCTTGGTATTTCAGTTCTCACTAAGTCAAGTGAAGAGTATTCGCGCATATGGTTGGTTGGTTGGTCTGTTTCGACATGGATTGTTTTAATCATCTCTCGCGTAATTGCAAGAAACGCTTTAGGTTGGATGCGTGAAAAAGGTTTAAATATTCGCAATATAGTTTTAGTTGGCAATAATAAATTGTCTGAAGAAATCGCAGCTAAATTTAAAAAAGAAATATGGGCGGGATTTAACTTAAAGGGTGTGTTTATAAAAGATTTTGATCCTGAGGATACTGTTGTTGGACATCCAGTGTTAGGTGGAATCAAGAATATGGCTCAATATGTTGAAGAAAATAATATTGACCAGGTCTGGATAGTTATGCCATTAAAAGAAGAAGAAGCAGTAATGCGCATTCTCAATGAATTGAGACTGAGTACAGTAGATATTAGATATGTTCCGGATATTTTTGGATTAAATCTTTTTAATCACTCCATTACAGAAGTGATTGGATATCCGGTTATAAATTTGTCGGTCTCTCCGATGGTTGGAATGAATAAGTTTGTTAAAGTAATCGAAGATGGAATTTTAGCACTTATTATATTTATTGTTTTTTTTCCAATAATGCTAATAATCGGAATACTTGTGAAAGTAACTTCAAAGGGTCCAATGTTGTTCAAGCAGAAACGCCATGGTTGGGATGGGCGTGTCATTAATGTATATAAGTTTAGGACTATGCATCTTCATGCTGAAAATGGTGGCATTGTTACACAAGCAATGTCTGATGATCATCGAGTAACAAGACTTGGCAAGTTTCTGCGTCGAACCAGTATGGATGAATTGCCTCAAGTATATAATGTACTGCAAGGTAGAATGTCGCTGGTTGGACCACGACCTCATGCTATTGAGCATAATTTGGATTACAGAGAAAAAATTGATCAATATATGCTCCGCCATAAGGTTAAGCCTGGTATTACGGGATGGGCTCAGGTTAATGGTTATCGTGGTGAAACGAATACTATAGACAAAATGAAAAAACGGGTTGAATACGATATATACTACATTGAAAATTGGTCGCTATGGCTAGATCTGAAGATTCTTTTTCTTACAATTTTTAAGGGATTTACGCATAAGAATGCCTATTAAATGGATTAGCTAAGAATGCAAAAAGTTTATATCAAAACACAAGGCTGCCAGATGAATGAGTATGATTCAGAAAAAATGCTGGATGTGCTTAATTATGAGTGTGGTATGGAGACTACTCAGGATCCGTCTGAAGCTGATGTGTTATTACTTAATACTTGTTCTATACGTGAGAAGGCCCAAGAGAAAGTGTTTTCACAGTTAGGCCAATGGCGTAAATTAAAAGAGAGTAACCCTAACTTATTAATAGGCGTAGGTGGTTGTGTTGCGAGTCAAGAAGGCGAGGCATTAGCAAAACGATCTCAACAGGTGGACGTTGTATTTGGTCCTCAGACCATTCATAGATTACCAGAGTTATTTAATCAGGCAAAAGCTAGTAAGAAAGCGATTGTTGATATTTCATTTCCTGAAATTGAAAAATTTGATTGTTTACCTAAACCAAGAGCGGATGGCCCAACTGCTTTTGTGTCGATCATGGAAGGCTGTAGTAAATATTGTACGTATTGTGTTGTGCCTTACACAAGAGGGGAGGAGTTTAGCCGTCCTCTTGTAGATGTCATGAAAGAAATAGAAGAATTGGCTCGTCAAGGAGTGCGAGAAATTACTCTGTTAGGTCAAAACGTAAATGGTTATCGAGGCTTAGACGAAAATAACGATATTGTAGATTTTTCATTGCTTATCTATTTTGTAAGTAAAGTGGAGGGAGTGGAAAGGATTCGATATACCAGTTCACACCCAATTGAATTTTCAGACAATCTTATTGATGCCTATAGGGATGTACCAGAGTTGGTAAATCATGTGCATTTACCCGTGCAAAGTGGTTCGGATCGTGTGTTAGCGGCAATGAAGCGCGGGCACACTGCATTAGAGTTCAAATCAATAATTAAAAAGTTACGTAAACAGCGACCTGATGTCAGTATCTCGTCTGATTTTATTATCGGTTTCCCTGGCGAAACCGATGAAGAATTTGAGGATACTATGAAATTTGTTGAAGAAATAGGTTTTGATCAGTCATATAGTTTTATATACAGCCGTCGGCCAGGAACTCCTGCGGCTTCACTAGAAGATGATGTTTCTCTTGAGCTTAAGAAAGAAAGATTGCACCGATTTCAGCAACTAGTGAATAGTATGGCTGCAAAATACTCGAAGGCTATGCTTGGAACTGAGCAGGTGGTTTTGGTTGAAGGTTTATCTAAAAAATCAGATCAAGAATTCTCTGGTCGAACAGAAAATAATCGCGTGGTGAACTTTAAAGCACCAGATGAAGTTATTGGTAAATTTGTTCGTCTTAATATTACTGATATTTTCTCAAATTCTCTGCGTGGCAGCTATCTTGAAACCTTGCAATAAGGATGCGTAGTACTTGTCTGCTGAAATCTATTCGATAGATATCGTGCTCGAGCCTGTCGATAATCCACGACTTGCAAACCTTTGCGGGCCGCTAAACGAGCATCTTGATCAGCTTGAAAGCAGACTTGGTGTGGAAATTAACAACCGAGGTAATGCTTTCTCTATTCGTGGCGATGCTAAATCGAGTAATGCTGCTGCGGAAGTACTTAAAGAGTTGTACGATTCAACCAAAAAAAGCACTCTTTCTTCGTCAGATGTACACCTATATTTACAAGAGTCGGAGTTAGCAAACATAGCTGAACAAAGCCAAAGTAATAATCGTGCAGCGGTGCATACCAAGCGTAGTGTCATTAAGGCGAGAGGCGATAATCAAGAAAGATATATCCGTGCTATAGAAGAGCGAGATTTGGTATTTGGTGTTGGTCCTGCGGGTACAGGTAAAACTTATTTGGCAGTGGCTTGTGCAGTTGAAGCTTTAGAAAGAGATAATATTCGTAAGCTTGTATTAGTGCGGCCAGCGGTAGAGGCCGGTGAGCGTTTAGGTTTTTTTGCCTGGTGATTTGGCGCAAAAAATAGATCCATATCTTAGACCTATGTATGACGCGCTTTATGAAATGATGGGCTTTGAAAAAGTAAGTAAACTGGTCGAAAGAAATGTGATTGAAATTGCGCCTTTAGCCTACATGCGAGGACGAACTTTGAACGATGCTTTTATTATTTTAGATGAAGCGCAAAATACTACTGTAGAGCAAATGAAAATGTTTCTTACACGTATAGGTTTTGGTTCAAAAGCGATTGTAACTGGAGATGTGACTCAGATTGATTTACCAAATACTAAGGAATCTGGCCTTAAGCATGTAATACGTATTTTACATGATACGGAAGGAATCTCTTTTTGTAACTTTCAGGCGCGAGATGTTGTAAGGCATCCTTTAGTTAAAAAAATTATTCGAGCTTATGCTAAGCATACGAAAGCGTAGACAACAATAAAACGATGACCATCCATTTAGATGTGCAAGTTGTTTCGCAAGAAACAGGCATACCTGATGTAACTGACTTTGAGTATTGGGCAAATACAGTGCCTACAAATATTGAGACAAATGTTTGCCTTCGTATTGTGGATGAATCAGAAGCTAAAGCGCTTAATAATCAATATCGCCATATCGATAAAGCAACCAACGTGCTGTCATTCCCAGCAGAAATACCCTCACAAGTAGAGATGAACTTTCTTGGTGATATCGTAATATGTGCACCAGTAGTGGATGATGAGGTACAGCAGCAAGGAAAGCAGTTGAGTGCGCATTGGGCGCATTTATTAGTGCATGGAATATTGCATTTACAAGGCTATGATCATGAGGATGAGCAGGCTGCGGATGAGATGGAATCCTTAGAAATTGAGATACTGCAAAAATTAAATATCCCAGACCCATATCAATAAGTAAAACATGATGAGTAATAGTGATAACAATACGATGCGACCAAGTCTGCTTGCGTCTGTAAAGCTACTTCTGAGCGGAACTCCACAGAGTCGTGAGCACATCATTCAGTTGTTGCGCAATGCTGAAATTAAAAATGTATTAAATAAAGATACACTTGAAATGATAGAAGGTGCATTTCAAGTTTCAAAAATTCAAGTTAAAAATATTATGATTCCACGGTCACATATGGTGGTGGTTCGTGAAGATGCAACATTGCAAGATATGCTTCCAATTATTATTGATTCAGCGCACTCAAGATTTCCTGTTGTGGGAGATAGTCGTGATGAGGTTTTGGGGATTGTACTTGCTAAAGACTTGCTGCGGTTTTTTATTGATGGGAAACAAGAAGAGTTTAGTTTGGATGATGTGCTTAGGCCGGCGGTAATCGTGCCAGAATCAAAACGTGTAAACACCTTGTTAAGCGAATTTAAGGACGGCCGTAATCATATGGCCATTGTTGTAGATGAATACAGCAGCATTTCAGGACTGGTTACCATTGAGGATGTGCTGGAACAAATTGTTGGTGAAATTACTGATGAGCATGACATTGAAGAAGGACGCTATATATTTGAGCATTCCAAAGGCCACTACGGTATAAAAGCTTTGACACCAATAGAGGACTTTAATGAGTTTTTTTCAACTGCATACAGTGATAATGACTTTGAAACATTTGGTGGGTTGGTGCTGAGTAAATTTGGTCATTTGCCTAAAAAAGGTGAAAAAATAGAGTTTGATAAATTTGAGATTGAAGTGTTACGTGCAGACAGGCGAAGGTTACATTTACTAAACGTTTCTCATCGTACTTGAGCGATTATTTTAATAAGCTTATTTAAATAAAAGCCACTAAGATTAAGTATAAATGTCAGTATTGGGTCTGAAAGCTTTACTTGTTTCTATAGCGGGTGCGATTCTTGTATTTGCCTATGCGCCATTTTCTATTGGGTGGCTTACGTTTGTTTGTCCTGTAGTTTTGTATGTGGCGATCGCGCGCCAATCTGCTGGCATTGCTGCGACATTTGGTTTTATCTTTGGGTTGTTCTTTTTTGGTTTTGGTGTGCCATGGACTTTTAATAGTATTCATGAGTTTGGTCATGCGCCATTAGTACTTAGTGCGTTTCTTGCTGGATTGATGGTAATTGTCCTAGCCTTATTTCCAGCAGGTGCTGCAGGTTTAACGGTTTACCTGAATTCAAAAAAACATTTTAGCTTTTCTACAGTTGTGACTTTTGCGTGCTTATGGGTAGGCTTTGAGTGGATACGTAGCTGGATATTTACCGGATTTCCATGGCTGTTGATAGGGCATGTGCATCATTCGGGACCATTGCAAGGTATATTGCCTGTATTTGGAACGTATGGCGCAAGTTGGCTAAGTGTTTTATTTGGATGCTTAGTCGCTGTAATTCTATTTGCTAAGTTTAAACAAAAGATACTTTCTGCATTATCTATAATAGTAATCGCAATATCGTTATATTTTGTAAATCAAATAGCATGGACGCACGCAGATGATGAAAAGTTAGATGTAGTGTTAGTGCAAGGAAATATTTCCCAAGAGATGAAATGGGATCAAAGTAAGCACACTTATATTATGGAAAAGTATTTGCAAATGAGTAAAAAACATTTCGATGCCGATATTATCATTTGGCCAGAAACCGCGATTCCAACATATTATTCAATGGTAAAAGATTCTTTTATTCAAAAAGTGGGCAAAACTGCTGATCAAAATAATATAGATTACTTGATCGGAGTGTTTACTTTCGACCCCGCAAATGGGCATGTATACAATAGCGTAATGACGCTGGGGAGCGAACTTAGTTTTTATCGCAAGCAGCGCTTAGTTCCTTTCGGAGAATATTTACCTTTTCGCGGCGTGTTGACTTTTTTAGAGCGTTATATTGATATTCCGATGGCAGATATTTCGAGTGGTGAGGGCAGGCCTTTGGTACGATTAAAAGGTTATCCGGTGGGCAGCTCTATTTGCTATGAGGCGGTATACGGAAATCAAGTGATTGAGGCGATGCCGGAAGCTAAATTTCTAGTTAATGTGAGTAATGATGCCTGGTTTGGAGATTCACTAGCGCCGCACCAACATTTGGAAATAACACGCTCAAGAGCGGTGGAGACGGGTAGATATTTATTACGTGCGACTAATACAGGGATATCTGCAGTGATTAATCCGAACGGTATTATTGTTAATAAATCAGTACAATTTCAAGATGATGTGATAAGAGCAACCATTAGTCCTTATAGCGGCGTCACGCCCTATGCTCGTTGGGGAAATTGGGGCATTGTAAGTATCGTATTTAGCTGTCTAGCGGGTCTTGGTATTTTAAGATGGTTAACTAGAACACATTAAATTTATAAAAATATTGTAGCTTAATAAAGTATGTCTAAGTCATTGTCTTCTCTCATTCCAGTGGTTTTATCTGGTGGTACTGGCTCACGTTTATGGCCTTTATCTAGAAAGCTCTATCCTAAGCAATTTATTCCTTTAAGAGGTGAAACAAGCTTATATCAATCTACACTTGAGCGAATCGTGGATTTAGATGGTGTGGGGAATATTGTAACCATTTGCAATGATGAGCATCGGTTTATGGCGGCTGAGCAAGCGCGTTTATCAAATATCGAAAACTCCGATATTATTTTGGAACCTGTTGGGCGTAATACCGCTCCTGCAATTACCATTGCGGCATTACATGCTTTAAATAAGCAAGCTGATGCGCATTTATTAGTGTTGCCTGCAGATCATATATTGGGTGATGGAGAAAAATTCTCATCAGCTGTGAAGCAAGCATATCGAGCTGCAGAAAATCATTTAGTAACATTTGGAGTTGTCCCATCTCGCGTTGAAACAGGTTATGGCTATATAAAACATGCGCCAGAGGAAGTTACAGATAATACATTCTCTGTGACAGACTTTGTTGAGAAACCAGATTTTAAAACTGCTGAGAAGTATATAGAGAGTGGTAACTATCTTTGGAATAGCGGCATGTTTCTATTTCGTGCGGATATGTTTTTGCAAGAGATCGAACAATTCCAACCTGAAATATATGCAACCTGTAAACAGGCTTATGAAAGTGGTGAAAAAGATCTCGATTTTATTCGTTTAGACGAGCAAGTTTTTTCTAAGGCGCCGAGTATCTCAGTTGATTACGCAGTAATGGAAAAAACTAGTAAGGCAGCTGTAGTGCCATTAGAAAGTGGATGGAGCGATGTTGGATCATGGCATGCGCTGTGGGAATCTTTTGAGCAGGACCAGAACCACAATGCTACTTCTGGCGATGTGGTTGAAGAAGATTGCAATGGTTGTTTTATTCATGCAAGCAATCGACTTGTAGCAGCGGTGGGTATGCAAGACCATGTTATTGTTGAAACAGCTGATGCAGTATTAGTTACACCACGAGATCGGGCTCAAGATGTTAAGAAGATTGTCAATAAACTACAGCAAGCGAAGCGTGACGAAGTAGATATTCATCCCAAGGTTTATCGCCCCTGGGGTGCATATGAAACCATTGATATTGAAGATCGATTCCAGGTAAAGCGCATCACGGTTTCTCCGTTACAGAAATTATCCCTACAAAGCCATCATCATCGAGCTGAGCATTGGATAGTCGTAAAAGGAACTGCACGAGTCACCTGCGGAGAAAAAGAATATTTACTCAGCGAAAATGAGTCCACCTACATACCTATCGGCACCAAGCACAGATTGGAAAACCCGGGTAAAATTCCCCTGGAGCTCATCGAGGTGCAATCTGGTACTTATTTAGGTGAAGATGATATCGAAAGATATGATGATGATTATGGTCGTTAAGTACTTCATTTAATCTTTGAATTATAAGCTTACTTTCTAGTATTTTTATTGAGATGAAGCGATCCTAGCTGTTATGCTTGCTAGCTTTTGGCAACGCTGACTTGTACCTGCATGCAAAATTCATATAACCCACAAGAAATTGAACGTTCTGTTCAAGATTATTGGGAAAATACTCAAGCCTTTAAAGCACTTGAAGACAATAAGAAAGAAAAATTTTATTGTTTAGCAATGTTTCCATATCCTAGTGGCAGGTTGCATATGGGGCATGTACGCAATTACACCATCGGTGATGTGATTAGTCGTTACCAGCGTATGCAAGGTAAGAATGTGCTTCAGCCCATGGGTTGGGATGCGTTTGGACTACCAGCTGAGAATGCTGCGATCAAAAACAATGTTCCACCCGCTAAATGGACCTATGAAAATATTGATTATATGCGTTCCCAGCTTAAGCGCTTGGGTTTTGCATATGATTGGAGTCGTGAATTAGCCACTTGTCATCCGAAATATTATCGCTGGGAACAATGGTTTTTCACTAAGTTATTTGAGAAGGGGCTGGTATATAAGAAAAAAGCTACTGTGAATTGGGATCCGGTTGATCAAACAGTGCTCGCAAATGAACAAGTTATTGATGGTTGTGGATGGCGTTCTGGCGCTGTAGTTGAACGAAAAGAAATTGAACAATGGTTTCTTAAAATAACCGCTTATGCCGATGAGCTAATTAAAGATCTTGATAAGCTTGAAGGATGGCCTGAGCAAGTAAAGGTTATGCAAAATAACTGGGTGGGTCGCTCAGAAGGAGTGAAAATAAATTTTGCTATAGAAGATATGCATGGCGATGGTCAAGATTCTATAGATGTGTATACCACCCGCCCTGACACCTTAATGGGTGTGACTTATGTGGCGATTGCAGCGGAACATAAACTTACAAAGCTTGCGGCGGAGCAATCTAATGAAGTTGCAGAATTCATTTTTAGTTGCAAACAAACAAAAGTATCAGAAGCTGAAATGAGTACTATAGAAAAGCGAGGTATAGATACTGGTTTGCTTGCGACACATCCTATTACAAGTGAAAAAATTCCAGTCTGGATCGCAAACTTCGTGCTTGCAGAATATGGTTCGGGTGCTGTGATGTCAGTACCAGCACATGATCAACGTGATTGGGAGTTTGCAACTAAATATAAATTACCTATCAAGCCGGTTATAGCAGAAGAAAAAGATGCATTGAGTGTTGATGTGTCTAAGAATGCTTTTATTGAAAAAGGTTGGTTGATTAATTCAGCCCAATTCGATGGTTTAAGTTCTCTGCAAGCTTTCGAAAAAATTGCTGAACAATTAGAAAGCCAAGGCAAAGGCAGTAAGCAAGTGAACTATCGCTTACGAGATTGGGGGGTGTCGCGACAACGTTACTGGGGTTGTCCCATACCTGTGATTCATTGTGAACAATGTGGTTCTGTACCCGTGCCTGAACAAGATCTTCCAGTTTTGCTTCCAGAAAATATAGATTTTGATGGTGCGAGTTCACCGTTAAACAATTTAGCAGAATTCATAAATGTTAACTGTCCAAATTGTGCTAGTCCTGCAAAAAGAGAAACCGATACCTTTGATACTTTTTTTGAATCAAGTTGGTATTTTGCGCGTTATTGTAGTGTTAATAACGATGAGGTGATGCTTGATGAGCGTGTCGATTACTGGATGCCAGTAGATCAATACATAGGGGGTATTGAACATGCAGTATTACATTTATTATATGCTAGATTCTTTAATAAGCTCATGCGAGACGAAGGCTTATATAAATGTGATGAACCATTTGAAAATCTTTTAACACAAGGCATGGTATTAAAAGATGGTGCGAAAATGTCTAAGTCTAAAGGCAACACGGTAGACCCTGAAGAGTTAATTAATAAATATGGCGCAGATACAGTGCGACTATTTGTAATGTTTGCAGCACCACCTGAGCATTCTCTTGAGTGGTCAGATACTGCGGTTGAGGGCTCGTTTCGATTTATAAATAAGTTATGGCGATTGGTAGAAGATTACGCAGATAATGAGCAAGATAAAGTCTCTGTAAATTTAAATGACTTAAATGAAAGCCAAAGTAACTTGCGTCGCAAGTTGCATGAAACGATCAAGAAAGTGACTGATGATATGGGTCGGCGTTTTACCTTTAATACCGCTATTGCCGCAAATATGGAATTAACAAATCAATTACAGAGTTTTGAAGATACTTCTGCTCAAGGAAAGGCGGTATGCCAAGAAGCTTTAGAGGCAATTGTTCTTATGTTGGCACCAATTTTACCTCATGTTTGTCATGCAATGTGGCAACGGTTAGGAAATGTACAAGCTGTATATAAGACGCAATGGCCTGGCGTAGACCTGAATGCATTAAAAAAAGATAGTATTGATCTTGTGATTCAAGTGAATGGTAAAAAGCGTGCTACGATTACCATTGCAGCGGAAGCTGAAAAACAACAAATAGAAGCTGCCGCCTTAGATGATGATAATGTGAAAAAGTTTATCGAAGATAAAAATATAGCTAAAGTAATTATTGTACCTGGTCGTCTGGTAAATATCGTAGTTAAATGAATATGAATAAAATTTTACTAATTCTTCTTACCATATGCATGATTTCTGGGTGTGGATTTCATCTGGCGGGTGAGGGTGAGTTTGCTAGTGAGTTGAGTCACACACATATAAAAAGTGCATCCTCCAGTAAAGAATTATTACGATTGTTAGATAAGAATCTTAGAGCTAACCAAATAAATATTGTAGGTATTGATAGTGCAACTGCGTTACTACATATACTTAATGAGGAAACAGAAAAAGTTGTTCTCACTGTAGATAATGATGGTAAAGCGCGTGAGTTTGAACTGTTGTTGCGAATTACATTTGATGTTAAGAGGCAAGACAATACCATTTTGCTGGGCCAACAAACTATAGATCTGAATCGTGATTTCGTGTTTGATAAAAGTGACTTGCTGGGTACCAATGAAGAAGAGCAAGAGTTGTTTGATGAAATGCGCAAGGATGCCGCAAAGTTAATCGTCTATCGACTTCAAACTATTTAATTTAGCTAAAGTGTTCAGTTGGGGATATGAACTATCTAACTGATTTGGTCTAGAACTATTTTCCCAATAGCAGCAGAATCCAGTTCTCCGTCTCCTTGTTCTACAAGTTTCCTTAAGTATTTTTCTACTCTCTCTGTGCCAGGCATGACAATATTGTTTTCTTGTGCGCTTTTTAGGGCAATGCTTATATCTTTAAAATGCAACTCTGCTTTAAAACCCGGTTTATAGTTGTTGTCTAATATGCGTTGCCCATGCAGTTCAAGAACTTTGCTGTTAGCAAAACCGCCGAGTAGCGCGTCTCTTACTTTGCTTGGGTCTACTCCAGAGGATTTCGCTAATAAAAATGCTTCGCCAACTGCCGCTACGGTTTGTGCAGCTAAAATTTGATTGCAAGCTTTCGAGACTTGTCCTGCCCCATGGCTGCCGATATGCACAATGTTTTTACCTAAAAGTTGAAGCACTGGATAGGCATAGTTAAAGGCATCAGCATTGCCGCCAACCATAATGGAAAGTGTGCCATCAATAGCGCCTTGTTCGCCGCCTGAGACAGGTGCATCCAGCATGTCGATATCTTTAGATGCAAGATCTTGTGCTAATGAGCGAGTTACTTCGGGCGAAATAGTGCTCATATCAAGCACCAGGTGCCTGGGTTTTGCGCCGCGAATGATTCCTTTTTCCCCTGTGACGATTTCAACAACATCAGGGCTATCTGCAACCATGGTAATGGTAATGTCGCAATGCTGGGCTAGTTCAGCAGGGCTGTTGTATATCTCAATATTATTAGCAGAAAAAGTTTGCAGTGATTTGGGATTTCGAGCATACAAGCCTAAATTATGATTGGCTTGAAGTAAGTTATTGGCCATGGGTTTACCCATGATACCTAGTCCGATAAGACCAATTCGGTTGATAGTCATTTCATAAGAGTTCGAGTGTTAAGCGATGTAAAGCTTAGCAGAAACGATTAGTTATTTAACAGCGATTGTCTGAGTATAAATGTAATATATAAAACTACTTTCTGTTGATATTGTCTTGGCTAGAGCGAATATTGCTTATGACAGAGCTTAAGGCAAGATCAAAACGATTGCTTTCGCTTATTAAGCTGCTTCTTCCAGTAGATAGATCATCTAAGAATGTTTGCAAATCAATTTCTATACTATAGTCACCTGACCGATCACTGAATACTAAATAATTTGTTTCTATGATTGCTTTAGAGAATTTTAAGCGACGTTTTGCTTTATCTTCCCCTTGATATACTTCTAACCATACTCCAGGGACAATACTATCTGGTAGGTGTTCAACAACATTAAGATCAGGTTCTACTTCTATATCATTTTCGTCAAATTCTTCTTCTGAATCTAGCTCGCTCGCTAAATCTTGTTTTTCTTCAATCTCATCAACTTTTTCAATATCTTGTCTCACATTAGTTGCTATCGTTGGCTCATCTGAATGTGGGGCTATACTATCGGCAGATTCAGACAAAGGCTCTTCATGACTAACAATAGGGTCGTCATCTGCATGATTACATTCAGTAGCTTGGTCAGTTTGTTCGGCCTCAATTGAAGCTGTTTCAGGCGCTGAGATGGGAGAAAGGTTTTTAAATAAATGAATTACATTATCTTGTGTTTCATTAGACTCATTAATTTTTACGTCTTGCTCAGAAGAATTATTTTCTATTTTATTTGTTTCTTGCTCTATTTTTCGCAAATAGGTTAAATACCAAACTTCAGTTTCTTCTAAAATATCTTCGAATTCGTCGTTGCGATTAGTGAAGTACTCAAGTTCAATGCGAATGTTTTCAAAGAACTCATTAGGGTGTTGGATGTATTGGCTTACATCATGAAGTGAATGTGTGCCCTGAGAGACTTCAATTATTCTGCGTAAAGTGCGTACGGAGTTACGCCATTGCTTTGCAGACCTGCCGTGGGTCATATATACATATGCCATATGGGGTGCCCAGCACTTTAAGCAAAATTCAAGAACTTGATTGGCTATTTCTTTGTTTTTAGTAAGTTTCTTGATTGTATGGATAACAACGCGTTTTGCTGCAGATCGTTGAGACTTGAGTTTATGCTTATTCAGCCCCGTTTCTTCATTAACTGCTTGTTGCTCTAGTGAAGCTGTGTCAATTTGTTGAATTTCAGATAGGGCCAGCTCAAAAATTTGCACATCAGTGTCAAAACCTTCAGTAATGCTTCTGACAATAGTGGTAAGCCTTTTAAATAGTGATTTTTCATCACCACTAGCGCTTATTCCAATCGATGTTAATTTATTAAGTAGCAATCTTGCAGGATGTTTTGCATTTTGGAAAAAAGTGAAGTCAATTAATGCAAGCTTGATAGTAGATATCTGCAATCTTGCTAGGATAGCTTTTATGGCATCACATATAGAATTATCTTCAAGAATTACCTGGAAGATATTGCTAACGAAGTCAATGACTTTTTCTTCATTGGCTACTATTTCAATAGCATCTAATGCACCTTTTTCGTGTAGTGTTCTTCGTACAGCAGTTTTAATTTGCTTGGCTTGGAAAATAGCGTTGTTTGCCGCTTCGACTCGTTGCACACTGGATAAGGCTCGTACAAATTGTCTTCTTTGTGCAGGGGATGAATTTGATTGAGTGTTTGGACTGTATGGTTGTAGGAGTAAACTAACTGTTGTTTCGTCTAAGCCTGTTTGACCAGCACCATATACATCCATTGCAATTTCATCAATAATTTCAGGCGTGCTGTTTAACTGCTTGCCTACATAATCAGTGTTCGTTTCATATTCCTGCTGCCATGTCTCTTGTTCTACAGGGGCAAAAAATTGCCCCGTGGACATGCTCATAATCGATGAGTTTGATGGGTCATCATCGAGGACAGCATTTGCATCATCTTGCTTATCTTTCTTGTTTTTAGAGTCTTCAGCTGGATTGATATCAACGTCTAATAAAAAATTGTGCATTGCCGAATAAAAATCGTTTAAATTTGGTGAAATATTTTGATATAACAACTTACTGATAAGAATTTTTCCATCTACAGAGATATTTAATGGTGAGATACAGTTTTGAATTAATTTATAATAGTCCTGAGGTTGAAGACAGTAAGTATTAAAATCTTGATGACAAATAAAGGATAATTCTTCTAGTTGCAATGTTAGTATTTCAATCAGATCAGCGTGTCTTTCAACACTGCGATCGATAAGTTGATCAATTGCAAGAGTTAGTTCAATCAAATCTGTATCCATACTATGGGTATCAGCTTGACCAGTAGTTTTTGAGCGTTTAACTTCTGCACCAGAGGTATAAAATTGCGACTCTAATTCAACATAAAATTCTGAAGCTACAATATGCTTTCTTTCAATATAAGCGTCCAATGCTTGATCGCGCACTTTGCTGTTGGTTTCATTAATTTGGGCTCGATAGCTAGGGTCCTTTGCTAATTCGAAACTCTCTTCTAATACTGCGTTGAGAAAGTTCTTTAAATTGAGATGAACGATTTCAACCACTTTGTCGTAGTTGATATGGCCTTCATTATCAAAAATTTCTTGGTGGTTCTGTTCAGGCATTTAGAGGTAATTTTCAGGTGAATATCTATATTTTTCTAAGAAATAGTGTAGGGTATTACACTTAAATATAATGTTAATTGGCAATCGCTTAATCTAAGGCATTGTGCCGTTCATCGGCTATCATGTACCCTGTGCTAAATATGAATATTTCAACAACCCTGTAAGCCCACCGCATATGCAAATTCGCTTTTCACATTTAAAAGATAAGTTAGCTCGATCCTCTATATTCCCTTTGCTGGTTAGTGGTGATGAGCCTTATCAGAGTATGTTGGCCTGCGATATGTTTCGCGCACGTGCAAAAGATCTTGGTTTTTCAGAACGTAAGATACTGACTGTAGAAACAGGATTCGATTGGTCTGAGCTGCAGCATGAACAAAATAATATGTCATTATTTGGTGAGCGCACTTTGATCGATTTACGCATAGTAAATGGTAAGCCCGGTGCAACAGGTTCGAAGGCAATAATCAATTTTATCGAAAACTTACATGAAGATGTTATGTTGCTTGTGCAGGTACCCAGATTGGACCGCAGTGGAATTAATTCTGCTTGGGTTAAGGCTATAGAAAAAATAGGCGGTGTACTTCGCGTTTGGCCATTAAATGAAATAGAAACACGCAACTGGATTCAACAAAAGCTACGTGCAAAAGGGCTAACTGCAACGAGTGATGTGGTTGGGTATATTACGCAACAGGTTGAAGGTAACTTGCTTGCTGCAATGCAGGAAATTGAAAAAATAGCACTCGTAAGTGAAGATAAAAACTTAGATCTAAAAAGCGTTCACACGCTTTTAACGAATAGTAGTCACTATTCGTTGAATGAATTAATGGATGTGGTGTTGAAAGGTGATGTGGCAAGAGTTATTCGAATTATTGCAGGGCTTAAAAAAGAAGATGTTGCGCCGCCATTGTTATTGTGGGGGCTTACTGAGCAAGTGAGAAAATTAGTTGAGAGCAAACCTAATACTTCCTCTAATATTTCTGAATCAAACTCTAAAATTCGAAAAAATACACAACAAGATACTTTGCGTTCATTATGCATGTTGCATCAAAAGAGTACTGGTGTTTGTCGGCAAGATTTGGCATCTAAAACCTCGGATTTGTTGAAGCAATGCGCGCGAGTGGATCGAGTAATTAAGGGTCGTGCTTACGGAGATCCTTGGCAAGAATTGTTGCAATTGAGTATCGCCACAAGGTACTCAGTATAAATATTGGCTTTAAAATAAAGATATGCACCTATGAGTAATGCAATGCACAAGCAACAATTATCAATTAAGGATTACATTCAAAATGTGACTCTACAGGCAGCTGCGGTACGTGCTGAAATTGCTGCTGCGAGTACAGAAACAAAAAATCAAGCATTGAAATTTATTGCGGATGAGGTTTTGAGTTCTAGTGCAATATTAAAACAAAACAACCAACTTGATCTGCAAGCAGGAAAAAAAAGTGGGCTAGATAGTGCATTGCTCGATCGTTTGGAATTAACGGATGCGCGCATTAGCGCGATGGCTGAAGGCTTGATGCAAGTCTGCACACTGGCAGATCCGGTTGGTGAAACGACCGATTTGGAAACGCGTCCCAGTGGTATTCAGGTGGGTAAGATGAGAGTGCCAATAGGCGTAATACTTATTATTTATGAATCACGCCCTAATGTTACAGCGGATGCGGCAGCATTATGTATTAAGTCAGGAAATGTGACCATATTGCGAGGCGGTTCTGAGGCGTTGAATTCAAACCAGGCTATAGCAAATTGTATTCACACAGGTTTGAGTAAAGCAGGACTTTCTAAGGATATTGTGCAAGTTATTACAACTTCTGATAGAGCTGCAGTAACCGAATTACTCCATGCGGATGATGATATAGATATAGTCATCCCACGTGGCGGAAAGAGTTTGATAGAAAAAATCATGCAAGAGTCTCGTATTCCATTAATTAAGCATTTAGATGGCGTGTGTCATGTATATATCCATGAAGAAGCGGATGTAGAGATGGCAACTAATATTGCATTTAATTCTAAAGCTCAACGTTTTGGTGTTTGTAATGCAATGGAAACATTGTTGCTTGATAAAAATATAGCTCAACAGATATTACCTGGCTTGCAGAAAAAATTTACTGAAAAAAATGTTGATTTAAGAGGTTGTGAAGAAACACGCAAAATTCTCCGCAATATCTCAATTGCGACTGATGAGGATTGGTATACAGAATATCTTGGGCCGGTATTGGCAATTAAAGTTGTTGATGGTGTTTCTCAAGCGATGTTGCATATTGAAAAGTATGGTTCTCATCATACGGATTCAATTGTCACAAATAACAAAACAGTCGCGCAGCAATTTTTACGTGAAGTAGATTCTAGCTCAGTAATGATAAATGCCTCGACTCGTTTTGCAGATGGTTTTGAATATGGCTTGGGTGCTGAAATTGGTATCAGCACGGATAAGTTACATGCTAGAGGTCCGGTAGGGCTTGAAGGTCTGACTACTCAGAAGTTTATCGTTTTAGGGGAAGGTAATATCCGTGAATAACTTTTTTTACTATGCGCTCATTAATAAGGGAGGAGTGTGTTAGGTATTTACCGCGGCAGCTTTGATCCTGTATTTGTGAGATTCTTATGTTAGGTATCTTTGGTGGAAGTTTTGATCCCATCCATTTCGGTCATATCAAATCAGCATTAGCATTAATAGAACGTTTTGATTTTGAAATAATACGTTTTATCCCTTGTCAACTATCACCACATAAAAAAACTGTGCATGCAAGTGCAAGTCACCGTTGGCAGATGTTAAATTTAGTTTGCAGTGGCAGTGAAAGATTTATTGCAGATGATCGAGAGCTGAAGCGCAAAACACCGTCATATACAATTGATACTTTGCAAGAGTTGCGAGAGGAATATGGTAAACAGCAATCACTAGTATTGATCCTAGGATTAGATGCTTTTTTAAGCTTTTGTAAATGGCATCGATATAAAGAAATATTATCACTCTGCCATATAGTGCTAATGCAACGACCTGGCTATAGTCTGCCTGAGAGTTCGCGAGATAGTTCGCCAGATAATTTACAAAGGTTAGGATGTGAGAAAGAGTATTATGAGCAAAATAATACTAATGATTTTAAAATATTAACGAATACACCCAGCGGGAAAATCTATACGAGTGATATAGAGAAAATAGATATTTCGTCGACTATGATTAGAGGAATGATCTCCAAAGGGCAGCAACCTAAGTATTTGCTACCGGGTAACGTCTGGAACTATATTCGCCGAAATAAACTATACAAATAAATATTATATATGAAACATACTGACACAGTTAAAATTGCTGTTAACGCTCTTGAAAATATGAAGGGTGTTAATATTGCAGTAATTGACACGCAAGGGAAAACGGATGCGTTTGATGCAATGATTGTTGTAACTGGCACTTCAGATCGACATGTGAAATCTTTAGCAGACAACGTTGTGAAAGAGGTTAAAAGTAAAAGTTTGGGTGTGCTGGGTGTGGAGCAAGATCGTTCTTGGGTGCTAGTGGACTTATATGATGTGATTGTGCACATTATGCTAGAAGAAACACGGGAGTTTTATAGTTTAGAAAAACTATGGGAAATTAGTACAGACCGAATACAAGTTTCGTAATCTAGATGTTTTTCAGCAGATAACTTAATAGAAATTAACTAATAAAATAGTGCAGATCTATATTTTAGCTGTAGGGGGTAAATCACCTGCATGGGTTGAATCAGGAGTGGCTGAGTATCTTTTGCGGATGCCTCATGGATGTAAGGTTAAGTTGGTAACGGTTGCCACAACAAAGCGAGTAAAGAATATCTCTATTCCACAGGCTCAAGAACGCGAACAAGATTTGCTATTAAAAAATACACCTAATAATAGTCTGCGCATCGCTTTAGATGAGCATGGGAAAACATGGACTACAGCGGTTTTGGCGTCAAAGTTAGCGTCATGGTTACAAAATACCCCAGTAGTCACTATATATATAGGAGGGCCAGACGGATTTACACCTGACTTTCTTAATCGGGTTGACATGGTATTGTCTTTATCTTCATTAACCATGCCACATATGCTGGTACGTTTGGTGTTGGTAGAACAACTATATCGGGCGTGGACGATAACCCAAGGCCATCCATATCATCGAGAATAAGTCTTTATAATTAATTCATGCGTGAGCTTATCCTTGCATCCGGCTCAAGTCGTCGGCATTCATTGATCAATAAACTCAATCTAGAGTATCGTGTATCTGCGCCAAATATCGATGAAGGTGTAATGAATGGCGAGACACCTACAAAATATGTATGCAGAATGGCGCGAAATAAAGCATTGGCGGTTTTTGAAATGTGCGCGACTAATCAAGTGGTTTTGGCCGCCGACACTATTATTTCATTGCATGAGGAAATTATTGGTAAGCCAGAAAATATTCAACACGCAAAAAACATATTACAAAAATTATCTGCAGTTGAGCATGAAGTGTTAACTGCACTATGTCTTAAAACACTAGATGATGAGTATGAGGTGATGGTGGCAACCAGAGTTAAATTTAGACAACTTACCATTGGTGAAATAGATGCCTATTGTTCAACGGATGAACCTTATGATAAGGCTGGTGCATATGCCATTCAGGGTTTAGCGTCTTCATTTGTTGAATATATATCTGGAAGTTATACCAATGTTATAGGTTTGCCGTTGTCGGATTTGTGCCGCCTTCTAAAACAATCTAATTTGTATAATTTTGATGATGTCTAAGTAAGACTGGGTACAATGAATAATGAGTGAAGAAATTCTAATTAATGTAACCCCTCAGGAGACTAGAGTTGCGATCGTAGAGAATGGGGTATTACAAGAAGTGCAAGTTGAAAGGGTTAGTAAGCAGGGCTTGGTTGGACATATATATAAAGGTTGTGTGAATCGAGTTATGCCAGGTATGGACGCAGCTTTTGTTGATATTGGGTTAACCAAAGCGGCCTTTATACATAGTTCCGATGTGGCTTTCCTGCCTAAAAGTTCTCGAGGACAACAAGCGGAAATAAGCCAGCCGGATGAGACAATCCTTCAGTCACAAAACGATAATATTACGAAAATGTTGCACGAAGGCCAGCAGCTGTTAGTGCAAGTTGTAAAAGATCAGTTGGGAACAAAAGGTGCGCGCCTTACTACTAATATAACCTTGCCTTCACGCTATATGGTGTTATTGCCCTATTCACACGATGTTCGCCTTTCAACACGCATAGAAGATGAAGAAGAGCGTGAACGATTGACTACTACCACACAAAGTTTAGTTAATGAGCTTAATGCAAATTGTGGATGTATACTGCGTACTGCAGCGGAAGGGGTGGGCGAATCTGAATTAAGAAGAGATTTAAAGTTCTTACTTAATCTTTGGGCAACGATTGTCGATAAGGTGAATAAAGCATCATCAGTTGATGAGGTGTATTCCGATCTCCCTCTGGCAGTGCGAACCTTAAGAGATCTTTCGGTAGATGATATTGAAATTATTAGAATAGATTCACGCATAACATTTGATACTGTAAAAGAGTTTTCTGAAAAATTAGTTCCAGAGCTATCTGATTGTGTGACTAGGTATTCAGGAAATCGGCCTATATTTGATCTATATTCAATTGAAGATGAATTGCAGAAAGCTCTACATAGAAAAGTAACGCTTAAGTCTGGAGGGTATTTAATATTCGATCAGACTGAAGCTATGACAACGATTGATATTAATACAGGTGGATTTGTTGGGCATCGGAATTTAGAAGAGACAATATACAAAACAAATCTTGAAGCAGCGCAAGCTATTGCAAGACAACTTAGATTACGAAATCTTGGGGGTATCATCATTATCGACTTCATCGATATGGATGATGTTGAACATAAACGTCAAGTCATACGTGTATTTGAAAAATCCTTAGATAAGGATCGTGCCAAAAGCCAAGTATGCGAAGTTTCACCTTTAGGCTTAGTTGAAATGACGCGCAAACGAACACGAGAGAGCCTGGAACATATTCTGTGTGAACCGTGCGCAACTTGTTCAGGGCGTGGCTATATTAAAACAGCTGAGACAGTTTGTTTTGAGCTTTTTCGTGAAATTATGCGTGAAGCAAGGCAATATGAGACGAACGAATTGCTGGTTTTGGCGTCTCAACCAGTAGTGGATTTATTATTGGATGAGGAGTCAACAAGCCTGGCAGAATTGGAAGATTATATTGGCAAGACCATTAAACTGCAGGTGGAATCACTCTATTCTCAAGAGCAATTTGATGTGGTTCCCCTATAACTTATTTGTAGTCACTAATCTGTTTCGCTAAGTCATTTTTATGCTACGTAAATTATTCCTAAGCGGCTGGTATATCCTAGTTGCAATATTAATATTGTTTGCGATTGTCATGAGTGTCGTGCGTGGTTATCCATCTATTTATCAACATTATTTGCCGGAAATTCAACAGAATATTTCATCAATATTAGGTAAACCTGTGCATGTAGATTCTATTCGAATTGATTGGCACGGTATTACTCCACAAATTACAACACGGAACTTATCTATTTTTGAAGATGATGATCGATATGATCAACTTCTAAATGTGGATAAAGCAATTATTTCAATCGATATCTTTAAAAGTATCGCAAGAAGTAAAGTAATACTTAATCAATTAACATTTGTGGGCGGTAATCTTGAAGCGATTCGCACAGAAGATGAAAGAATTCTATTAAATGGAATTGATATTAGCGAAAGATTGGCAGAACGCAAAAAGTTAAATCAGAGTAATAAGCTAAAAATTAATTTATTAAATAGTTCAATCTCAATCATTGATGAAGTAAAAAAGTTAGACTACTTTTTTGATCGTGTAGATGTGGAGCTCAAGTTTTCAGGCGATCACTTTAAGGTTTCTTCAAGGTTCATGCTACCGAAAACTTTAGGTGATTCGCTTATTTTAAGTGCAGATATTCGAGACTTGGATAAAGGTTTTAAAAACATAAAAGGCAAACTTTATAGTAAAGGCGACAATATAAATTTAGAGCTGTTGAATGACTTTTTTCCAAAACTTCAAGTTGGTATACACAATGGTGTTTCAGATTTTCAGGTGTGGGGTAATTTTAATTCTTTAAAACAGCGCACATTTGTTGGTAGATTAGGTCTGGATGATCTGGTGTATAAAGATATTGAGGTGCCCATAAAAAATGTTGTTGTAAACGAAGAAATCATATCTATTGATACAGGTTTTAAGTTTCAAGGAGATATAGAAGATTGGCGGTTCGCATTAAATGATGTAAGTATTAAAACAGCTACAAATGAATGGCCTGGCAAACAATATGAATTTAGTTGTGTAGATTGTGGCCAACAAAATTTTACTATATCAGCGGCACTGGATTATATGGATACAGATCAGTTGCTTTCTACCTTGCAACATTTTCCATTTATTGTTGAGCGCTTAAATGATGTGCTAGATAAAATAGAAATTCATGGTGTATTGAATGCATCACAACTATCAGCGCAATTTAATAATAATCGACTAACAAAATATGCTTATAGATCATCATTACAACAAGCAAATATCTCTATTCCAGCGCAAGGCATTACGGTTACTTCGATAGTAGGAGAGGTAATGGGTGATCATCGTAAGGGTGAAATTAATTTAACTTGTGATTCCCTAGGTTTAAAGATAGATAAAATTTTAAGTCAGACGCTGCATAATCAAATTCTAAGAGGGACAGTACATTGGCAGCATATTGATGGCAACGTATTGCTGGCAATGCAAGAATTGATAGTGGGATCGAATGAGATGGTTGCAAATTTGCAAGGCATTTTGCAAATTATTGAAAATAAACCTTATGTAGATATTCAAATTAATGTTCCTCATGTAAAAGCTGAAACGATTAAGCAATATTTCCCATATAAGAGAATGAAACCAAAGCTTTCTAGATGGTTAAGCGAAAGCATTGAAGAAGGAACACTTAAAGATGGAAAATTATTATTCCATGGTAATCCGAAAAATTTTCCATTTAAAAATAAACCTGGAAGGTTTGAGATTAGTGCAAAAATTGAAAATGGTGTATTGGCCTATCGTCCAAATTGGCCGGTAGCAAGTGATATTATTGCTAATTTAGAAATTAAAAATAATTACCTAGAAGTAAGTGCAAGGCAAGGTACGATACTGGATTCATCAATAACTCGAGTGCACGCATATATTAATGATTTAAAGTTACCAAGATTAATACTTAATGGTAACGCAGCTGGGCCAGCCAGTAATATACTGCAATTCTTGCAACAGTCTTCTATCCTTCCAGAGGATAGTAAGGTAATAAAACATATAACTGCTAGCGGAAATACTAAACTTGATTTGGACCTTTCTTTAACGCTCACTAAAAAGTTAGAAAAGCAGATATTGGTGGGAGGTGTCGTCGAGTTTGTAAATGCTGGTCTGACGGTAAATGCATTATCACTTCCATTTACAGATCTAAATGGAAAGTTAAGTTTTGACAAGAGTGGTGCAGAAGGAAGTGGCTTAAGTGCAATGCTATATGGCGCACCAATAATTGCTAATGCAAGAAAAGAAAATAGTGGGCGCACATTGTTATCTGTATCGGGTGATTTTGATCTTGATACTTATTTTTCATCCAATTATTCAAAGTTTAATAAGTATATTAAGGGTATTGCGCCTGTTTCGGCACAAATTAATATTCCCCGTTTTGGTAAGAACAATACTGACAAGACATTGCTTGTTAATATTGATAGTGATTTGTATGGTGCGACTACACTTCTTCCGGAGCCGTTTAAAAAAGCATTTGATGAGTCGAAAAATATTTCTATTCAAACCAGGCATCCACATGGCTTAAGTAGCGAAATATTTGCTAGTTTAGAAAACCAAGTTTTCATGCAGGCGATTATCGATAAAAATACCAGCGAGTTATCTAGCATGGAGCTGCGGATGGGCAATAAGCAGTTTAATTTACCTGAAGAGGGTGTAAAGATCTCAGGAAGGATGAATAACTTTAATATTTCCGATTGGAGAGAGCTCATGCAATCTGAGGAAGATCATTCCATCGAAGTTAAAGAGATTGATATATTTGTTAATAGTGCAATGCTAGGAGGCTTGAATCTAGAAAATGTTGATTTTCATGCCACAAAAAACACGCAGTTCTGGGTGGGCGATATTATCTCGTCAGTAGCTAAAGGTAAATTTGAATATCCTATTGACGCCAAAAGCGGCAGTGTAGCTACTGCAAACTTTGATTATTTGCGATTTAAATCTAAACAAAAAATATTACCATCATCGAAGTCTACTCAATTAGATCCACGCACTTTACCTGCCCTAGTCGTTAATGCAAAAGAGTTCGAGTATAAGGATGCTGTATTTAATGGTGTTAGTTTAAAGACAAAGCCATCGGCTAATGGGCTTACGATAGATTCATTGCAAGGTAGTGGTCGAGAGTTACAAGTTTCTGCTAATGGTATATGGGCAGTTGATACAGAGAATATGCAAGAAACAAAACTTACTATAAGATTAGTTTCACAAAATTTGCAAAATTCACTTGCAGGTTTAGGTTTTGGAAGTTCAGTTTCGGGTGGAGAAGGTGGTGTAGTAGCTAATTTTACATGGCCTAAAGCGCCATACCAGTTTTCATTAGAATCGGTCACTGGGGATGCAAATCTTAGATTTAAAGATGGCGCTATTTCTTCAGTTGAGCCAGGTGGTGCAGGGCGATTAGTCGGCTTATTCAATTTTGGTGAAATATCAAAGCGTTTGTCTTTAGATTTTACTGATTTTTTCTCGAAAGGATATGCATTTGAAAAAATACGTGGCGATTTAAAATTTGAAAATGCAAATTTAACGACCGAAAATTTAAAAATCAATGGACCTTCAGCAGATTTATTAATTCAAGGCCGTACGGGTATTGAAGCTCAAGACTATGACCAAGTGGTAACCGTGACGCCTCATGTTAGTGGAGGCTTGCCCTGGATTGGTTTAGCGGTGGGTGGGCCGTTAGGTGCAGTAGGAGTGCTCGTCGGTGAGAAAATTGCAAAATCAATTGGTGTGGATGTGAATAAAGTTACTGAAGTTAAATACACTATGAAGGGTAGCTGGCAAGAGCCAGTTATTGAGCCAATAGCTCAGAAAATTGCAGAAAAAAAATCTGTCCCACAAGTTCAAGGCCAGCCGTCACCTGATTCAATACCACGAATAGCGCCTGCGCAAATAGAGCCAAATACAAATCGAATAGAACCCTAGAGGTCTTTCACAGATTTGTATTAGTGGTTTGCTTATATCTCTACTTTAATAGACTGGATTAATGGCAGGTTATGCGATAATGCATCAATCATTAGCAAATCGGTTTTAAAGTATTTTGAGTAAAGTAGCAGCAATCCAAATGGCATCTGGACCTAATGTGGATGCAAATCTACATGAGGCCGGTCGGTTAATTTCTCAAGCAGCAGTAGCAGGCGCTGAACTCATTGTACTACCAGAAAATTTTGCCATTATGGGCATTGAAGAAAGTGACAAAGTAGCAGTACGTGAAGCACACGGTAATGGACCTATTCAAACGTTTTTATCTGATCAAGCGAAGCAGCATAATGCATGGATAGTGGGAGGTACGGTACCTTTGGAATGTGAGGATCCAAATAAAATCCTTGCTGCTTGTCTGGTCTATGACAATAAGGGAAATTTTGTTGAGCGTTATGACAAGATACACATGTTTGATGTTGATTTAGTGGATACGGGTGAAAAATATATCGAATCAGAAACCATTGAATATGGCAGTCTTGATTTAAAAGTAGTTGATTCACCATTTGGAAAAATTGGTTTGGCTGTTTGTTATGATTTGCGTTTTCCAGAATTATTTAGAGGTCTATTGGATCTTGGTGCTGAGCTAATAGTGTTGCCTGCAGCATTTACCGCTGCCACCGGTAAAGCGCATTGGGAAAGTTTGCTTAGAGCGCGCGCAATTGAAAACTTAACGTATATTGTTGCAGCTGGTCAGGGTGGCTATCATTTAAATGGTCGTGCAACCCATGGTGATAGTATGATCATTGATCCTTGGGGAGCGATATTAAACCGTATAGAACATGGTGCCGGTTTTACCCTTGCAGAAATTAATCTTGATTATTTGCAATCAAGACGAAAAACATTTCCGTGCATTCAACATAGAAGAATGACTTAAAATAATTCATAACAAATAATGAAATGGTTTTTTAACTTTTCAATTTAGTAAATATATTATGCACAATTCTCTAGAGCTTGCGAAAAGCAGCATCTTAGATCCTTCTGGCTTAGATGAATCTCATTTATCACAAGCCTTTTCGACATTATTAAACTCATCAGCTGATAGTGGTGATATTTATTTTCAAATGCGTAAGCATGAGGCGTGGTCATTAGAGGATGGTATTGTTAAAGACGCCAGCTACAATATAAGTCAGGGTGTTGGGATACGTGCAATCAAAGGTGATAAATCTGGATTCGCTTACTCCGATGAAATTGTTTTACCAGCTTTAATAGAATCTTGTAAAGCAGCGCGTGCCATTGCTAGAGGAAATCAAAATGGTCAAGTGCAAACTTGGAAATCTAACTCTGGCAATCAACTCTACATGCCAGATAATCCATTAGATTCGATCACTGAAGCTGACAAAGTTAATTTATTACGCTCACTCGATGCTTTAGCTCGCAAACAAGACGACCGTATTAAACAAGTGATGGCATCGATTGCAGGTACACATGAGATAATTTTAGTTGCAAATAGTGATGGCTCAATGGCGGCAGACATAAGGCCGTTAGTTAGATTAAATGTTTCAGTGATTGTTGAAGATAATGGTCGCTTGGAGCAGGGTAGCGCCGGTGGCGGTGGCCGCGTAGGTTATGACGTTTTTACTCAAGAAAATCATGCGCATTCATATGTACATGAAGCCGTGCGTATGGCGCTATTAAATTTAGAAGCTGTCGAAGCACCAGCGGGAGAAATGGATATCGTCTTAGGTCCAGGTTGGCCAGGTGTATTGCTTCATGAAGCGATAGGTCATGGTTTAGAGGGAGACTTCACGCGTAAAGAGACTTCTGCATTTAGTGGCCGTATAGGCGAGCGAGTAGCAAGTAAAGGTGTAACCGTAGTGGATGACGGCACCTTGGAAAAACGTAGAGGTTCGCTAAGTATCGATGATGAAGGTACAACGACACAATGTACGACATTAATAGAAGATGGAATATTGAAAGGCTTCATGCAAGATAAGCTTAATGCAAAGCTTTCAAACACCGAGCCAACAGGTAATGGTAGGCGTGAATCTTATGCACATTTACCTATGCCACGTATGACCAATACCTATATGTTGGCTGGAGAACACGATCCTGGTGAAATAATAAGTTCTGTTGATTCCGGTTTTTATGCAGTGAATTTTGGCGGAGGGCAAGTAGATATTACTTCTGGAAAATTTGTTTTTTCTGCATCCGAAGCTTATTTAATTGAAAAAGGTAAGGTAACAAAACCAGTTAAAGGCGCAACCTTAATTGGTGATGGACCAGACGTTCTCACGCGCGTCAGCATGATAGGGAACGACCTAAAGCTTGATGAAGGCGTAGGTACTTGCGGTAAAGAAGGCCAAAGTGTGCCTGTAGGGGTTGGGCAGCCCACTCTACGTATCGATGGCATTACGGTAGGCGGCACCTCTAAATAACAATTAACTGTAGTTACTTAAATGAAAGTTCAACCGTCCCCATATACAAAAGATAAATTAGAAGACTTAGTCCAATCTTGTTTAGCTGAAGCTAAGCAACAAGGTGCAACAAGTGCTGAGGCAAGTATAAACGTTGAGCATGGTTTGTCTGTAACCGCACGTTTGGGTGAGGCAGAAACATTGGAGCATCACAATGATCGCGGCTTAGGTATAACTATTTATATGGGCCAGAAAAAAGGTAGTGCTAGCACTACTGATTTTGAGCCTTCAGCAATAAAAGATGCAGTAACAGCAGCCTGTAATATTGCTAGTTTTACTGAAGAAGATGATTGTGCAGGTTTGGCGGATGCCAAGCTTATGGCGACTGAGATGCAAGATTTAGAGCTTGATCATCCTTGGGGTATATCACCAGAAGAAGCACTTGAGGTGGCGATAGAGTGCGAAAATGCCGCGCGTGATGTTGATAAAATTTCAAATTCTGAAGGTGCTTCATTGACTACATCACGTGGCACTACGATTTACGCGAATTCACATAATTTTGTAGGTAGTTACAGCTCAACCCGGCACAACTTGTCTTGTGTTGTCATTGCAGAACAAGATGGCAATATGCAAAGAGATTATTGGTATGCAACTACACGTGATCCACAGCATCTAGATTCTGCGGAGAGTATTGGCAAAAAAGCGGCAGAGAGAACCGTAAGTCGACTTGGCTCACGTAAAATATCTACACAAACTACACCGGTAATTTTTGAAGCTAATATGGCGCGATCATTGTTATCGCATTTTATTTCAGCGGTTAGTGGTAGCTCTTTATACCGCAAAGCCTCATTTTTGATTGATCACCTAGATAAGCAGGTTTTTTCTGATTCCATTACCATCACTGAAGATCCATTTATTAGAAGTGGTTTTGGTAGTAGCTCATTTGATATGGAAGGAGTAGCAACAAAAGCACGCACGTTAGTTGAAAGTGGTGTGTTGAAAGGCTATGTCTTAAGTAGCTATTCAGCTAGAAAGCTAGCCATGCATACTACCGGCAATGCAGGTGGAGTGCATAATTTAGAGCTGCAAGCAGGCAAGAAAAATTTAGATCAACTGGTTAATCAAATGCAAAAAGGGTTGTTAATAACAGAGTTGATTGGCCATGGAGTAAATACGGTAACGGGTGATTATTCGCGTGGAGCCGTAGGTTATTGGGTTGAGGATGGTGAAATACAATATCCAGTAGATGAGATTACCATTGCTGGAAATTTAAAGGATATGTATCAAAGTATTGTTGAAGTTGGTAATGATATAGATCGACGTAGCAATATAATTACACCGTCACTTTTAGTCGACAACATGATGGTTGCAGGCAGCTAGATAGATAATTAATTTGAAGATTCTTCATTTAACCATTTAACGCTTGTGATTCGAATAGAGACATCTAATTTTTCATTTTCAAATTTATCCAACTTTACCGGTATATAATTAAGTTCTTCTGCGTACCATCCTAGGTAAGTGGTTTTTTTGTCATTATCTTTTTTGCGCACATATTTATTTGCGTTAAATTTTCCGATTTTTGTTTCAATTAATTCAGTACTTTCTAGTTGATATTTATATTCTTTAATTCTGCCTTTAGAAATTACTGAATAGATATTGGTAGACACATCTGCATCTGGTTCACGCATCAATAATAATTGAGCAGAGTAGTTATCAAAGGTGTATTCAGGGGCATCTAATTCATCATTTCTGCCTTTGTATTTAACTGCAACTTTGTTGTTATTCCAATCAAAAACGTAATGTTCGTTTCGATCTTTATCGCTATTTTTCATAACATGGGTGAATTCAACCGTATGGTAGTTATTGTCGATTAATTTTAAAATCGCACGATCAGTTACGACCTGATCGCCAAGAAATAGTGCTGCCATGCCTACAGGTTTGGTAATCGATTCATAAATTAGTTCGTCACCAACTTTTTTCAGGCTAACATTCATTTTACCAACACGCATGGACCCTTTATGAACATCATATGTGGCTTCAAATTCTGGTGGTAGATTGCTTTCGTTGAGCACCGATGTCGGATTACTCCAAGCTGGTTGAGCCAAGATATATACAGCAATGAATGTAAGAATTATTTTTTCCATTGTGAATCTTCTATTTCAATAAGGCTTCATATTCAGGGGAAAGCAATAGGGTTTGTTTGAGCGGTAAATTGTCAACGTGAACTTTCCCCGCTTTAAGCTCTAGGTGTTTATCGCAAAACCATTTCACGGCGAGCGGGTAAATGATGTGTTCTTTCTCCAATACGCGTGCTGCTAAAGATTCTGCACTATCTGTCTTTTCTACAGGTACCTTTGCTTGAATTATTAAAGGCCCATCATCTAATTCAGCAGTAACAAAATGTACTGAACAACCATGTTCGTTTTCTCCGGCTTTTAAGGCGCGAACATGAGTGTGTAACCCTGGATATTTGGGTAATAGGGAGGGATGAATATTCAATATATTATTTGGGTATTCATTAATAAAAGTTGGGCTGAGTACACGCATAAATCCCGCCAAAATGATTAGCTTAATATTATAGACCTCTAGAGTTCTAACGAGTTCCACATCAAAGGCTTCGCGTGAGTCATGTTTACTATGCTCAATGATATGGGTGGGGATATTTGCTTGTTGTGCGCGTACCAATCCATAAACATCAGGGTTATTGCTTATTACGCAAGCAATGCTGGCATTTATATTGCGTTGATCAATATGATCAATAATCGATTGTAAGTTGCTGCCACCGCCAGAAATTAGAACAGCTATTTTGCATGTTTGATCTGGTTCGGCTTTTGACACAGATTTATTACAGAGAAACTTTTTGATCTGAAGACGACTTTTTAATTTCGCCAATTTTCATAGCCTGGTGACTGCTTTCTTCACTGAGCTTAATGGCTTCTTTTGCTTGGTCTTCAGGTAATACAACCAACATGCCTATGCCACAGTTAAAAACTCGTAGCATTTCTTCGTTATCAACCAGACCCATTTTTTGTAGCCAATCAAATACAGTAGGACGTTTCCAGCTATTGGTATCAATTTCTGCAAGAAAGCCATCAGGCATTACTCGTGGAACATTTTCTGTTAGTCCACCACCCGTTATATGACATAAGCCATGAATATCAAACTTATCAATTAGGGATAAAACGACATTGGTATAAATAATGGTGGGCTGTAAGAGTAATTCACCTAAGTTTTTACCATCAATCATTTCATCTAGTGAAGTATTTGTAGTTTCGACGATCTTGTTTACAAGAGAAAATCCATTGGAGTGAATACCGCTAGAGGGAAGGCCAATAATTACATCACCATCATTGATTTTGCTGCCATCAATCAACTTGCTGCGTTCTACAACTCCAACGCAAAATCCAGCTAGGTCATATTCACCTGCATCATACATGCCAGGCATCTCAGCAGTTTCGCCACCAATCAATGCGGCCCCCGACTGTCGACAACCTTCAGCAATGCCTTCGACAACGACTCTAGCTTCATCAACAGATAATTTGCCGGTCGCAAAGTAGTCTAAGAAGAACAGAGGTTCTGCACCTTGCACGATGACGTCATTTACACACATTGCGACCAAATCGATACCAATGGTTGTGTGTTGCTTAAGTTGTTGGGCTAGGCGTAATTTCGTGCCTACACCATCCGTTCCAGAGACTAAAATAGGTTCCTGGTATTTATCTTTTTGAAGTGCAAATAGGCCGCCAAAGCCACCTATGCTCGACATAACCTCAGGTCGGTGCGTAGAACGTATCGCCGGTTTAATGAGATCAACGAGTTTATTTCCAGCATCGATATCGACACCAGCGTTTTTGTAGCTAAGACCCATGTATTTATTTGCTTAAGTGTGTGTTGTAACTAATTGAAATTATTGAATACGAATTAGATGTTTAATGTCAGCATAGAGTCGCTTAGAATTACCATTGCTTCGTTATTCGGTTACTTATACCATCAGAATGACAATAATAAAAAGCATTTTCAATTGTGTATAAGCGCGGATTGTATTACCCAATGCATTGTTTTACGAGTGGAGTTGAGACATAACATGTCTTATTGGAGATTTATACCAAACCTGATTACTTTGGTACGCTTCGCGGCGGTGCCTCTGCTGGTGTGGTGGTTATTTGATAACCAATTCAATAACGCTTTATTGCTATTTTTATTGATGGGTCTGTCTGATGCCTTGGATGGATACTTGGCAAGATCCTTTAATTGGAAGACTACTCTGGGATCATATCTAGATCCTGCAGCTGATAAGGTAATGCTTATTAGCTCCTACATAGCCTTGGGCGCATTAAATCTTCTGCCTCATTGGTTGGTATTAATTGTCATTATGCGCGATGTTGCGTTGCTTTCCGGTGCGGTCTCCTATGTATCGATGACTAGACGTTTAGAAATTGAGCCGAGCCTTATCAGTAAATTCAATACTTTTGTGCAAATCCTATTGGTACTTGCGGTTATTTATAGTCAAATAAATATTTTTCCAATGATTATTATTCAAACGCTTGTTGGGCTAACTCTGTTTACGACTATTGCAAGTGGGTACGACTATCTAGTTGAAGAGCGCTCAAGAAGAGCATCTAAACAATCCAGTAAGCAAGCGTAAGCTTTTAGTTTTTTACAAATTTGAATGACAACTTCCTGTCTACAGATGCCAATGCAATATTCACTTGATATTGCACTGCCAAAATTTGCAACCTTTGAAACCTTTATCGACACCAGCGATAGTCAACTTCTGTCTGTTCTAAAGCAATTAGCGCAAGAATCATTATCTGAACCTCGCCAATACTTTCTGTGGGGATCGGTTGGTACGGGGAAAACACATCTACTTCAAGCAATTTGTAACCAACTTGTCAGCACTGAGCAAAATGTAATTTATTTACCCATGAAGGAGCTGGTTAATCAACAGGCAACTATCTTAAATGATATGCAGCAATTAGATGTTTTGTGTATAGATGATATAGATGCTGTATTAGGTGATAAAGAATGGGATCGACAATTATTTTTATTAATAAACGAACTGCGTACAAATAATAAAAGTACTGTGATGACTGCAGCACATAATCCGCACGAAGCTATGGTTTCATTTCCAGACTTAGCTTCAAGACTAGTGTGGGGTCCAGTGTATAAACTAGACTTACTAGAAGATGATGAGAAAAGTTGCGCGATTCAAGAACATGCAAAAGTACGTGGTTTAGAAGTATCAGATGAAGTATGTAGTTTCTTGCTTAAGCGTTTTCCACGCGACTTAAGCAAACTTATAGGATTGCTAGATAAGCTTGACGAAGCGTCTTTAATTCAGCAAAAAAAGGTTACCGTGCCTTTTGTAAAATCAGTTTTAAATATTAATTAAAGCGATAAAGTGGCGACTCGTTTGCCCAGTGCAAAACACAATTTCTTTTCTTCTTCACTAAGTTTGTTTTTACTTTCAGGCCCTGCTAAATGGCTTGCTCCATAGGGGGTGCCACCGGTATTAGTGCTGAGTAATTCACTTTCACTATAAGGAATGCCGACAATCATCATGCCATGATGTAATAAGGGCAACATCATAGAGAGCAGAGTGGTTTCTTGTCCGCCGTGTAAGCTTGAAGTAGAGGTAAACAATCCCGCAGGTTTATCAATCAGTGCACCGGATAACCATTGCGGGCTGGAGCTATCCAAAAAGTATTTAAGCGGTGCGGCCATATTTCCAAATCGAGTTGGACTCCCCATCAGTAAACCATTGCATTGCTCAAGATCAGTAGGTTCGGCATAGGGGTGTCCTTCTTCTGGAATGCTGTCATCAATAGCTTCACAGGTAGTAGAGACAGGTGCTACGGTGCGAAGTTTAGCCTCTGTACCTTCTACAGAGTTCACGCCTCTCGCAATATGCTGTGCCATATCTTTGGTGGCACCGTAGCGTGAATAATATAAGACTAAAATATTTTTCATTATAAAATATCCAGAATATTTTCAGGAGGCCTACCAATTGCAGCTTTGTCATTGTGAACCACGATAGGGCGTTCAATTAGTATTGGAAACTTCATCATGGCATTGAGGATATCCTCCTCAGAAGAGGTGTCACTTAAACCGGCTTCTTGATAAGCACCTTCGTGCTTCCTAAGTAATTGGTCAGCAGATATGCCTAGTTTAGTGAGAATCTCTGTGAGTTCTGCTTTTGAAGGGGTCGATTGTAGGTATTCGACAACTTCAGGTTCTGTCTCTTTTTCATTCAATAGCTCTAACGTCATACGACATTTCGAGCATTGAGGATTGAAATAGATAACGGTCTGATTCGTACCCATTACGGCTTTTTCTCCTGTATAAATCCGGTTATATTTAGTTGGTCTAAAATAGACTAAGATTAAATTTGATTGTATAGATCAATATAATAAAGCAATCAGGTTTCCAAGTTTTAAGCAATTGTCGAGCTATTGCCACAGATTTTTTAAAATATCCCACTTATGCCAATTTACGAATATCAATGCCAAGTATGTGAGGCTGTTCATGAGGCCCTGCAAAAGATAAGTGACCCTCTATTAAAGAAGTGTCCCGAATGCGGAAAACCAAAGCTTAAGAAATTAGTTTCTGCGCCGAGTTTCAGGTTGAGTGGCACAGGTTGGTATGAGACCGATTTCAAAACAGACAATGACAAAAAGCGCAATCTTGCCTCGGACGATTCTCAAAAGGAAAGCCAAAAAGAAAGCCAAAAGGAAGGCAAAAAGAAATCCGATGCTAGTGATAGCAAGTCAAAAGATAGTAAATCAAAAACGGATAGCAAGGCGACAGATAAAAAAGCCACAGCAGATAAGCCTAAAGCCAAATCAAAAAAGACCAAATAGCAGGCCAAATCATAGATAGGTTGCAGACTGACCATCATTAGCTATATTGCATAGGCCTTATGTTGCCCCGTATATTGCATAGAATAGTTCCAAAACGTACTATTCGCCGCTTGTAATACATATATATAAGGTAAGGAATGAGAAGTCATTATTGTGGCCAGGTCACCGAAAAACTGATCGATCAAGAAGTATCTGCTTGCGGTTGGGTAAATAAGAGACGTGATCACGGTGGGGTCATCTTTATTGACCTTCGAGATCGAGAAGGCATCTTGCAAGTCGTTTTTGATCCAGACACTCCCGAAATATTCGCGTTGGCCGAGCAAATTCGTAACGAATTTGTGTTGCATATTAAAGGCCGTGTGCGCATGCGACCTGAAGGTACAATTAATTCAGATCTGCCTACCGGGCAAATAGAAGTACTTGCAAAGTCCTTAGAAGTTTTAAATGAATCCGATACACCGCCATTCCAATTAGACGATGATGATGTGCATGAAGAAAATCGATTGAAATATCGATATGTAGATTTACGTCGGCCATTCATGCAAGAGCGTATTCGTACCAAAGCAAAAGTTGCCAGCGGTATTCGAAACTTTTTAGACGATAACGGTTTTTTAGATATTGAGACACCAATTCTTACTAAGGCCACACCAGAAGGTGCACGTGACTACTTAGTGCCAAGTCGAACGCAGCCAGGTTCATTTTTTGCGTTACCGCAGTCACCGCAGTTGTTTAAACAACTTTTAATGATGAGTGGTTTTGATCGTTACTATCAAGTAGTGCGTTGTTTCCGCGATGAAGATTTGCGTGCCGACCGTCAACCAGAATTTACTCAGTTAGATATCGAAACCTCATTCATGAGTCAAGATGAAATCATGAGCATTATGGAAACCATGATGCGTGAATCATTTAAAGAAAATTGTAATGTTGATTTTGTTAATCCATTTCCAAGGATGACTTATGCAGATGCGATGCATCGTTTTGGAAGTGATAAGCCTGACTTACGCATTCCGCTTGAGTTTATAGATATAACCAACTTAATGAAAACGGTTGAATTTAAAGTATTCAATGCACCTGCAAACGACGAAGAAAGTCGTATTGCAATGCTTAAGGTTCCAAATGGCTCAAAAATTTCACGCAAAGAAATTGACGGCTATACCGATTATGTTGGGCAATACGGTGCAAAAGGTTTGGCTTACATTAAATGCAACGATGTAAGTGATCTGAAAGAAGGCTTGCAGTCGCCAATATTAAAATTCTTACCAGAAGAAACCATTCAGCAACTAGTTGAAGTTTCAAAAGCAGAGAATGGCGATTTGTTATTCTTTGGTGCAGACAAGAAGGTTGTAGTAAATGCAGCGTTGGGTGCATTGCGTGTAAAGATTGGTCATGACTTAAATATGGTAGAAGAAGGTTGGAAACCACTATGGGTAGTCGACTTCCCGATGTTTGAATGGGATCAAGATGCAAAACGCTGGTCAGCATTACATCATCCATTTACTGCGCCAGATTTTTCAGACTCGCAAAAGCTAATCGACAATCCTGGCGAAGCCTTGTCACAAGCCTACGACATGGTATTAAACGGCACTGAAGTCGGTGGCGGTTCAGTGCGTATTCATAAACAAGATATGCAAGCTGCAGTATTTAAAGTGTTGGGTATAGAAGAACAAGAAGCGGAAGAAAAATTTGGCTTCTTACTAAAAGCGCTAAAATTCGGCGCACCACCACATGGTGGTATCGCATTCGGTTTAGATCGCTTAGTAATGTTAATGACAGGTAGCCAGTCTATTCGTGATGTGATTCCATTCCCTAAAACACAAAATGCGACTTGTATGCTCACCGATGCACCTGCAGATGTAAGTGAACGTCAATTGAAAGAACTGCATATTCGCAAGCGTGTTTCGAAATCTGAAAAGAGTTAAGCATATGTACTTCTATGTACATCAGACTCGATTAGTTTTTACTGTTTGGTTCTTGTATTAAAATCCAAGGTCTAATCACTACAGTCCACACGTCTGCATTGTCTTTTTCCCATTCAATAGCTTGTTGGTCGAAGTTTTTTGCTATCAGTCCAGTTACCATCCATTGTTTAATTTGATCTGCATCGTCTATAGAGATGGTATAGCCGACTTCAACCAAGTCTAGAGTATTGCTTACTAAGATGAGGGTGCCTTGCGCGTAAAATCTTTCCAGTTCTTTCCAGGGTGCTTTTGCGGTTTCGCTAACAATTTTGGCTTTTTCTCGTAGAATGAATTCTTCTAGTTGATCTTTTGGTTGATCTTCTTGCTGGTCTTTTGCCTGGTCATTTTCTTGATCCATTGAGAATTACCAAACAAATCTTAGTAGGCTTGTTCGTTTTCTAGTAATTCGCGTACATCGTAGGCAGCAGGTTGTTGCTGAATATCAGATGAGGAAGAGAATTGCTTGGCTTCTTTAGAGTTTGGAAATTGCTGTACTAATAAAAGTTTGTATTGGTTTGCTTGGTCTGGTTTTCCATTTGCATCATTGATTTGTGCGCCTAGCAAAAGTGTTTTAGGGGTGGGTTGAGCCACTTTTTCATATTCTTGCAATAACTTATAAGCATTGTCGTAGCTATAGTTACCATATTGGATTTTAGCAAGTTGATACCACGGTACGGGAGACTTTGGGTTGATTTTTAATGCAGCACTAAAATAGTTAGTGGCTTTCACTTTGTCTGGTATCCCTAATACACATAGTCCTGCATTAGTGAGTGCCACATCGGGTTGAGCATTATTCATATTTTTAGCTGCAGCAACATAAATTTTCTCAGCTTCTAACGGTTTGTCGTGTTTACATAGAAAGCTTGCGTAGTTGGTTTGTGCCGCAGAATGATTGGGGTCATGTGATAAAGCGCGTTTGAAATATCGTTCGGCTTGTTCAGTTTGGCCATTCTTATTATAAATCAGGCCGGCTACAGTATAAGCATCGGCAGACTTGGGGTTGAGTTCTAAAGCTTTCTTTACAGATGCCAATGCCGCGTCTAATCTGCCAGCATTCATATATTGCACGGCTTGGATAACATATCCCTCATCTTGTACTTCAGTATTTGGTGGTGTGCTTGCGCAGGATGTGAGTAAGCCAATGAGTGTGATGGCAATTAAAATACAGGGTAAACGCTTAGGAAAAATCTGTGTTTTATCTGTACACTTTAACGATGGGAACATAATAAGTTTCTTGTAAAGCCTGTTATAAAATACTAATTTATCTAGTTTTAAATGGAATATAAACGACCAGAATCTGTACTTGTCTTAGTATACACGCAAGCCAGTGAAGTCTTGATGCTGCGACGCAAATATCCTAATGACTTTTGGCAGTCGGTTACTGGAAGCCTTGAGTTGGATGAGAGTCCTCAGCAGGCTGCGCTGCGTGAATTACAAGAAGAAACGGGTATTTCTGGAAACCCGCTTCACGATTGTGAGTTTTCCCAAAATTTTGAGATTTATACTATTTGGCGTGAACGCTATGCCCCTGGAGTGACCGAAAATAAAGAACATGTGTTTGCTATAGAGCTTCCTGAAAAAATTGATATTCAGTTGGACCCTAGAGAGCACGAAGAGTTTATTTGGTTATCGAAGCAAGAGGCAGGTGATTTGGCGTTCTCACATACCAATAAAGAAGCCATTAAGCGCTGGGTTCCCTAAGCAAGGTAATAATCATGGAACGGTTCTATAATTCAGTGCCATCCAAGGTTGATTGTTAACTTAAATATTGTATTAAGATAATGCGCGAAGTTGTTGTTTGTACACATGGTATTTGGATGAATGGCTGGGTGATGAAACCTCTATCGCGTTATTTAAGTACCCATGGGCATGAGTGTGTGGAGTACTCCTATAAGAGTGTTAGACGCAGCCCTAAAGAAAATGCTCAGATGCTGGGCAAATTTGTTCAACAATTAGATGCTGATATCGTACATTTTGTGGCCCATAGCTATGGCGGACTCATTCTTCTGCATTATTTTCAAATGTTTGATGCGGCGAAGCCAGGTAGGGTCGTCATGTTAGGATCGCCGCTAACCGGTAGTGGTGTAGCAAAGCATTTATCAAAAAACAATTTGTTAAAAAATAATATCTTAGGAGCAAGTTCTAAGTCTTTACTTGGGAGCGCGCCTAATTGGAAAGGTACGCATCCTCTGGCGGTTATTGCGGGTACTAAAGGCTATGGTGTAGGTCAAATGCTAGGTGCTTCATTGGATAAGCCTAATGATGGCACAGTAGCGGTATCTGAAACCAAAGTGAGTAACTGTACCGTGCATATCCAGGTGCCCTATAGTCATACTGGTTTACTGCTATCAAAAAATGTGGCAACACTGGTAGATGAGTTTATTCGCACTGGAGATTGTCATTAACAAAATTATCCATTTTAACTTTGCTCATTTTATCTAAGCCTATCCTTTATATAAGGGTGGTCTACTAATGAGGATGAAAGTGCTAAAATACTGCCGTTGATTTGGGAGAGCTTTGCTATGCCTACTCAAGGTATATCGAAGGTAGAAAACTAGAGGAGTTTCAATGGCGGGTCATAGTAAATGGGCCAATATCCAGCATCGTAAAAAAGCGCAAGATGCTAAGCGCGGGAAGTTATTCACCCGATTTATTCGCGAGATCACAGTAGCCGCTCGTATGGGTGGCTCAGATATGGATGCTAATCCACGTCTGCGTCTTGCTGTAGACAAAGGCCTATCCGCAAACATGAACAAGGATACGGTGGAGCGTGCCATTAAGCGTGGCGCGGGTGAGCAGGATGGCGATGATTATGAGGAAATTCGTTACGAGGGTTACGGACCTGGCGGTAGCGCAATTTTAGTGGACTGTATGACAGACAACCGTAACCGGACAGTCGCAGAAGTGCGTCATGCTTTTACCAAATTTAATGGCAACATGGGCACGTCAGGTTCGGTTGCCTACATGTTTGAGAAGATGGGCGTTATACAGTTTGCACCTGGGACGGATGAAGATGCGGTAATGGAAGCGGCGTTAGATTCTGGTGCTGAAGATGTCGTCACCTCGGATGATGGCAGTATTGAAGTATTAACGTCCCCTGAAGAATTTATAAACGTTAAAGATGCTTTGGTTGCTGCAGGTCTAGAAACTGTAGAGGCTGAGCTTACAATGCGCGCAGAAAATAGAGCTTCTTTATCAGATAAGCACGGTGAAACTATGTTGAAGCTTTTGGACATGTTGGATGAGCTTGATGATGTGCAAAATGTTTTCTCTAATGCCGATATACCAGATTCAGTTTACGAGGCTGTTGCGTAGAGTATTGCATGCAATACAACGTGCCTGAAAAGAAAGACAACATGATTCGAATCTTGGGTATAGACCCTGGATTACAAATAACAGGCTTTGGAATCATTGAAAGCGATGGTAGAACGAGCCGTTATATTCATAGTGCAAACATTCGCGCTAAAAATACCAAAGAGGGTGATGTAACCATCCCGCACCGTTTAGGTATTATTTTTAGTAAATTGTCAGAAGCGATTGAACAATTTCAACCAGATGAGGTGGCGGTTGAAGAGGTGTTTATTAATAAAAATGCATCTTCTTCTTTAAAGCTGGGTCATGCACGCGGTGCTGCCATCTGTGCAGCAGTACATCAACGTGTTCCGGTGAGCGAATATAGTGCACGTTCTGTGAAACAAGCTGTAGTAGGAAATGGTGCGGCCAATAAAGATCAAATCCAGCACATGGTGCTTCGTTTGCTTGGCTTGCGTGGAGAGTTGCAAGCAGATGAGGCAGATGCATTAGCGGTAAGTTTATGCCATGCGCATACTGCTTTAATGCTTAATAGCAGACGGACTTCTAGCAAATCAATTGTTGAGAGTATTGCATGAGGTTTTTTCGTGACACTAGGTTCATAAGGCTGAGCTCATGATCGGTCGTTTGCAGGGCGAGATCATTGAAAAGCAAGCGCCGCATCTTCTATTAGAGGTTAACGGTGTAGGTTACGAATTAGAAGCACCTATGTCTACGTTTTACGAATTACCGGAGTGCGGCCAGTCGGTGATGTTGCATACTCATTTAATGATTCGTGACGATGCGCATACACTTTATGCATTTAAACAAGTGCATGATCGAAGTTTGTTTCGTAATTTATTAAAAGTGAATGGTGTGGGAGCCAAAATGGCGTTGGCTATTTTATCTGGTATGGATTCGAATGCTTTTGCGCAATGTATTCATCATGGCGATGTGGATTCACTTGTGAGAATACCGGGAGTTGGCAAAAAGACTGCGGAGCGGTTAATTTTAGATATGCGCGATCGATTAGATAAAGAAGTTACCTTACAAGTTACCAGTAATGGTAAAAATGGAAATGGCGTAAATGGGTTTGTGCAAGATCCGATTGCAGATGCGGTTTCAGCATTAGTCTCGTTGGGTTATAAGCCGAACGAAGCAAGTCGAATGGTGGGCAATGTCGATACAAAGAGTCAAAACAGTGAAGATATTATTCGTCAAGCACTTAAAACCAGCATGTCGTAAAACAGACCAAGTTAATTAAAAATTCATGGCCAATACAAATATTGAACTAGAAGAATCACGCATCGTCGACACCCATGTTGAAAAAGAAGAGGTGGTTGCAGAGAACGCAATTCGGCCCAGTCAACTTTGTGATTACATTGGCCAAGAAAAAGTTTGTGAGCAAATGGAAATATTTATTTCTGCAGCTAAACAACGCCAAGAATCTTTAGATCATGTCTTAATATTTGGGCCGCCAGGTTTAGGTAAAACAACGCTTTCACATATTGTTGCGAACGAGATGCAAGTAAATATGCGTCATACATCTGGCCCAGTGTTAGAGCGGCCAGGTGATTTGGCTGCGATCCTTACTAATTTAGAACCGCATGATGTGTTGTTTGTAGATGAAATCCATCGTTTAAGTCCAGTAGTAGAGGAAGTTTTATATCCTGCCATGGAAGATTTTCAATTGGATATTGTGATTGGAGAAGGGCCCGCAGCGCGTTCGATTAAATTAGACCTCCCTCCATTTACATTAGTGGGTGCCACAACACGTGCAGGACTGCTTACATCTCCATTACGCGATCGATTTGGAATTGTGCAACGACTTGAGTTTTACAATACAGAAGAACTAGCAACCATTGTCCGACGTTCTGCAAAAATATTAGATGTGAAACTCAATGATGATGGTGCTATACAGATCGCGAAACGCTCTAGAGGTACGCCTAGAATTGCGAATCGTTTATTACGTCGCGTGCGTGATTATGCGCAAGTTAAAGCCGATGGAGTAGTGACAAGTAAAATTGCAAATGCTGCTCTAGATATGCTGAGTGTGGATGAACACGGCTTTGATAATATGGATAGGAGGTTGTTGCTTGCGGTGATTGAAAAATTTGAAGGTGGGCCTGTAGGCGTGGATAGTTTGGCTGCAGCTATTGGCGAAGAGCGAGGCACTATTGAAGATGTCATTGAACCGTTTTTAATTCTTAAAGGTTTCATGATGCGTACACCACGTGGTCGTGTGGCAACGGGGCATGCATACCGTCATTTTGGAATTAAAATCCCGCAACATAATTTAGGTTCATCAGAAACAGATTCTAGTGAAGATCTGTTCTCATCTACATCCAGTGAAACTACCCAATAAAGTTAACCAATAAATTAATTAAGAAAAGCTCATTTACGATTAATGAAGCCCTTTTTATGGCATACACGCGTTTACTATGAAGACACCGATGCAGGTGGAGTGGTGTATTACGCAAATTATTTAAAATATATGGAGCGGGCCAGAACCGAGTGGTTGCGGGCATTGGGAGTGGAGCAAGATGTGTTGATAAAAGAACTGAACGTTTTGTTTGCGGTACGGTCAGTAACTATAGAATATAAGAAGCCTGCGAGATTTAATGATGCTTTGGCAGTGAGTGTGGAGACTCATGTGCTTAAACCGGCAAGTATTACATTCAAGCAAGACGTAAGCCAACAAGGTGATGAAACAAATTTATTTACTACAAGTGAAGTGAATGTTGTTTGTTTGAATGCAAGTGATTTTTCACCTAATCCCATTCCTAAAAATTTATATAAAGTTATTCAATCAGGGGAAGTATAACAATGACGACTGATACCAGTATTTTAGGCTTGATAATGGAAGCCAGCCTGGTGGTGCAACTGGTGATGCTGATTTTGCTTATTGCATCGGTCATTTCATGGACCATGATGGTTAGCAAGTGGAAAATTATTCGCGATGCTCGTAATAATGCAGATAAATTTGAAGATCAATTTTGGTCAGGAACGGACTTAGCCGCACTGTATGAAAAAATTAGAGTAAAAAAAGATCCTACAGGTATGGAGCATATTTTTCTTGCCGGGTTTAAAGAATATGTACGTTTGCATCGCCAGCAACGCGTTTCACCGGAAGCGATCACCGATACTGCTTTGCGATCGATGAAAGTTGCGATGGCGCGAGAAGTGGAAGCGCTGGAACACTATCTTTCATTTTTAGCTACGGTAGGTTCTACCGCTCCCTATATTGGTTTGTTTGGAACGGTATGGGGAATTATGAATTCATTCCGCGCGTTGAGTGATGTGCAACAAGCCACACTTTCAGCAGTGGCGCCTGGTATAGCAGAAGCGCTGATCGCAACTGCAATGGGATTGTTCGCGGCCATTCCTGCTGTCATTGCATATAACCGTTATTCCACTGATGTAGAACGTTTAATAATGCGCTATGACAATTTTGTTGAAGAATTTACAGCTTTATTGCAACGCCAAGCCTTAACAAAAGATATGGATATGCAGGCGCGTGGATAAACTTATGCATAAACGGGTGATTTAGCATGGCCTATGTTGGCATTAAGCGTCGCAAGCGCATGGCAGAGATCAACGTAGTTCCATACATTGATGTAACGTTGGTATTGCTGGTAATTTTTATGGTTACTGCGCCATTATTTCATCAAGGGGTTGAGGTAGATCTACCTTCTGCTCCTGCGAAACCATTGGAAAAAATCGACGAAAATCAAGAACCTCTGATAATTTCAGTGGATCGAGCAGGCAAAGTATTTGTGAATAAATCCGATACACCAAGGGAGCCCGTGGCGGATGAGTTTTTTAGAAACCAAATCGAAGAAATACTATCTAAAGAGGCAAGTCCCGTATATGTGCGGGGTGATAATGGTGTGGATTATGGTCGTGTCGTTACGGTGATGGTGATGTTGCAACAAGCAGGCGCTGAGAATGTTGGATTGATTACTGATCCCACTGTCTCTGATTCCACCATGTCTGACTTAACTGTGAAAGAACTTGATCCTTTATAGGTTATGGCTAAATTCAAGCGACATTTGCCAATGTCGGCGACAATTGCGATTGTTGTTCATGTGGCGATCATATTGCTATTGGTGGTTGGCTTTCAATTCAAGAGTGATCGAAAAGCTAATCCACTAGATAATATCAATACGATTAACGCCACGGTTATTAGTTCTGAAAAATTTGATGATAAAAAGCTATCTAAAGAGAGCGAGCAACAAAAGAAGCAGCAAGAAATTAAGCAAAAACTAGAAGAAGAAAAAAAACAACTTCAAGCTGAATTAGAGATAGAAAAGAAGAAAGCTGAGGAAATGCAAAAGGAAGCGGAAGCTGAACAGCAAAAAGTAGAAGAAATTAAAAAACAAGCTGCTGTAGAAAAGCAGCGTTTAGAAGAAGAATCTAAAAAGCAAGCTGCGGCTGAAAAAAAACGCTTAGAAGAGGAAGTAAAAGAGCAAGCTGAACTGGAGCAGAAAAAAGCTCAGGAAGCGAAAAAATTAGCGGAGCAAAAAAAGGCAGAAGAAGCTAAGAAATTAGCTGAAGAGAAAAAGCGTAAAGATGCAGAGACAAAAAAACTAGCAGCAGAAGAAAAGAAACGTAAAGAAGCTGAAAAGTTAGCCGCAGAAAAAGCAGCAGAACAAGAGCGTTTGGCAAAGATACTAGAAGCAGAAGAAGCTGAAATAAATGCCGCGGAAGCGGAAGCGCAACGTGCTGCTAAAGCGCGTGCAATGAGTAGGGATATAGCGATTTATCAGGACGCAATACGCAGTAGGATACAAAGTCGCTGGCGTAAGCCAATAAGTGAACAGCCAGAGGCTTGGTGTAAAGTTTATGTGCGTCAAGCACCTGGAGGATATGTGGAAGATGTAGTAGTAGAGCAATGTACTGGTGATGAAGCATTTCGTCGTTCAGTTGAGGAGGCGGTTTGGAAATCTGATCCATTACCAGAACCACCAACACCTGATCTGTTTGATCGAGATTTACGTTTTAAATTTATACCGGAGATTTAATGAAAACTTTTGTTAGAGTAATGGCCTTGGGTATGTTTCTTTTTATGGGGCAAAGTGCATATGCAGTTTTAGAAATTGAAATTACTCAAGGTGTTGAAGGCGCGTTGCCGATAGCGATTACTGTTTTTGCTGGCGATACTTATTCCGCACCAGAAGCAATCGAAACTATTGTTCGAAATGATTTAGCAAGAAGTGGGTTTTTTGATGTGCTCGACAAACAGCGTTTTCCTCAAGTGGCAGTTAACTCATCACAGTTAAATTTTAAGGCTTGGCGTGATACTGGAGTAGAGAGTTTATTGCTTGGAAAAATTATTCAGGCAGGTGAGGGTCAATATCGCATTGAATTTCAGTTAATCGATTTAATCAGAAAGAAAAGATTATTAGGTAATGTGATTCCGGCTGGCACTAAAGACGTACGCAAAGTTGGGCATAAAATTAGCGATTTGGTTTTTGAAACTTTAACGGGTATACGAGGTGCATTCAGTACTCGTGTAGCGTATGTAAGTACGATAAGCCAAGGCGATTCAAAAAAATATGTATTACAAATTGCGGATGCGGATGGTTATAACGCTCGAACTATTTTTTCTTCCAGCAAACAAATTTTGTCTCCAGCCTGGTCTCCAGATGGTTCGCGCCTAGCCTATGTTTCATTTGAAAGTGGCAACTCAGCGATATATATACAAGATATAATTCAAGGTACGCGTGCAAAAGTATCTGCAAAAAAAGGCATCAATAGTGCGCCCTCCTGGTCTCCAAATGGAAGGCAATTAGCGCTAACCTTATCAGCTGCTGGCAGTCCTGATATCTATATATTGGATATAGCGGCAAAGAATTTAAAGCGACTCACAAGTGGCCCTGCGATCGATACCGAACCGAGTTGGATGCCAGACGGAAAAACTTTATTATTCACTTCTGATCGAAGTGGAGGTCCACAGATATATCAGGTATCAGCCAATGGAGGAAAAGCTCAACGGCTGACGTTTGATGGCAAGTATAATGCTGCCGCAGATGTCTCACCAGATGGTCGTTATCTTGCCTTGGTGAACAATAGTGGTAATGGGTTTCGCGTAGCGGTTATGGATATGCAATCAAAGGCTATGCGAGTCATTAGTAATGGTAATTTAGATGAAGGGCCTAGTTTTGCACCTAATGGAAGTATGATTATGTTTGCAACTTCTGATCAGGGTCGTGGAGTTTTAGCTGCCGTAAGTGCAGATGGGAGAGTTAAACAGAAACTACGTTTAACCGAAGGCGATGTGCGTGAACCGTCATGGTCACCATTTCGTTAATTATGTTTCGAAATTTAATCCGTTTCGAATTTTATTTTAGTAACCACAATGAGGAGTGAGTTATGACTAAGCAACTACTTATAGTATTTTTTATAAGTTTATTTTTAACATTGGGTGCATGTAGTTCCAGTACCAAGCAAATGCCTGGCGATGTAATCAGTGATGATTACGAAGGTGGTGATCCTTCTTTAGACGATGCGTCAACAGCAGGTCTTGATGGTGAAGGTGGCTTGACTATGGGTAGCCTTGACGATGTGATTTCCCAATCCGGTAATGTTGTGTATTTTGATTACAACAGTGCTGAAATTCGTGATGAGTCGTTACCATTAATAATGGCGGCTGCAGAGTCACTAAGCACTAATCCGGCATCACAACTTCGTTTAGAAGGTCATGCGGATGAGCGTGGCACACGTGAGTTTAATCTTGCCTTGGGCGAGCAACGTGCACAAACTGTACGTGATTTAATTATGCTGCAAGGTGTAAGTGGTAATCAGCTCGACATTGTGAGCTATGGTGAAGAAAAACCTGCGGTGATAGGTTCGGGCGAACAGTCATGGCAGCAAAACAGAAGAGTTGAAATCATTCAGTAAGAACCGCTGGCTAAAATTATGGAAAGAAAGTTAAGGATGAAGTGTAAATTATTTGGGTCAAGGCTATTGGTGACACTTGTTTTAATGCAAGTGTCAACCATGGCAGCTGCCCACAAGGCTAATAACGAGCGACTCGATACGATGGATGCAAGAATGCAACGTGTCGAGCGAGTTGCGAATAGTGAAGCTTTGGTTAATTTGTCACAGCGTATAAACGTGTTACAGCGCGAAATACAGCAATTACGAGGTGAGAATGAGCAGCTTACACATGAGTTAAATACTCTGAAATCGCGCCAACGCGAGCAGTATTTGGATATTGATCGACGTTTGCAGGCATCTGGACCAGTGTCTATGTCTGATAGCCGTAGTGCTAGTGAAGGTGTGTTGCTTGACAATAATGCCGCAAATCAAGTTCAAACCTCTGGCGATATTAATAATTCAAATCATCAAGTAGCTACAACAAGTGGCACTATTGTTTCTAATAGCGCTTCAAATGATGCAGCACAAGATTATAAGACTGCATTTACTTTGCTTAAACAAGGTAAGTATGACGATTCCATTGTGGCGTTTAATGGTTTTCTGCAAACCCATTCGCAAAGTAAATATGCATCCAATGCGCAGTATTGGTTGGCTGAAGCAAACTATGTATCTAAACGCTATCCGCAAGCCTTATCTGAATTTACTAAAGTTATTGAGCAATATCCTGCGAGTTCTAAAGTGGCAGATGCTAAATTGAAGTTGGGTTTTACTCATTATGAGCTGGGTCAATATGAAGAATCTCGAATTGAGCTAACTCGCTTACGTGCACAGTTTCCGAATTCAAGTGTTGCGAGCTTAGCTCAGCAGCGATTAGATAGGATGGCCAGAGAGGGCCATTAAAGCTAAGGTCATTAAGACTTAATTTTTAAATTTTATGACTGCTACTATTGCTACCTTGGGCACACAACCGCAAGCAGATAAGCTTCGTATTACTGAAATATTCGCGTCAATTCAAGGTGAATCAACCAGTGTTGGTATGCCTACTGTTTTTGTGCGTTTAACGGGTTGCCCCTTGCGTTGCCAATATTGTGATACTGCCTATGCGTTTAGTGGTGGTAATTGGATGCAGTTTGATGAAATTACTTCAAAAGTTGCAGCCTTTAATCTAAAACATGTAACGGTAACCGGTGGAGAGCCACTGGCACAAAAATCTTGTTTAAGTTTGCTTAGTACTCTGTGCGATCAAGATTACAAGGTTTCTCTTGAAACCAGTGGCGCATTAGACATCAGTGAAGTGGATCCTCGTGTAATTAAAGTGATGGATATAAAAACGCCAGCGTCACAAGAGGCGAGTAAAAATCGTTGGGAAAATATCAGTTATCTACGTGAACAAGATCAAGTCAAGTTTGTAATCTGTAATCAATCTGATTACGTTTGGGCAAAAAATATAGTTGTGGAACATCAGATAAGAGATCGTTGCGAGGTTCTGTTTTCACCTATGATGGAAGTGGAAGAAAGCAATGTTGATCCATTAGAGGCTAAACAATTAGCAGAATGGATTGTGCAAGATCAACTTGATGTACGCTTTCAAATGCAACTGCATAAAATACTTTGGGGAAACGTTCCTGGTAAATAATAATACCATGCATAATTTAGGTCTTAATCCTAACATTGTTGCAGGGAAATAAAATACAGATATACATCATATTTCACACCTAAAAAGTTCAAAATTTTGTCGCAGAAAACAAACGCCATTATCCTGCTCTCTGGAGGTCTAGATTCCGCCACTGCACTAGCTATTGCTCAATCGAAAGGTTTTGATTGCTATGCGTTAAGTTTTTCTTATGGTCAACGTCATGGTGCCGAACTTGCTGCCGCCACAAAAATAGCTAATTTAGCAAAAGTTGTTGAACATAAAATTTTTCATATCGATCTTGCTACTTTTAAAGGTTCGGCTTTAACGGATGATGAAATTAGTGTTCCGCAAGCTGAAGTAGCGACTGCATCAGAGGGTATTCCAGTAACCTATGTTCCAGCTCGAAATACTGTATTTCTATCTATCGCATTAGCTTGGGCAGAAGTGCTGAAGAGCGAAGATATATTTATTGGTGTGAACGCAGTTGATTATTCTGGTTATCCTGATTGTAGGCCAGAATTTATACAGGCCTATGAACGCATGGCGAATTTAGCGACCAAGGCTGGAGTTGAAGGCAATACGCTTAAAATTCATACACCTTTGATCTCCTTAAGCAAATCCGAGATCATTACCTTAGGTAGTGAACATGACGTGGATTATGCTAATACTGTTTCTTGTTACTTGGCAGATGAGCAGGGTAAAGCTTGTGGAAGTTGTGATTCTTGTCATTTTCGCAAGCAAGGATTTGAAGAGGCTGGAATTGTTGATCCAACTAGATATACCAACTAAATATACTAGTTACAAACTAGCCAGAAGTGGATAGGTAAATGCATGGAGCTTTATTAAGAATTACGGTAGGATAGCGCGCTTCGCGTGGGCCGTTAGCTCAGCTGGTAGAGCACTCGGCTTTTAACCGAATGGTCGACAGTTCGAATCTGTCACGGCCCACCATTTTTCTGATTTAAAAATTATAAATATTATCTAGCGGTAGTCGCTTCTGCATCTAATATGACGAAGTCTACATTGACTGGCGTAGGAATTTCCTCACTTAAGTTACTTTCTTCAGAAACTTCTTTTCCAGCAATATCTATGGGGTTCGTTAAAGACATTGCGTGAAATAATGTCTCTACTTGTCGAGATGAAATTTCTATAGCAAAGTTTTGTTTGTAGTCTATCGAAAACTGTTTAAGTGATTTTCTGGTTTTCACACCATAAACGCCATCTATATTGCCTGCAATATATCCAAGCCTATTTAAATAGAATTGAATAGTTGTAATCAGTTGTCTTTCAGATGATGTTTCTTCAGGGGTATGGTTCGCCTGTAAGATGGTTATTATTTTTCTATCGTTCGCCTTATGAGCAAAGTCTATTGCTTTCATGCCTTCTTTAGATGTTAGGTCTGTGTCAGCGCCTAATTTTAAAAGCATGCCAACCGTATTAATGCTACCCATGCTTGATGCGAGCATGAGTGGTGTGATGCCGGCCTTATTTCGATGATCAATGTTTGCTCCAAAAGCAATGAGTTGCTCTACTTCACTGGCACTGTCCATTTCAATAGCATTATATAAAGATTCGTACATGCCAATGATAAGTCCTTGTTTATTATCTTTGGCAGAGTCTTTTATAAAATCATTCGTTTCTGTTGATAGCGCTATGTTTAAACTCGCAGAAATAATCAGTAGAAGTGTGAGTAGTTTTTTGTTGGGGAACATCCTGTTCACTTAAATTATGAAATTAGTATATTGATCTTAGTGGGTTACCTTTAGCGCATCCATTCAAATGCATTGAAAATGAGATACAGTTCATACTCTGTGATCTTTTTTTACATTTATTTAGAAATAAACCTTTGAATGGCTAATGTAATTCGTACATTACAAGCCTTGAAAAGTAAGGCATTTATTCAACAGTAATAGTTTTGCTTAAATGATGTCTGATCTCACCAAAGAGAACATGATCAGCGTGACAAAGTACCAATACTTATCTAGCACTTATAGCATTACAATGCAGTATTACCTACGCACCTGCGAAGATAATACAAATCAATAATGATGTAGAACCAGATATAGAACGCACTGCATCTGTGGAATGCTATAAGAGGATAGTGACTAGCAATCCAATACGTTATTACGTTCCCACTCACTAAGATGCGATGTGAATTGATCCCATTCTTGCATTTTTAGTTTTACAAATGATTCAACAAGCTCTTCGCCTAAGCCTTGTTGAATAACTTTGTTTTTTTCTAATAAGCGTAGTGCATCAAGCAGATTCGTAGGCAATAATTTAGCATTTTTTACTTTATGACCTTCTTCATACATATCAATATGCAAAGGTTCGCCTGGATCACGTTTGTTTTCGATTCCTTCTAATCCTGCTGCGATGATGCCTGCTTGTAGTAGATAGGGATTAACGGCACCATCCATTAAACGTAACTCAAATCTACCATCATCTGGAACACGAATCATATGGGTACGATTATTACCAGAATAAGTAATCGAGCTTGGCGACCAGGTGGCACCAGAGGTGGTGCGTGGTGCACTAATGCGTTTGTAACTGTTTACAGTAGGATTAAATACTGCGCAAAGTGATTGTGCATGTTGCATGATGCCGCCTAAAAATTGATAGGCGAGTTTAGATAAACCTAAGTCATCATTTTTGCTTAAAAATAAATTCTTTTTGCCTGTTTTGTCCCAAATGGAAACGTGTGCATGACAACCGTTACCTGTTAAGTTGAGAAATGGTTTGGGTGCAAAAGTAGCGCGTAGCCCGTGTTGTTCGGCGAGCGCTTTAGTCATGTATTTAAAAAATACATGACGATCTGCGGTTTTTAAGGCGTCGTCGTAATCCCAGTTCATTTCAAACTGACCATTCGCATCTTCATGATCATTTTGGTAGGGGTTCCAATCGAGCTTAATCATACAATCACAAATTTCGCTAATGAGTGGATATTGGCGCATTACCGCTTGCTGGTCATAGCAAGGCTTGGATTGTGTGTCGGCAGAGTCGGCTAAAGCTGTTCCTTCTTGATTAATTAAAAAGAATTCACACTCCACGCCGGTTTTTACGCGATAACCTTTTTTAGTAGCGCGTGCGAGTTGTCTTTTTAATGCAACGCGTGGTGAGGCTTCAACTTCTTTTCCATCCATCCATAAATCACAGGCGACCCATGCGACTTCGGGATTCCACGGTAATTGAATTAGGCTGCTGGGATCTGGGATACCAAATAAATCAGGGTGGGCTGGGGTCATATCTAGCCAGGCCGCAAATCCGGCAAATCCAGCGCCATTTTTTTGCATATCTTTAATGGCACGTGCGGGCGCTAGCTTTGCACGTAGATTACCAAATAAATCTACAAAGCTAACCAGAAAATATTTAATGCCTTTTTCTTTTGCTACTTTTTCTAAATCGATAGCCATGACATTTCCTCCAGGGGATTTTATTTTTATTTATTTTATTATATTAATTAAATTTTTAACAACTTAATATTGGCCTGGAATCCAATCGGTTCCAGCTAATGGGACTTTAGCCATTGCAGCTGCCTCAACGGTTAGCGCAACCAAATCCTCAGGTTCTAAATTATGCAAATGAGATTTACCGCAAGCACGTGCCAAAGTTTGTGCTTCTAGCACCATGGTCTGCAATAAATTTTTAATGCGTCGACCACCTAGCTCTGGATCTAAATTTTTGGATAATTCAGGGTCCTGAGTGGTTATACCAGCGGGGTCACGACCTTCATGATAGGCATCGTAAAATCCAGGTGCAGTGTCCATTTTTTTATATTCATCAGCATACTTAGGGCTATTACATCCCAGGGCAAATAGTGCAGCCATTCCTATGGAAACGGCATCTGCGCCTAATGCCATACATTTTGCAACATCGGCACCATTTCGTATGCCACCTGAAACAATAAGTTGTACCTTACGATGCATGCCCATTTCTTGTAAAGCCTCTACTGCAATTCGTACCGCAGGTAGAGTGGGGATACCAACATGTTCTATAAATACATCTTGAGTTGCCGCCGTGCCACCTTGCATGCCATCTACAACGATTACATCAGCACCCGCTTTTACGGCTAACTGCACATCATATTTAGTGCGAGTTGCGCCGACTTTTATATAAATTGGTTTTTCATGATTGGTTATTTCGCGTAGTTCCTGAATTTTAATTTCTAAATCATCTGGTCCGTTCCAATCTGGATGTCGACAAGCACTGCGCTGATCTACACCTTTAGGCAATGTACGCATTTGCGCAACACGATCACTTATTTTTTGTCCTAATAACATTCCACCACCACCCGGTTTTGCACCTTGGCCACAGACGATTTCAATTGCATCGGCTTTGCGCAAATCATCTGGATTCATACCGTAACGAGAAGGTAGTAATTGGTAAACGAGAGTCTTAGAAGATTTTCTTTCCTCTGGGGTCATGCCGCCGTCACCGGTTGTGGCGCTAGTGCCCATCATGGCAGCACCTTTACCTAATGAATCTTTAGCTTCAGCAGACAATGCGCCAAAACTCATGCCAGCAATGGTGATAGGGATGTCTAAATGTAGTGGCTTTGTAGCAAAGCGTGAGCCGAGAACAACATCGGTGTCACAGCGTTCACGATAACCCTCAAGTGGATAGCGTGACATGCTAGCTCCCAGAAATAACAAATCATCAAAGTGAGGAAGTCTACGCTTTGCTCCTCCACCCCGAATACTGTAGATGCCTTGTGTAGCAGCTCTTTGTATTTCTTGGATAGTACTTTTGTCCCAGATATATGATTCTTTCATTTCTTTTTCAGTATTCATTGGTGAATCAGCATTGTGTTTCTATTTAAGAGTTACGATTTTATATATTTGATATTCAATAAAGATTTAAGATAAAGAAGCGTTATCGATATTAAAGTTATAAAGATTTCTTGCCGATCCGTAACGTTTAAATTTTGTAACATCTGCATCAATATTGGCTTTTTGTAAAAGTCCACCAAGCTTCTCAATGTGATCGGTTGTCATTTCTTTTTCAATGCAGTCTGTGCCTAAGCTTTTTACTCTTCCTTGTACAAAAATTTGCACTTCATATACTGAATCTCCCAAAGCATCACCTGCATCACCACAGATAACCAGGCTGCCTGCTTGGCCCAAAAAGGCACCCATGTGACCAATCGATCCACCTACAACAATATCAATTCCTTTCATTGATATGCCGCAACGAGCAGCAGCATTTCCTTCAATAACCAATAAACCTCCGTGACCACTTGCACCGGCATATTGCGAAGCATTGCCTTTAACCGTTACCTTTCCTGACATCATATTCTCTGCAACCCCTGAGCCAGCATTGCCGGATATCGTGATGTTGGCGAATTTATTCATACCTGCACAGTAGTATCCGACGTGACCATCAATATTCACATTAGCAATTGAATCAATGCCTGCAGCAATAGCATGTTTACCACGCGGGTTATTAACTAAGTATTCAAGTTGGTCTTGAGTGCCGTTGTTTTGCTGTAATTGCTGGTTCAGTAAACGAACATCAGCAGATTCAAGATCAAAGGTGTTCTTCACGATTACGTCTCTTATTAAATTCAGTGTGTTTTAAGTTGTCTACCGCCCATATTGCGGCTTCCAAACGCGAATGTTTTTTTAACTTATGCAAGATATTTTTTACGTGTACTTTAACGGTTGAATGGCAAATATTTAGTTCACGCCCTATTAATTTATTGCTCAATCCGACCGTTAAAAGTTCTAAAACTTGCATTTCTCTAGAAGTTAAGTTGGCAATGTCTATTTTAGGTGAGCCACTAAGTTGATGTAAGCTATCCTCTAGTTTTGTTAATTGTTTAGTATTATTTAGTGCTCTAGAAAGTCTGTGATTTATATTTCCTTTTAAATTAGGTTGAATGTCGGAGGATGCGGATACGACTAGTAAAACTTCAGATTCTGATAGCGCATCTAATGTTGCTTTACCGTTTTCAGAGTGTGGATTGATATTAAGCGCAATAACGCCATCAAGTTTGTCTACTAAGTCTTTTACAAAATTTAAATCATCCATCATTAATATCCTTCATTTAGCCCGTGCCCAACTGTAAATTTTTTCTGGTTCAGGCTCCCAAATATTTGCGTTTTCAACACCTGGTAGGCTGGCAATTGCGCGAAACTCAGACGCCATGGCAGCCCAATCATCTGTCTCTGCCATGATGGCAGGTTTGCATCCAATGGGATCTTTAAGAACAGCAAATCCATCGCGCGTGCCTACAGCAAATGTATAAAACCCATCTAAATCTTCAATTGCATTCTCAAGCGCTTCATTAAGAGTGTCGCCTTCACGAATACGCCACATTAAATATCCAGCAGCTACTTCGCTATCATTATCCGTTTTAAATTCAACGCCTTCTCTTTGTAACTTTCTGCGTAAACGATTGTGGTTAGATAAAGAACCGTTATGGACTAAACATAAATCCAATCCGGTAGAAAATGGATGAGAATGCTCTGTGGTGACTGCGCTTTCTGTTGCCATGCGTGTATGTCCCAGTGCATGCGTACCTTGTAGTGCAGTTAGATCAAAGCGATCAATAACGTCACTGGGAATGCCTTTGTCTTTGTAGATCTCGATAGTTGTACCAGAGCTGGTTACATACAGCTGCGGGAATTTTTCAGATAACCAAGTTAAAACAGTATTCGAATCACTAGGAGTAATCACTACAGCATGAGTAAATCGAATTTCAATTGAAGTGCTGTTGCCAAATTTTTCTTTTAGCTGTGTAGATATATTTTCCCAGCTTAAAGTTGAATCTTGATTGAGAAGCGTTACTTTTGAACTACCTGTCGCTACCGTATTTCTATAAAACGCAACACCCGCGCTGTCTGGTCCGCGCTCGGTCATCTCGACCAGCATGGGCGCGAGTAGAGATCCTAGCTGTGATTCTAAAGCTGGATTTTTTATGAAAAGCCCTACGATTCCACACATGATAGCTGCGCCTTAATGCAATATTTCGTTTAAAGCTCATAGTAAAACAAATTCTCATTGGGTCAACTCATATGAATAATGTTTTCCTGTGAGGAAATATACGTATGGTATTTAGGCGCTTTGGTTGGGGGTAATAATCATAGACAACATTCTGATCGGCAAATCTACGAGCTTTTCTGGCCCATGAGGCGCATCTGCATCAAAGAAAAGAGAGTCCCCTGGGTTGAGCATATGTGTTTGATTTGCATGACGGTAAAGCACTTTGCCTTCTAGTACATAGAGAAATTCGACACCAGGATGTTGGAATATAGGAAAAACCTCTGATTCCTCTGTAAGCGTGATAAGAAACGGTTCCACGGTGACCTGTTTATTAATGGTGTGGCCCAATAACTGGTAATTGTGGCCTGCACGGGTACCTTGGCGATTGATCATAAGACCTTCGCCAGAGCGAACATAGGTGCAGTCTCGTTCTTCTTCAAATTTGCGGAATAGCGATGTGACGGGCACATTAAGGGCAATTGAGAGAGATTTCAGAGTGGATAAAGAGGGGGATGTAAGCCCATTTTCAATTTTTGAAAGCATTCCTGGCGATAAATCAGCTTGTTTAGCCACCTCGGTTACCGTCATTTTGAGTTGCTTGCGAAACTCTTTAATTTGATGACCAATCGCGAGCTCTAAAGAAGGTGAATTTGCAGAAATTTGTTTGTCCATTTGACAGCGCAATATACTTATTTCAATAAAATCAATAGATTATATAATCCGAATATCTATTTTATTATAAGGAAATAATATTTACTATGATTAATATCATATAATATTGAGGCGAGCCAAGAGAGTTGGTTGTGGTTTAGAGATAGGAGCTACAGTTTAGATAGCGCACTGTCGCCAACCGGAGCGCCATTAAATTCTACAAATGCATCTTTTAAACATGACCACATATAGCCCGTGGATGCACTGTCAAATAGTAAGTAAAAAGCTGGGGTCTGATTTATATCGTTACGAATAATAATTCCATTAATACGTGCAATAGAAGTTTGTGCAATGGAATGGTTGGAAAATTTATTTAGACGTAAATCTATTCCACAAATTTTTGCGAACATTTCGCTAGCATGCTCTCCAGTAATCATAAACCATGCAGAAGAGTCATTGCGCGGAACGGTATAACATTTAGCAGGGTGGATATTGTCGTACTCTTCTTCGAACGGAGTGCATTGATTTCTACCGCTGTTAATATTATTTAAAATAAGTACTTCAGTATCTGCAAGTCGTGCAACTAATGCACCATTCTCTTGCAAGTAAGCTTGATTATTTGTTTCACCAATATTCAAGCCTTGAGTTTTCGCCCATTGAATGGCTTGTTTGCCTTTAAATCCTGATCTGGCAAATGAAGTTAAATCAACTATGCCCAAACGTTTCGCTTGGATAGCTTCTTCTTCAGCACTGTTTCCATAATCATCGACCAATACAACATCACGATGCTCGATAAAATTTGCGCCTTCCGCTAACAGCGTTCTGTAATGAGGGCTGCGGATAAGGAAATGGTTTGGGTGTGTTTCTGACATAGCTACATTTCTTGGCGTTTATTATCTGGATCATAAAATGGTATATCGACGACTTGAGCTTGGATAACCGTTCCGCTAGTGAGTTTAATGCTGATCTGCATACCTACCTCGGTATTTGCTTTAGCATAAGCCAGGCCAATTATTTTATTTAAACTAGGAGAATGCGCGATAGAAGTTATATGTCCAACAATATTGTTTCCTTCTAATATCACATTCGATTCTGTAGGCATTTCTTCTTGTAAATTATCGATAGTAAAGCCGACTAGTTTACGGTCAGAAGGGTGGTTATCGATTAACTGTAATGAGCGGCCCCCAACAAAGAAGGGTTTCTTTTTTGCAATCGCCCAGGTCATATGAACTTCTTGGGGTGTGGTCATGGCATCAGTATCTTGACTAACAATAATATGGCCTTTTTCCAATCGTAGTAATCGTTGCGCTTCAATGCCTACTGGTTGAATATTTTGTTCTTTTCCCGCTTCTAATAGCGCATCCCATAAGGCTTCACCTTGTGAGGAAGGCACATGTATTTCATAGCCTAATTCACCAACAAATCCTACGCGTAATAAGCGTGCTGGAATATGTGCAACGGTACCTTCGCGTACGGCTAAATAAGGAAATCCTTCAGGGGTAAGATCGATGTCATGACAGACTTTATGTAACACTTCGCGAGCATTCGGTCCTGCAATATTTACGCCTGCATATGCTGCAGTTACATTCGTTACATCAACATCTAATCGCCATTGGGTATTCCACCACATCATAGTGCGATAGACATTATCCACACCACCTGTAGTTGCGGTAACATAAAAGTGCTCGTCGCTGAATCTACATGCAACACCGTCATCGATGATGGTTCCTGCTGGATTGGTCATTAATAAGTAGCGAGACATGCCTATTTTTTGCTTTGCATAGGCAAAGGTGTACATGCGATTTAAGAACTCAGCTGCATCCGGTCCACGAACTTCGAGCCCACCTAAAGTTGATACATCTATTAAGCCAACGTTATTGCGTATGGTTAGGTTTTCGTCTCGTATACATTGATCTCGATTTTGTGGTTGTCCGTAATATCCAGGTCGCCACCAGACACCTGCAGTGATCATCTGTGCGCCAAGTTCTTTGTGCCGGTGATGGATTGCGGTAAGTCGTTCAGGTTCAAAACTTCGTCCTGCAATGACACCCAATTTTTCTGCTCTAAAAGGTGGGCGAGCTGTGGTTACACCCACTTCTGCAACTTTACGTTGCGTCTGATCTGCAACAATTCGTGCGGTTGCAAGTGCTGAGTGGCGACCTTGAGAAGGCCCCATGCCAACTGTTGAATATCTTTTTACTAATTCGAGTTCAGAATAACCGTCTTTGCAAGCGTTGACGATATCTGCATATTGAAGATCTTCATCTAAATCTACAAACTCTTTGCCTTTAGGATGCGGAAATAGGGGCCATGGATGATTTCCATAAGTATTAGTGGCGGACAACTGTTCCGCAATGATGTCATTAACTTCTAGCCCTAAATTATTACAAGCAGCTTTTCCAGCTTGTTTGCCGGAATCTATTAACGCGGTGAGTTCGCTAACACCGTTTACAGCACCGGCTAAATGTAGTGACCTGGGAAGTTGAGTTATAGAAAATCTCGCGGTATCGTCGTCATATGAAATTTTGCCGCCAGATTGAAGCGCGAGCTGATAGGTGGGTGTGAATCCAATGGATACGCAAAGCAAATCACAATCAAAATGTTTAGATTCATCTGCGCATTGACCTTGTCCAATAACATTGCGTAATTCGACACTCTCAAGATGGTTTTTGTCTGCCCGCGACTCAGCCGCATAAACAGCATGACCGGTATGAATCGGTATACCTTTTTCAAGTACTTTTTCATGTAACGAGGTAGCAATAGGGGATTCACGCAAGTCGGCAATGGCAACAATATCCACACCATTATCAAATAGATCTAATGCTGTGCCATAACCATCGTCGTTAGCCGTAAGAATTACTGCGCGATGTCCTGGACGTACTCCATATAAACGAATCAATCTTTGTGCCGCTGAACCAAGCAGAATACCGGGTAGATCATTGTTATGGAAAATGGCGGGCTGTTCCATTTTTCCAGATGCCAGCACCATTTCTTTTGCGCGTAGCTTGTACATGCGGTTACCTTGAATAATGGGCAGCCAATTGTCTGCGAACCATCCATTGCAAACTGCACTGGTTAATACTTCTATATTAGATTGACTAACCACTGCTTCAAGTAATTCATTTCGCATTGCAGATGACAATGTTCCATCCACATCTAAACGAGAATAATTTAATGAGCCGCCGATAAGGTGCTCTTGTTCGATTAGGATAACTTCAGCGCCAGCCTTGGCAGCCACTAATGCTGCATTCAGTCCTGCAGGTCCAGATCCAATAACGGCTACATCGCAAAACTTATCACTTTTGTCAAAATAAGCATGCGGTGTATTTGGGTCTATTTTCCCTAGGCCTGCGCGTTTGCGCACTACGGGTTCCCAAAATTTTTGCCAAATTCCTCTAGGTCGATAAAAAGCTTTGTAATAAAAACCGACTGGCATAAACTTACTAAAAGTTCCCACTTTTGCATCTTTGTCGTTTTCTAGACTGCCATTATAGTTTTGTCCGCTAACTTGCAAGTCAGTAGTTATTTTACGACGATCTGCCGCGACGTTAGGTTCACCTTCAAGTTGAACAAGAGTGTCAGCTTCAAGTCCGGCCATAGACATCACGCCGCGTGGGCGGTGATATTTAAATGAGCGTGACAGTAGCCAAACATTGTTCGCTGCTAATGCACTAGCAATAGTATCTCCGGCTAAACCGGTATAGTTTTTACCTTCAAAACTAAAGGTGATCGATTGATTGTGATCAACAAATAGTCCTGTGGACGTTGGCAGACGATTTATTTGAGTATCCATTACTTTATTTGTTCAGCTAGAAATCCACACGATCAGTAAATACTTCATTGGCAGGATAGGTGTTTAAAATTTCATCAGTGACGGTATTGCGTTCTGCGATGAACCAAAATGTGGTGGCCGTATGGCACCACCATTCGCGTATAACACCTGCTGTATTGTTAGACATCCACGTAAAGTCAGCCCATTGTTCATCGCTTAATTCATTTGGATTGGGCATATCCGTAACTTCGCCAAAACAAATAAATTCTGAAATGTTTCTTGGTCCGTTTAAGGGGCAGTTCATTATTTTCATAATTATATCTACTAACAATTTTTACTAATGACTTGCTGCGGTGGCGCCAGCTTCGTTTGATAACTTAAAGGTTTTAAAACGTTCTAGTTGAAATGGTTGAATCATTTCTACAGTTTTTTCTTGTGCGATCGTTTCTGCCATGCATTTTCCAGAAATTGGCGTCGCTTTGAATCCCCAAGTACCCCAACCAGCATCCAGCCAATAATTTTTCACTGGGCTTTCACCCATTACAGGGCTGTAGTCTGGCGTCATGTCGGTAATGCCTGCCCATTGGCGCAATAACTTTAACTCTGCAAAAAATGGGAATAACTCTAGCGTATGTGCAATAAGACTTTCTTTAAGATCAAGCGTGGATCGAGTGGAGTACAATTCATAAGGATCAGAACCACCACCAATAACAATTTCACCGCGAGCCGTTTGAGAAACATAAGCATGCAATCCTGCTGAGCTTACTAATGGATCAAGAAATGGTTTAACAGGTTGCGTGACCATGGCTTGTAAAGGATAGCTGCGTATCGGTAATTGAATACCTGCCATTTTTGCAACTACAGAGCTCATACCTGCAACCGCTTGAATCGCATGATTGCATTGTATGGTGCCACGATCTGTTTCGATAGCAGTTACTTTTCCGGAATTTATTACTACATCGGTCACTTCGGTACGCTGATGAATTTCAACTCCCATTTGTGATGCACGCATAGCATAACCCCAAGCGACTGAGTCATGTCTTGCGGTACCACCATCACGATGCCATAACCCAGCTTGTATCGGGAAGCGTGCATTTTTATCCATATTTAGGGTGGGTACAATTTCTTGAATTTGTTTACGGTCCACCATTTCTGAACGAACACCCATGTGTTTGTTTACTTCAGCACGCAATGTAAAAGTACGCACACTTGCATCAGAGTGCGCAAGTGTTAGCTGCCCGCGTTGCGAATACATTTGGTTGTATCCCAACTCATTCGCTAAATTTTTAAACAGTTCGACAGAGGCTTTATAAAAGGTTACTGCTTCGGGAGAGATATAATTTGAACGTACAACTGCAGTGTTACGTGCTGTATTTCCTCCACCAATATAGCCTTTGTCTAGCACTGCAACATTAGTGATGCCGTGATAGCGAGCTAAGTGATATGCAGTAGATAAGCCATGGCCGCCAGCACCGATAATTACGACATCGTATGATTTTTTTAAATCCTTGGGTGCAGGAATATCACGACGAGCAGGATATTTAGATGAGAAGCCGTATTTTAATAATCCTAATGGCATGAGTAATCTCTAATTTAGCAACTTATATCTATGTTAAAGCAAGTTAATAATTATATTTAAATATTAAGCTATTATTGTGTAAATTTTGTAATACTTTTATGCTCGTTAAGATTGCAAAATTGATGTATGTCCTGCAATTTAGCACTCTTTTTAAATAATATTATTTCTTACGTAATGCATAAAAACGTGCAAGGTATTGACGGCAACATGGTGCTTTAAATTATTTGCAAACAGTTGATAGTTAAAGAAATAATTATACAGATGATTGGTTGTGCTGAGTGTATGGTCAATTGCTCGAAAGATGTACTCCCTATGGAGTAACGAAATAACTTACTTAGTTAATGATTTAATTCCACGCACCTGAGATTGAGTTTTTGGGATTATTAGTAACAACAATATGAGTAAGATGAAGAAAGCGAGGTAGTGCCTCAAGCGATGGGATTTGTGTCGTAATTGGTGTTGAATAGTTTGCTTGTACGTTAGACTGCTTTTAAATAAAAGCCCTGCAAAGCAGGGCCTTTATTTAACATCAAATATGATTATCGATGTTGTTTAGACTCTCCATGGTGAAAGTTATCAGCCTGATAAAAGTGCCAATACATATATAATGCAATAGCACCCACCGTTCCTAAGAAAATTAGCAATGTATAAAAGTCTGCCATTTTCATCTCCTCCAGTTCCAACGAATTTTTTCCTATTTTAGGAAAAGTATAGGTTTTAGCTTATGCCAAAACCACGCAGACTATAGGGTATATAATCTGTAAATGTCAATATTTGATGGGTGGGGTATTACCTAAAAACTGCTGCATATAGTCATAATCCTGTTTAAATATACGATTCGATCACAGATTCGATCGATATTTCCTTGTTTTTACTAAACTTTTAAGTGTTTTAGCCGAAATCTTAATGCGGATAAATACGTATTTTGAACTTTGGATCTACAAGGAAGTTTAGCCATGGCGGTATTTGATAAGTTTAAGCAATGGGTCGAAAAAACATTTGAGACGACTCAATCTAGTAACGAACAAGTATTAGATGAGCAATATCAAGAGCAGATTGATGTTGAAACCCCGCGTGAAGAGTTGTTTAAACAAAACATTCTTATGGGTGATACGGGTCGCTCTGAAATTATAGGTGAAGAAACCGCTTCTGAGAATATTGCCACTTCTGCAGATGAGTTTGTTCCTGCTAGAAATATAGAGCAAGAACAAGGTGCATCATCTGAACAAAATCAGAATGAAATAAATATTCCTGACTTTTTAAAGGCAGATAATGATTCTGATTTAAATACTGCTAACGCAGCTCAACCTTTTTCTAATGATCAAGATTTATCATCTGTTAGTGGTCTTGACGCTACTCAATTTAATTCAACTCCAGTACCAAATGATTTTGTTAGTTCATCTTCTGTAGGAACAGGTTCTAATTTCCCCGGTGACTCTGGTAACAATATAATTCCAGACCCTGTTCCAATATCTGATCTAAGTCCTGTTTATGATTCAGACACCACTGCGAACAGTGTGAATGAAAGTGCCAGTGCCGGCACCAGTGTTGGGGTGACCGCGTTTGCGGATGATCCGGACAGTGCCGACACCGTGAGTTACAGTTTAAGTAGCAATCCTGGTAATGCGTTTGCGATCAACACCAGCACCGGTGAAGTCACGGTCGCCAATCCTGGTGCACTCGACTTTGAAACCAATGCGACGATGCAAATCCAAGTGACCGCCACCAGTAGTGATGGCAGTTCCAGTAATGCGACGTTCGACATCAGCATTGGTGATGATGTAGACGAGTTCGACATCAGTGCGGTAACCGACAGTGACACCACTGCGAACAGTGTGAATGAAAGTGCCAGTGCCGGCACCAGTGTTGGGGTGACCGCGTTTGCGGATGATCCGGACAGTGCCGACACCGTGAGTTACAGTTTAAGTAGCAATCCTGGTAATGCGTTTGCGATCAACACCAGCACCGGTGAAGTCACGGTCGCCAATCCTGGTGCACTCGACTTTGAAACCAATGCGACGATGCAAATCCAAGTGACCGCCACCAGTAGTGATGGCAGTTCCAGTAATGCGACGTTCGACATCAGCATTGGTGATGATGTAGACGAGTTCGACATCAGTGCGGTAACCGACAGTGACACCACTGCGAACAGTGTGAATGAAAGTGCCAGTGCCGGCACCAGTGTTGGGGTGACCGCGTTTGCGGATGATCCGGACAGTGCCGACACCGTGAGTTACAGTTTAAGTAGCAATCCTGGTAATGCGTTTGCGATCAACACCAGCACCGGTGAAGTCACGGTCGCCAATCCTGGTGCACTCGACTTTGAAACCAATGCGACGATGCAAATCCAAGTGACCGCCACCAGTAGTGATGGCAGTTCCAGTAATGCGACGTTCGACATCAGCATTGGTGATGATGTAGACGAGTTCGACATCAGTGCGGTAACCGACAGTGACACCACTGCGAACAGTGTGAATGAAAGTGCCAGTGCCGGCACCAGTGTTGGGGTGACCGCGTTTGCGGATGATCCGGACAGTGCCGACACCGTGAGTTACAGTTTAAGTAGCAATCCTGGTAATGCGTTTGCGATCAACACCAGCACCGGTGAAGTCACGGTCGCCAATCCTGGTGCACTCGACTTTGAAACCAATGCGACGATGCAAATCCAAGTGACCGCCACCAGTAGTGATGGCAGTTCCAGTAATGCGACGTTCGACATCAGCATTGGTGATGATGTAGACGAGTTCGACATCAGTGCGGTAACCGACAGTGACACCACTGCGAACAGTGTGAATGAAAGTGCCAGTGCCGGCACCAGTGTTGGGGTGACCGCGTTTGCGGATGATCCGGACAGTGCCGACACCGTGAGTTACAGTTTAAGTAGCAATCCTGGTAATGCGTTTGCGATCAACACCAGCACCGGTGAAGTCACGGTCGCCAATCCTGGTGCACTCGACTTTGAAACCAATGCGACGATGCAAATCCAAGTGACCGCCACCAGTAGTGATGGCAGTTCCAGTAATGCGACGTTCGACATTGCAATTGAAGATATTAATGAAGGTGTAGTTGTTACTACAAATAATGTCAATGGTAATGAGGACAGTGCTATAGCACTAAATATACAATTATCAAGTGTAGAACAAGGTTCTGCAGTTGCTATTACCATTAGTGGTGTTCCAACTGGTTCAGTGCTATCAGCAGGTGTAGATAATAATGATGGGACTTGGACTTTAGATCAAACAGAATTATCAGGGCTAACGTTAACGCCTCCTGAAAATAGTGATACAGACTTTTCATTAGCTGTGCAGACTACTGTAACGGAAGATGGCGTTACTCTGACATATAATAATACCTTTAATGTAAACGTAGACGCAGTCGCAGATGCACCTATGTTAGTGGGTCCGAATACGATCACACATTTGCAAAATCCTGCCACTAATTTTGAAGGTGGTTTAGGTAATGTAGATGTTTTAGGTACAGTAAATAATCCTAATTCATTCCAAGGACAAAACCCAACAGAAGGTGCCTCAATAGCACAGCTATTAGCTAGTGGTGCGACCGATGCACAAGTAGAGGCAGAACTAGGTTTAGCAGCAGGCTCTTTGGATGTATTGTCTCCAGGTAATGCTACGGATGGATCTTCTATGCAAACAGCAATAGCTGTGCAAGAAGGTGATGTAATTACATTTGATTGGAATTTTTACAATGCAGAGAATGCTGGTGATATTGGTAATGGTTTTAACGATTTCGCAATTGTAAATATAAATGGTACTCCTCAAGGATTATCTCAATCTTCTAATATTGGAAATCCAGGTGCTACGGGATGGCAAACATTTACCTTTACTGCAACAGAAGATGGTGTGCTAGATCTTGGTTTTGCCGTAATGAATACAAGAGATCAGGCGGTCGACTCAAGTTTGTTGGTAGATAATCTTGAAATTAATGGCAGCACTGTAGACACACGCCCAGTGGATTTAAATCTAGCAATCGCATTGGTAGATAATGATGGCTCAGAATCTATCGAAATAGAAATATCTGGCGTGCCGGCTGATGCAAGTCTAAGTGCGGGTACCAACTTAGGTAGTGGTGTTTGGTCAGTAGATCAAAATGATGTAGATGGTTTACAGCTTGTGCCTTCGGCAACAACCTCTGGAACGGTTTCACTAACAGTGAGTGCTACGTCCACAGAAGCGAATGGTGGTGATACTGCAACAGTAACACAAAATGTAGATGTGGTATTTGAAACATTAGATGGGCCTATGTTCGGAACGTTAGGTAATGACAACATCACGGGTACCGCAAATGATGATGTAATTGTTGCGCGCGATGGCAATGATGTTATTGCGGGTGGTGATGGTGATGATTTAATTGTTGGTGGTGCAGGAAATGATATTTTAAATGGTGATGCAGGCAATGATCAAATTTATGGTGGTGATGGGAACGATTCTCTCAATGGCGGTGATGGAAACGATATCTTAATAGGTGGCGCAGGAAATGATGCTGCAGTGGGTGGTGCAGGTGATGATGTGTATGTGTTTGAAGCATTAGGTGATACAGATTCATTTAGTGGTGGCAATGGTGGTGGTTGGACCGATGTTGTAAGTCTAGATGTAGATATCTCGTCCTTACCAAATCCTGCTGATCCATGGACGGTTACAGTAGGTGGTAATGAGGTTAGTTATGATGTCGCGCTTGGATATTTGGATTTAGGAACTGATGCCGCGGGATCTATTACTTTTGATGATGGCAGCACATTGAACTTCGATGGTGTTGAAGGTATTGAATGGTAATTGATTGCGTAAATTTTATTAATACAATTATTAAATGAGACGAGGGTCACATATCGATCAAAAATTTACGTTAATCAGCTGATATAGCGCTAAAGATAGTATCAAAGTAGCCGTTACCGTACTTGCATAAATGTAAATAAAAAATTTGAGCAAGGAATGCGATAATGGCAAGTGGTGATAAGGATGTTGATGTAAAAAAGGTCGTCTTGAGTGATGAGCAATTTGATGGTTCTTCAAATAAGAACCAAATTCCTGATGCGGGTGATCAATCTTCAAACTTTCCCCAAGAGGAATTTTTTAAACAAAATATTCAAATGGGTGAGGCAGGCTTGTCTATTGGGGATGAAGCCTTACAGCAAGCTGGATCTCAGGATACAGGCAATTCCAATTCTTCAATAAATTCTGAAACATTAAATCAGCCGCATGAGACTGATTCTCAATCTGCTCAAGAATTATCATCAGATAGCGTATCAAAAAGTTCAAACTCTTCTTCGAAGTCTGGCAGTAGTAAAAATAATTCTACCGATTCAAGTTCAGTTTTATTTTCTGAAGCGCAAAATACTGATCAAGATAATATTTCAGCTGATAGCAATATAAATCAAACCACAAATTTTGTTAGTGGCGAAGAATCGGTTAATTTAGGCTCTTCAAATTCTCCCGGTGCAGAATCTAATGAAAATAGTAATGTAGACAGTGCAGCTAGTTCACCTGTTTTAAATGTTGAGCAGGCGGTGGGAGACGAAGATACTGCAATCTCTTTAGATATAAGTGCAGCACTAACAGATAACGATGGTTCAGAAAGTTTATTTATAGAAATAAAAGATATACCTGAAGGTGCAATACTTTCAGATGGTGTGAATAGTTTTAGTGCAAGTGCATCCGAAACAAGTGTGAATATAAGCGAATGGAATACAAATACGTTGACCATAATCCCTGCTAGTAACAGTGATTCAGACTTTGATTTAACGATCAGTGCTACTTCGACAGAAGAATCGAATAACGATACTGCTACAGCAACTGCATCGTTAAATGTTGTTATTAATTCTGTAAATGATGCGCCGGAAGGAATTTCGTTAGATGGTACTAATGTAGCAGAGAATAGTGATGGTGCAGTTATTGGTACTGTTTCTACAAGCGATGCCGATGTAAACGATTCTCATAGTTATAGTGTTAGTGATGACCGTTTTGAAGTTGTTAATGATGGCGATGGAAACATGCAGCTTAAATTAAAAGATGGTCAAAGCTTTAATTATGAAAAAGATTCATCTGTAGACGTAACGGTGGTTTCAACAGATGAAGGTGGTTTGTCAGTTTCGCAAGAATTTACTATTAATATTGATGACGTAAATGATTTTAATCATATTATTGGAACAGATAACAATGATCTTCTACGTGGTACTGCAGGTGACGATAAAATTGAAGCTTTAGATGGAAATGATCGCGTTTATGCTGGTGATGGGCATGACGCAGTTTACGGCGGTGCAGGCAATGATGTTTTATCTGGGCAAGGCGGTAATGATGAAGTATATGGTGGTGCAGGTAATGATTATATATACGGTGGTGATGGTGAAAATGTATTAGATGGTGGTGATGGTGCGGATCGGATTTATGCGCATCAAGGTGGAACAGATGAAATACATGGAGGTGAAGGCAATGATTATATCTATATCGATGGTAATGACAGCGTCGATGGTGGTGCTGGGACAGATCGCGTTTATACATATGGCGAAGAAGATGTATCCCTCAACATGGGGGACGCGAACGTAGAACAAGTGTTTGCACAAACCGATGCCGATCATGACATTGATGCGAGCAGTGCTGAAGCGGGTGTACAAGTAATTGCGCGTGGTGGTGACGACAATATTGTAGGTTCAGACCATAATGATGACATACGTGGTGGTGATGGAAACAATACTTTAGACGGTGGCGACGGTGATGATCGGATTTACGGTCACACGGGTGGAACAGATGAAATACATGGAGGTGAAGGCAATGATTATATCTATATCGATGGTAATGACAGCGTCGATGGTGGTGATGGTACGGATCGTGTGTATACGTACGGCGAAGATGATATCTCCTTAAACATGGGCGACGCGAATGTTGAAAAGTGTTTATGCACAAACCGATGCCGATCATGATATTGATGCGAGCAGTGCTGAAGCGGGTGTACAAGTAATTGCGCGTGGTGGTGACGATAATATTGTAGGTTCAGACCATAATGATGACATACGTGGTGGTGATGGAAACAATACTTTAGACGGTGGCGATGGTGCGGATCGGATTTATGCACATAAGGGTGGTACCGACGACATCAGTGGTGGTGCAGGTAACGATTATATTTACATTGATGGAGGTGACAAAGTAGATGGTGGTGATGGTACGGATCGTGTGTATACGTATGGCGAAGATGATATCTCCTTAAACATGGGCGACGCGAATGTTGAAAGTGTTTATGCACAAACGGATGCTGATCATGATATTGACGCGAGCAGTTCTGATGATGCTGTTGTTGTTCGCACAAAAGATGGAGACGATGAAATTACAGGTAGTGATTACAATGATAATCTAGGTGGTGGAGCAGGGAATGATGTCATTGAAGGTGGTGCAGGAAATGATTACGTGTATGGACAAGATGGTAATGATTCCATCAGTGGTGGTGATGGTGATGACCGAATGTATGGCGGCAGTGGCGATGATAATCTTAGTGGCGGTGATGGTAATGACCGCATGTATGGTGAAAGTGGTGACGATACATTAGTAATTGGCGAAGGCAACGATATTGCCTATGGTGGTGATGGTAGTGATTTATTTATATTAGACACACTTGATGGAAATGATGTTGTTCACGGTGGTACAGGCGAAGGTTGGTCTGATATTTTGCAAATTGATGTGGCACCTGGTGATACCGGTGATAGCGATAACCCGTGGAGTATAGAAGTTAATGGGGAAAGTGTAGAATTTAGTATTGCGGATGGAGGTATTGATATGGGTACCGATGCGTCCGGCGTAATTTCTTTTGCAGATGGAACAGAGGTTGCTTTTGATGGAGTTGAGTCTATTCAATGGTAGTTAATTTACTCTGCTATGCCAGTCAACGCCCTTTGTCTCTAAAAAAGTTGGTTTTATCCAGTATAAGCAAGCAAGTTTCTGATTTCTAAAGAGTTTCATTCTTTAGCCGATAAATATTCATAGATCTAGAGCATGCTCACTCACAAGGTTGTGGTGGGCTGTATACGTATGAAGTTATTTAAAGGTTAAGAAGACAAGAATGGATCAACTGAAAATGACAGAAAACATTTCTGTTAATGATTCAAACCAAACTAATCATAAAGTTCCTACTGCATGGAAGCGTTGGGATGTTTTGCTCGCGTCGTTATTTATAAATTTAACAACATTAGCTTTACCTTTAGTGATTCTGCAAGTTTATGATCGCATTCTGCCAAATCAAGCAACCGATACTTTTTCTTTATTAGTATTCGGATTATTAGCTGCTGCGATATTGGACGGGGTTTTACGTGTTGCACGATCAGCCATCCTTACTTGGAAAGGCGTGCAATATGAACATACTGAAGGAATACATTCTATAGAAAGAATAGTTCATTCAGATCTTGTGAAGTTTGAAAGTGATTCCATTGGTTCTTACTTAGATAAAATGGAAAGTCTTAAAAAAGTTCGAGAATTTTATTCTGGGCAAAATATCTTAATGTTGGTTGACCTACCATTTGTTTTAGTTTTTCTATGTTTGATATTTGTGTTTGCAGGAAAAATGGTGCTAATCCCCGTAACTGTTATTGGGATCTTTGTGATAATTTCATATTTTACTGGAAAAAAATTAAAACTAGCATTAGAGCAAAGGTCTTCTGCGGATCAACGTAGACAAGATTTTCTAATTGAAATTCTGCAAGGTATACATACAGTCAAAGCGATGGCAATGGAAGCTTTGATGTTAAGAAGGTACGAAAGATTGCAGTCTCAGTCTGCATCTAGTGTTTATGAAGTGAGTCGAATTAACAGCATTGTATCTGGTTTAGGTGCAACTTTTTCGCAAATCGTAATGATTAGTTTTGTAGGGATTGGAAGTATCTATGTTGTTTCGGGAGAATTAACAGTGGGCGCGTTAGCAGCAGGCACTATGCTTTCAGGAAGAGTGCTTCAGCCAGCATTAAAAGCAATGGGATTATGGACACAGGTACAAGCTGTAAATATTGCTGGCGACAAAGTGAAGGAGATGTTGTCGTTACCATTAGAGGCATTAAAAGAAAATTCATTACCCGTAACGTTAAAAGGTGAAATTGAATTACGAGACGTGCATTTTAAGCATGAAGGTTGTGATGTTGAGTTATTGTCAGGGATCTCATTAAATGTACAGCCTGGAGAAGCCATTGGAATCATTGGTGCAAATGGTGTGGGTAAAACTACATTAATTAATTTAGTTATGGGATTTGTAAATCCAACTCAAGGTGAAGTGCTACTTGATGGTAAAAATATTAAAACGTTAGATGGTTCATCAGTGCGTGCACAAACAGCTCTTATGCCTCAACAAGGGACAATTTATGAAGGCACAATACTTGACAATTTAACTTTGTTTCGTGAAGGGTATGCAGTAGATCAAGCTATAGAACTTTCTGAAATGTTTGGTTTAACTAAGGCGATCACTAAGTTGCCCAATGGACTAGATACGCGTATTGGTGGTGCAAATGTAGACTCTATTCCAGCGGGTGTACGTCAACAAATTATTTTAGTGCGATCATTGATTGGTGACGCCATATATGGCGAACCTAAAGTATTGTTATTTGATGATGCTAATTCATGCTTAGACTTTGGTAATGAAGCTCGCTTACATAAGTATTTGCAAGAAAATCATAAAGGCCTAACGATGATCATTATTTCTCATCGGCCTTCACTATTAGCTATATGTGACAGACATTTCGAGCTAGCGAATGGCGTCCTAAATAGTATGCAGTTTAAATTGGCTAAAAAAGATTTGAAGAAATCTCATTCTTCACTTGATCAGGCGGTAAATCAATAGGTGAAAATATGAGTGTTACTGCTGAAGATATTAAGAAATTGGCAGATGAGAAGCGCTTACCGCTTTCTGAGCGTTTAGCCAATGCAATTCGCAATAGTGCTTTTAATAAAGCGGCCGAAATTTCACCTTATGCGGCATGTATTATGCCTATACTTTCAGAATTAGGGTGGCGGTCGTATAAACGTGAATTAATTGAAGCGATCCCACACTTTGCCAATCATTTGGACTTGGTTGATTTACGTAATATGTTAGTCACTTTGGGATATGAAAGTGACGAGAAAAAAACATCGGTTGAAAAGTTAAATTCATCATTATTACCATGTTTGTTTGAATCTAAATCGGGTGGAATTTATGTAATAACAAAAAAATCTGGAAATGAAGTAACGTATTTTGATGCTCATGAGAATGATTATCGTACTGGTGACTTATTGAATGAAAAAGGTACTGCATATTTGTTTACTGATATGCATCCTACCCATGCAATGACAGGGCAGGAACAATCTGCAGATCAATGGTTTGTCCAGATATTAAAAAGATTTCGTAAGCTGGTTAAACATTTAGTAGCAATGACGTTTATGTTGAATATTATTGCTATGTTTGTACCGCTTTTTATAATGGTGGTGTATGACAACGTAATTGGCGCAAGATCAACCCATACAATTCCTTTTTTGATGGTAGGAATTGGTATTGCGCTTTGCTGTGAATTGATATTTCGCTTGGTGCGCTCAAAAACACTGGGTCTATTAGCGGGCCGGCTAGACTATATAATTGGTGTTGAAACGTTTAAAAAAATTCTTTCTTTACCACCTGCATTAACAGAACGTTCAACAGTAATTTCACAATTGTCTCGCCTGAGACAGTTTGAATCCATACGTGACTTTTTCACGGGTCCAAGTGCAACCTTATTCTTGGAGTTACCATTTGTATTGCTTTTCATAGGCTTATTGTTTTTATTAGGTGGAAGTATTGCGTACATTCCTATTGTTATGATCGCAATATATACGCTCTTTGGATGGTTGTGGTTTCCAAGTTTAAATAAAAAACTTGTGCATGCAGGTCATGCACGTTCAGCAAGACAGCGAATGTTAATGGAAACATTTTCAGGGCTGCGCGAACTTAAAGCCTTAGGTGCAGAAGGTGCTTGGTTAGAACTGTATCGAGAAGCTTCAGGGGAGGCGATGACGCGGACATTTAAGACTTCAACTAGTCATGCGCTAATAAATAGTGTTGCACAGTCATTAATGACAATCGCTGGTGTTTCAGTATTAACTTTAGGCACCTTAAAAGTAATGAATGGTGATATGACCATTGGTGCATTGATCGCAGTTATGGCATTGATTTGGCGAGTGCTTTCTCCATTGCAAGGTGTGTGTTTAGCCATGTTACAAATCGATCAAATCTCACAAAGTATTAAGCAACTAAATCAGTTGATGCGTGTTCCTTCTGAGAGAAATAGTTATAAAGCTGGATTGATCATGCCAAAAATATCCGGGAAAGTTACTTTTGATCGAGTTACATTCCGCTATGGTCAAAATGAAGATCCTGCTTTGATCGGTGCATCTTTTGATATTAATCCTGGAGAATTTGTTGCCATAGTGGGTGGCAATGGATCTGGAAAATCTACAGTTTTGAAATTAGTAGCAGGAATGTATCGAGCTCAAGCAGGAATGTTGTCAATAGATGATACCGATGTACGTCAAATGAATGCTACTGATTTACGTCGCGTAATTGCATATATGCCTCAAAAAGCTAGTTTGTTTTATGGAACCATTGGACAAAACATCCGATTGAATCAACCTTTGGCTACCGATAAGGAATTAATTAAGGCTGCAGATCAAGCAGGAATATTGTCTGCACTTAATAAGTTACCAAAAGGGTTTGAAACTTTGGTCGGTGATCATACTACTTCACGATTACCGTCTGGATTAGTTAATGGTATTTGTTTGGCTCGCTCATATATCCGACAAGCACCTATATTTTTAATGGATGAGCCTGGTACTTCTTTAGACAAGATAACGGATCAGAATTTAATGGATCATTTAGAAAAAATGCGTGGTAAGCAAACTGTATTAATGGTGAGTCACAGACCTTCGCATATCAGACTTGCAGATCGTGCCATTGTAATGGTCAATGGCATGGTTGCACATGTGGGGACACCTGGGGAAGCAATTAAATATCTAACGGAGATGCAAAGATGACTGAAGAAAGCATATCTTTATCCGACAAAGTTAAATCTGAAGTGCCAAGAGCGCGTGCGCGTTTTATTGCACAATCAATTCAACTTGAGGAATCAGATGCACCTGGTGCGGTAAGTATTGGAATTATAACCATAGCATTTCTATGTGTCGCTATCGTAATTTGGGCCTATGTTACTCCCGTTAATGAAGTGGCAGTAACGTCTGGTGAGGTGGTGCCAAGTGGCCATAATCATGTAGTGCAGCACTTAGAGGGTGGTATTGTAAAAGAAATATTTGTTAATGATGGTGAGATAGTAGAAAAGGGTGAGGTATTAGTCCATATTTCACCTATTGCTTCAAAATCTGATCTGCAACAGATCGAAGCACGTCATGCAATATTAAAACTTCAACTCATAAGATTAAATGCAATTCTATCTGGTGTTGAGCCTAATTTTAATCAATATAAAAAAGAATATGCAGGACTAGTTGAAAGCGAAATTAACATATATAAAGCTCAGTTAAAGAGTTATCTTGCTCAATCGAATGTTGCGCAAATAAAAATAAAACAACGCGAACAAGAATTTAAAAGAGAAAATAGCAAAGCAAAATATTTGAAGCGTGAGCTTAACGTTCTGCAACAGCAAGTCGTAATGCGAAAAGATTTAGCAGAACGAGGCTTGATCTCGAAGGTTGAATTTTTAGATAGACAAACGAATATGGCAGAAACTGAAACCCAATATCAGCAAACTTTATCAAATATTCGAGTGGCTGCTGAGTCTAAGCAAGAAGCTTATGCATCTTTTGAAGAATTAGATAGTAAGTTTAATGAAACTATTAAAAAAGAAATTGGCCAAGTTTCTGGTGAGTTAGCTGAGCTAGATAAAAATTTAACAAAATTTCAAGATCGTGTGGCTAGATTAGAAATTAAAGCCCCAGTTTCAGGAATAATCAAAGGATTAACTATTAATACTATACAAAGTGTTATTAAGCCTGGTGAAACCATTATGGAAATTGTCCCGGCAGGTGATGTATTGATCGTAGAATCAAAAGTAGCTACAACTGATATTGGCCATGTGAGTATTGGTCAACGAGCTGAAGTTAAGGTTAACAGTTATGATCCGCATAGATTTGGTACAGTCATGGGTAAAGTAAAGCAGATTAGTGCTTCTACGTTTTTAGATGAACAACATAACCCTTATTTCCAGACAACTATTGCTCTAGATAAAGACTTTGTAGGAAGCACTGCTGGAAAATATAGAATTATTCCGGGAATGACTGTGCAAGCAGACATAAAGACAGGCGAGAAATCGGTACTTGATTATCTACTAAAGCCTATCTATCGAGGTTTTCAAAATGCATTCCAAGAAAGATAAGTGGAATTAAAATTTGTTAATGAATAGTGTCATTGCTTTCATTTAAGTCATGTTTTTTAAACCAAAAATTTTCAATTGATGCTACGATTTCTTTGAAGTCATCAAAATTATCTGGCTTTACAACATATGAGTTAGCATGGAGATCATAGCTCGTAGTCATATCTGATTCAGCTTCAGAACCTGATAAGATGATTATAGGTATATCTTTTAATTCATTACTGGTCTTAATTTTTTCAAGAACTTCACGACCATCTATCTTTGGTAAACTCAAGTCTAATAAAATAAGGTCGGGACGGGGGAATTGGGTAAATTCTCCCTGTCGACTTAATATTTTTAGTGCTTCGTCACCGTCTTTGGCAACACGTAAATTATATTTAAAATGAGAGGAGCGGAATGCTTCCTTGGTAAGCAACACATCGCCTAAATTATCTTCTATCAATAATATCTCAGCTGTTTTATTTTTGGTGTTAATTGTATTCATGCTGCTTTACCTGTTTGTGACATTATATTAGGAATAGAAACAAAAAAAGTGCTGCCAGAACCTTTTTTAGATTCTATACGTATGGTGCCTCCCATTCTGGTAATGACTTTTTTGCAAACAGCTAAGCCTATCCCAGTTCCTTTATACTCATATTTGGCATGTAACCTTTTAAAAGGTTCAAATATTTTTGCATGGTAGTCATTTTCAATACCTATGCCATTATCTGATATGCTAATTACTAACTCGTTTGAATGCTGAAAAGTCTTTATTTCTATTATTGGTTGATTGTTTTTGTTTTGAAATTTTATTCCATTGCTTATCAGATTTTGAAATAAACTTACTAAGCTTGCTTTATTTGCTTGGATTGTTGGTAAGTCGTGAAATAGTATGAGCGCATTTGATTCGCGTATTTGTTTTTCTAAATTAGCGTACACATTATTTAATATATTATTTAAGTCTAGATATTCAATTTTCTCATTTTGCTTGCTTGCTTGTGCATAATCAAGCAAATCTTTGATCAATATGCGCATTTGACTTGCAGATTTTGATAATATATTTAAATATTCCGTGGCAGTATCATCTAACTCTTTCCCATAGTTTTTTTCAAAAAGACCTGTAAAGTTAGTAATCATTCGTAATGGTTCTTGAAGGTCATGCGAAGCAACGTGTGTGAAACTTTCCAATTCAGAATTGGCGTTTGTGAGTTCTTCAACAGCATCTTCTAATCTGATTTCTGTGTCATGTAGATAATCTATATATTGAGAGCGCATCATCTCGTTACCAATCCATTGAGCAATAAGCCTCACAAAAGATTTCTCTCGTTCGGAAAATGGCTTTAATCTTGGTTTGTAATCAGAAAAACTAACGGTGCCATATATCCTGCCATGCACATATAGCGGGGTTCCAATATAACAATTTATGCCAAAATCTGTGTGTTCTGATAAATAGTTAAGATTTGAATTTGCCACATTGTACGCAGCGACCATATCATTTAACTCTATGGTATGAGAGCAAAATGTTTCGCTTAGATTGTAAATAGATTCAGTGTTGATTTTATATTTGTCTGGGCACTGACAGTAAGTCACTGAAGATTTTTCATCTATAATATTGCAAATAATTCCGCAATCTAAATCTAAATAACTCAGCCCTTCCTTGAGAATTGTATTAATTTTATGATTCAGTGAAAGAGCTGCATCTGCGCTAACTAAATAAAGCGAATTCATGAAATGTTCATTGGCTTTACGATTAGAGATATCTACATAGTAGCCCACCATGCGAGTCGCTTTTCCGTCTTCATCTCGTACAGCTTGACCACGAACCCGCATCCAAATGTATTCACCATTTTCCCGACGTAGTCTTCCTTCAACATCGTATTCAGTGTTAAATTTTAAGTGCGAGGTTAGAGATAATTGTGCAGCTTCTTTATCTGCAGGGTGTGTGCGTTCGCTAAACCAAGCAAGGCTTGGTTTGAAATTACTTTCGTTAATACCTAATAGTTCTATGAGACTTGATGAGCAATAAAAATCATTTGTAATTATATCCCAATCAACTAATCCAACTCTGGTGCCTTGCAATGCAAGATCATATCGTTCGGTATTTTCACGAAGTTTCTTTTTGGAGGCGTATAAATCTGTAAATAGTTGATTGAGCGTTATAGCAACAGTGCCGATTTCATCATTAGTTGATATGGGGATTGGGGAAAACTCATTATTTGAGTCATTACTAATTAAGGATGTATTGATTAATTCTAATGGCCGAAATATATATTTGTTCGTTAAAAAATACACTAACCCAATAGCAAAAATGGTCGTTAAAATTAAATAAATGGAAGTACTCAAAATTTGTTTTTGCAATAGTATGCGGGTTTTATAGGTATCAAAAATAACGCCTACCGACGCTTTGGTAAACTGACCATTGCTAAATTTATTCTCTAACCAGATAGATGAAATTGCTGTGTACTGATCAGTGTTGGCATCAAAGTTAAAAGATTGATTATCTTTAAAGTTTGAAAATATTTCATTCGATGGTAACCCAATTAGTGCAGCTTTGTTTGATGCAATTACGGTGGGGGGCTCATTAATTCTTACAATAATAAGCTTTATGTCGCGATTAGCTGCTAAAGTGTTAACACCTTTGATTAGTGCGGGAGATTCACCTGAGGTCTGAGCCATATAGTCAATGATGTCAATGATTTCTACTGCACGAGTATTCAGATTTTCAGAGAGGTTATTGCTAAACACCCTGTACATAAGAGCGCAAATAATAAGAACAGCAATAATAAATATAAACAAAAAAGATAAAATTATACGTTTTTGAGAAGAGGTCTTATAATTTTTACTTACAACACTCATTACTATTATTGCTTAATCTAAATTACTATTAAATATGAACTGCGAATAATCTATTTTCGAAGTATCTAAGTGCATAAATACAACATCGCCAGTTTTAACTAAATTATCTTGGACAATACCATCTTCATTAAAATATTGATCTTGCTCGTCTGAGCCAACTAAATGAATTAGACTCATTGAGTTTTTAAATTCTTCAATTGTTATCGGAAGTCGTTCAGTTAAAGTTCTATATGAGTCTTCATTATTGTTTTCAACATATTCAAGAGTATCTTTCCAGGCTTGTAAAAATTGTTTTTGTAATCCTGGGTTATTAATAAGCACTTGTTTATTGATAGCGATTACATCTAGTAATTTTTGAGGAATCTGGGAGCTGTCAAATAGTGTATTTACATCAAGTTGTTTTTTTATGGCAATAGAGACAGGAGTGTATGAAGTAATGGCATCAACTTTGCCAGTTTTTAATGCTCTAGGTAATTTATGTAATTCCATAGGGATTAATACTACTTCTGAATATTTTATATCATTTATTTCTAGTGCCCGACTAACAAGATAGGAGCTAAAACTTCCTGCTTCTACGCCAATTTTTTTACCTTTAAGGTCTTTTAAGTTTTTAAATTGTTTAGATGCAAGGATTTCATCTGCACCATTTGAGTAGTCTATTACGGCAATGGTCTGGGCTATTTGTTCAGAATATTTGTGTGCTTCTAATACCTCTACTAATGTGGCCGCCATGCCATCTACTTTTCCACGCTCAAATGCACGACGTACTTCTGCTAACGAACTGAGCTCGACCAGTTCAATATCTATACCTGCTTGTTTGAAAAAACCTTGTTTATGCGTAATAAATAAATATTCGAAACCTGGCCATTGAGTGATACCAATACGAATTGTCTCTTGCTTGTTTTCATATGGATTGAAAGATAAATAAACAAATAGCAGTAAGGTGCCTGCAATCAGTAAAAATGAAATAATGTTTCTTTTGCCCGAAAAATTCTGTGACATGTGTACAAATTTTATGAATATCAATAAATAATAAATTTAAATGTCAATTTAACGACATTTAAATGGATCGTTTAAGATAACAGAAAAAAGTATGTACTTTTATAAACAATGATTAAAGATTTAAGTAGTCAATATTTTGACACTCATTGCGCTGCACTAGTGTTTTATTAAAAAAACGAAAGCCTATCTAATTTAGCAAATAGTTTTATAACGCTTGGCTAATTTGTGTTTTAAATGTGTTTATGCATGAAGGGTTAGAGACAATAAAATCTGCACCCGCATCTTTGGCAATATTATGAATGTTTGTCGATGCCTGTGTAGTTACAAATCCAAATCTTACAGTATTGTTAATTTCACGTAGCTCTCTTAGAAGTTGCAGTCCACCCATCTCTGGCATATTCCAATCTGTTATTACTAAGTCAGGTTTTTTGGTCTCAATGATATGCAGCGCATCTTCACAGCATGAGGCTTCATACACCTTATCTACATGTACTTCTGCTTGATTAAGGTTCCATTTAATAATGTTCCGCATGGCTTGACTGTCATCTACAATTAAGAGTTTCATATATACAAGCTATTCATACTTCTAAGGTTGGGTTATGGGGTGTATCCATAATCCTGTATCGGCATATTTGCTTGATTTTTAAGCACTTTTTCTATTATTTTCAAAATTATCGTATTCCTCGCTCACTCGTCAGCTACTCATCTATTTCATAGCAAATAACTAAATATTTGCCTGTTTTGGCCGTTACAGGGTATGTCGAAAGATTCTATCTTCGATGCTAAAAATACTATATATAAAACAGTAAGTTACATAAATGTACTCATTGAAAATAAGCTGAGCAAGGAGCGTTTGTAAATGGATTTAGCCACTCTATTAGGCTTGGTGGGGGCTATGGCAGTAATCGGGTTAGCGATTGTCTTAGGAGGTTCAGCAGGGACCTTCATGAACGTGCCATCTCTTGCTGTAGTTATAGGAGGCACTTTTGCTGCGACCTTAACGCGAATTTCTTTGGGAGATTTTTTTGGTTCATTTAAGTTAGTTTTATCCACTCTTTTACATAAAGCGGTGAGTCTTTCAAAGCTAATTGAAGAAGCTGTAGAACTTGCGGATGTTGCTAGAAAAGAGGGTGTGCTTGCACTTGAGGGGAAAGAAATTGGTCATCCGTTTTTAGAGCAAGGCATCAATTTATGCATAGATGGGCATCCAACCGAAGTGGTTCAAAAAATGTTAAGCAAAGATATTAATCTTTCTATTGAGCGACATGAAACCGGTAGAGAAATGTTTAAGTCTATTGGTGATGCTGCACCAGCGATGGGTATGATTGGTACATTGATTGGATTAGTGCAAATGTTGTCAAATATGGATGATCCTAAGTCCATTGGCCCTGCGATGGCGGTTGCATTATTAACTACTTTATATGGTGCTGTTATTGCAAATGCAATTGCATTACCAATTGCAGATAAGCTCAAGAAGATTGCTCTGGATGAAAGACTCAGTAAGGATCTAATACTTGAGTCTGTATCGGCTATTCAAGCAGGCACAAATCCAAGGGTAGTTGAGCAAATATTAGCGACTTACTTGCCAGATAACTTGCGTGGAAAAGTGGGTGAGGCAAGTGAAGAAAAAGAGGCTGCATAGTCAAGTCTGACAATGTCTGATGCACCTCCCGCTAAAGCGCCAGAATCTGCAGGATCACCGTTATGGATGGCAACCTTTGCCGATTTGATGTCGCTATTGATGTGTTTTTTCGTTTTGCTTTTATCATTTTCAGAGATGGATGCAGCTAAATTCAAAGAGCTTGCAGGTTCTTTGTCTAAAGCATTTGGTGTGCAACGAGATGTGCCCGCAAATGAGCTACCAAAAGGCACAAGCGTTGTTACAACAGAATTTAGTCCAGGCAAGCCAGATAATGCAACACTGTTAAAAATAATGCGTCAACAAACTACAGATGAGAGTAAACAAAACTTAAACTTTACAAGTGGAGATAAAAATTTAAATAAAAAAGAAGTTGCAAAAGAAATATATCAAGCTGCGGTAAAACGTATGCATGATGAAGCCAAAAAAATTACTCAAATATTAAAAAGTGAAATTGATTCAGGAATTGTTGAAGTGGAGTGGACTGATAGAGAAATTGTGATTCGAATTAGAGAGCGAGGTACATTTCTCTCTGGTGACGATAAAATTGAACAAGAATTTTCATCTTTATTGAAGAAAATTGCGATAGCTTTAAATGCAGTTGAAGGAAAGATAATTGTTTCCGGTCATACCGACAATCGTCCTATTAATACATCAAGATTTCCATCGAACTGGGTATTATCTGCGGCGCGTGCAGCAGCAGTTGTGCATCATTTAGAAGCAAAAGAGAATATTAATCCTGAACGATTGCAAATTAGAGCGTATGGAGATATTAAACCTATATTTACTAATTATACAGAAAATAGCCGCTCTAAGAATCGACGAGTTGAAATATCTATTTTAGGAAATAAGAGTTTGTTGTATGAATATGAAGATGTTTCTTCAGTTATTGATAACTAATTAGATGGTTAAAATTATGAGCAATGCTGATACACAATTAGATAATGCGAACGATAGTTCTATTGAGAATCGCAATGCGTTCAGGATTAACGACAATATTTTATTATCACTACGTTTAATTCCGGATGATCAATTGGAGGAAGTTTTAAAAAAATATCCTGAAAATAATGCTGAATTACAATTGTTAAATAATTTTAGTGACTCATCCAAAGTTTTAACTGATCAGTTTGCATTGGTGCGTAGGCGTTATCCTGAAATTGCAAAGTATTTAAAAGTGATGGACGATAAGATTAATACAATAGCTAGAAGACAATTTTCTGAATGTTCTATGATTCCAGATTTAAATTGGCGAGAAGTGAACATAAGCGCAAGTGGTTTACGATTTTATTATGATAAACGACTAAATATTGGTTCATATTTAGAGCTGAGACTGCAACTATCACAAATTTCAAAGTATATTCTTGCTTATGGCAAGATAGTACGGAGTGAAGTAGAAGGTGAGGAAGAGGGTTTATTTACAATCGGTGTCGAATTTACCGAAATTAGCCTTGAAGATCGTGAAGCTATTCATACGCATGTTAGAGGTAAAGAGATAAGGCTTATTCGCGAGAAAAATCACATTTAAAGGCAAGCCCTATTTAGATAGCTTTAATATTCAATCACTTATGATTACTAGTTCCTAAAGGAAAAATCAATTTGGCCGATAAATAAGTAGTCTGACACTACTAAATCGATATCGGTATGGATGATTTTCTACAAATAGGCAAGACATGGATAGGATATGGTCTTGAGATATCACAAGACCTATTTTCTATTTTATTTCTGATCCTACTGGTTTGTATTCCAATCTTATATATTACGGATATCACGCAGTCCAAACATGCGGTACGACGTAATTTCCCCGTTATCGGGCGCTTTCGCTATTTTTTTGAACATGTAGGTGAATTCTTCCGACAATATTTCTTTTCTATGGATCGTGAAGAGATGCCATTTAATCGCGCGCAGCGTTCATGGGTGTATCGCGCAGCAAAAGATATCAGTAACACGATAGCATTCGGATCTTCACGCGACATAAGTAAAGTAGGTACGGTGTTATTTGCAAATTGTCCGTATCCAACCTTGGGTGAAGATGCAGCACCATTGGCTAAGCAAACAATTGGGCCTGAATGTAGACATCCATTTACCACTAAATCTGTTTTTAATATTTCAGGGATGAGTTATGGGGCAATATCTAAGCCTGCTATTTTGGCTCTTGCAGAGGGAGCAAAGAAATCTGGTTGCTGGATGAATACTGGTGAAGGTGGATTGTCAAAATATCACTTGCAAAGTGGGTGCGACATTGTATTTCAAATTGGTACAGCAAAGTACGGCGTAAGAGACCTCATTAGTGGAAAATTGAGTGAGTCGAAGCTGAGGGAAGTATCCCTGCATAATCAAGTACGTATGTTTGAAATAAAGTTGAGCCAAGGTGGCAAGCCTGGCAAAGGAGGTATTCTACCGGGAGATAAAGTCACTAAAGAGGTGGCTGATATACGCGGTGTTAGAATGGGGGAGGACTCAATCAGCCCTAATCGCCATCCAGATATTAGTAGTGATGAAGATTTATTAGACATGATTGCATTCATTCGTGAGATAACAGGTAAGCCTGTTGGATTTAAATGTGTAATTGGTTCTGAAGATTGGTTAGACCGTTTATTCCAATTAATTACTGTACGTGGAAAATCTACCGCGCCAGATTTTATTACAGTTGATAGTGCAGATGGTGGAACGGGAGCTGCTCCTATGCCATTGCTAGATGATATGGGTCTACCGTTAAAAGAAAGTTTGCCAATGTTGGTGAATAAATTAAATCAGTATGATCTTTATGAGAGAGTAAATGTAATTGCATCTGGGAAATTGGTTACACCAGCAGATGTTGCCTGGGCTTTATGTCTGGGCGCTGAATTTGTGTCCTCGGCGCGTGGCTTCATGTTTTCTTTAGGTTGTATACAAGCTTTGCAATGTAATAAAAACACTTGTCCTACTGGTATCGCAACTCATGATAAGGGGTTGCAACGAGGTTTAAACCCACATTTAAAGTCATTGCGTGTAGCAAATTACGTTAAGAATATAGTGCATGAGGTTGGGATGATTGCGCATTCGTGTGGAGTGAATCATCCTCGAGAATTGAATAGGCGTCATGCGCGAGTAGTGCAGGAGAATGGTTTATCAGTACCATTGAATATATTGTATCCATCAGAAGGTTATGAGTCTGTTGTGGAACGTCGAAATCTTGGTGCGCGTCCATGGTCAGGGAGACAGGACGATAATGAGGACATAAATTTAGAAAATACAGTTGTAAACATACCTCTTAAGCAACTGAGTGAAAAAGCGGACTCGAGTTTATAGTAATGGATCTTCAAGATTCTGAAAATGATGTGATAGAAAGTAAGTCTTCAGGGTTACTGTCGTTACCTGCTGCATTCATTAAAAAATTATATGCGAATAATAATCAGCTATCATCAGATCAGCGAGACCAACAGACTATTGAATCTGAAGTGTATGGGGATGAAAGCTGTGAAGATGTTAGAGAAGTTTCTAAGTCATTGAGCAACTTGATTTGCAGTGCTCAAGAATTGTTTCAAAACCACGATGCATTTAATTCTGTTAATAATATGGCACATGAAATCACTGATGTGTCAGATTCTAATCATGTTTTAATTTCACTGGTAAATGTACTTGAAAAAGTAAGTAAGAAATACGTAATAGAAAAGCAAGAACTTGTATTTGAGTTACCTCTTGAAATACTCAAAAAATTTAAGTTTTCAAAAGACTATCAAGATAGAAGCACTTCTCTGCAAAAAAAATGTAAAGACATAAAATCCATTATGGATCTGAATGAATGTGTACGATCTATTTATGATTTATTTTATAGTGTTTATAAAGATACCTATGCAGATAAGGAGGAGCTTGAAAATTTCTTGTTTAATATTGGTGCTCAAATAAGTCGTATCGGTGATACATTGCATACTGTAGCGGAAGACCAGGCATCAGACTTAAAGGTTCAAGATGACTTAAATTTAAAAATGAATGATGCTGTGAGTCTTATTAGTGAAAATATTATTTCTGGAAATGACTTGGCATCATTAAAAAATACTGTAAAAGTACAGCTTGATACACTGCAAAACATTGTTGAGGAAGAACGTCAAATAGTTAAAGCGCAAGAATCTCGTGTAAACAATAATGTAAAGGCGCTTGCTAAACAGGTAAATGAATTAAAGTTAGAGACTCAAGAGCTTAAAGACAAAGTTCAACGTGAAAAAGAACATGCTCTGCGAGATCCGCTTACAAGCTTATATAACAGACAGGCATATAATGAGAAAATCTCTGAAATTGTCACATCAACAGAAGAGCATGATAGTAATTTATCTCTACTGATATGGGATATAGATCATTTCAAAAGATTTAATGACATTTATGGTCATGTTGTAGGAGATAAGGTGCTTAAAGCAGTAGCAGAAAAGCTTAGTAAATTGCTTAAGGATAATTATTTTTTAGCCAGATATGGCGGTGAAGAGTTTGCAATGCTGACACCAGGATTATCCATTGAGGAATCAAAAGTGTATGCAGATCATGTCCGCAATGAAATTTCAAATATTGCGTTTATAGTTAAAGGCAAGAAAGTGCAAATAACAATCTCTTGTGGAATTACAAGTATTCAAATAAGTGATAATTCGCAAAGCATCTTTGAGCGAGCAGATAAAGCATTGTATGCAGCTAAGGAACAAGGTCGAAATCGTGTAAACATTTTCACGATTTCGTAGATCTAGCGTAAAAATTTCCCATCAGCAATTTTAACTTGGTTTCTTCCTGAATTTTTAGCTAATTTCAGCGCGTTATAGGCTCTCGCATATAAAGAGTCAACTGAGTCACTGCTATCTAATTCAGTAATACCAATGCTAGCGGTTACACGTATACCCTTGTTATTCTTAGCAAGTAGTTCATGATTTGAAACAGCTGATCTAACTCTTTCTGCGATTATATTCGCATCATGTTCTTGTGTATTGCTTAAAATTAAAGAAAATTGATCATAACCAAACCTATATAGAAGATCAGTATCTCTGAGAACACTTTGTAAAGTCTCATACACATGCCTGATGATTAGATCACCTAACATCAAACCATGGTTTTTTTTCAAAATCATGAATCGATCAATATCAATAAGCACAAGGCTTAATGGTTGTTTCTGTCTAAATGCTAATTTTGCTTCTCTGGTAATTTGGCCTTCTAGGAGTCCCCAATTAGGTAATCCTAAGTAAGATTCATTTGCAGTAACTACCATTGCATTTTCATATTGAATGGCATTACGTAATGGAAAAATTGTTGCAGAAACATATTCGTCCAGGCTGCATTTTTCATCTTGCGTTAAATCATCTTTACAATAAATAACGATATTGCCCCATGTATCATCATCAACTTCTATGAGATAACTGTATGAGCTATTGGTTTTTATGCCGCGATTAATATGGGTATACAACAGCGGGTATTCATATTCGATACCACATATCGCCATATCAGCTTTTAAAGACTCAAAGAAAGTCTCAATTATCTGATTTAGGTTTAATGTAGTTTGTAGCTTTAAAACAAGCGCAGCAATGGTCCGATTGATCGGTTTGTTAGCAGAAATTGCCGTAGCAATTTCAAGCGCATGGTTTGAGCTAGTGGTGAACCTTTCAACACTAGAGCTATTCATAAATCCCTCTCCTTAGAATTTAATTTCTTCTATTAAAATGCAGTTAAATGACACCTCTAATATCATTCCTTAAACTTACTGCAAGAGGTAATTATGTTGAAGAATTTAGAGTTCTAATGTTAATTGGTTCAAATAAAATTTATTATTATCATTAAATTAACTACTAAGTATTGGTTATGTTAACTGTGTATGTTTTTAGTAGTTCTAATGAACTTAGTTAACATAAATGGTGTGATGAACAGCACAATAATGGTTAAGTTAGACTTAGCTAATTAATATTAGCGTCTTAATTAGATGCAAATACAAACTAAATTGGATGAAATAATCAACTGTATTAAAAAATAATTCTAAATACAGGGAATGTTAGTCAATTATATTAACTAATATGTAATTAGACTGAAGCTAATTGTCTTGATACGCGCGAGTGGTTTGAGTGTCCACTGTCATCATAGGTTTTTGTCTGCTGTGTACCGGTTAACGAATAAAGAGTGTCTAGTGCACTATTAGTAGATTTTAAACGGTTGGCGAGCAATATGCTATTTTCATCAGATAGTTCGCGACAGAATTGAATCAATTCTTGGGACTCATTCCATGCTTGAATGTTTTTTTCTACACAAATAACATTCATCATTTTAAGTGATTGTTCAAGATTGATGTTCGTGTTATCAGAAGTGTTGTTAAAGTAGTTTGCAATGAAGTCTGATAATAGTTGCATACAGGCAAACTTATCTTGAGTTGCTTGACTGATTTCATCAGCCGTTCCTTTAATTAATACTTCTTGTTCTCCTTGAAGCACTTCTACAAGAGAATTTAGCTTTTTATTAAAGCGTGCTAAAAAATCCTGAATAGAGGAGGCCGCGTACGGGTCAGCATGTATACCCGTGTTGATACTGCTATCGGATGAGCTCATGAACTACTTTAATAGTTGTTCGTACTCAATTAGCTTAGTCGCGATATTCTCCGAATTAATTTTGTAAGTTCCATCTTGTAACGCTTGTTTTACAGTATCGACTTTCTGTCGATCTATAACAGGCTCCGCAGCCAAGCTCTCTCTGATTTTATCTAAGGTTTGGGCAGATGAGATATCTACCTTTCCTGTGCTAGCGACATTAGCAGATTCACTTCCGCCAACATTGGTATTTTTAGCACCCTTGGATGTGTTTTGTAAGTTACTACCGTTTATCGGTCCACTTATATTACTGATTTTGTCTGTCATGTTCGCTTTTCTCGTTTTCTCTATGGTGCTTATCGGCCGTATTCAGACTAACTTTAGTAGTTTAACTAAATATTTTGTGATTTCTGTCAAAGAGTTACCAAAACTAAGTGCTTACCTGAGACGTAGGCCTCAATTTCACGCTTAGAGCTGGTATTTTTAACCCTTATTCGCTCACCTTTGCTGCCATCGCTTAAGGCTACACCGGTTGCGCGTACCTCAATTCCACCCGCCCTTGAAACAATAGTGATTCGCTCACCTCGTTTTATCATTTTCTGTGAATCCAGCATAGTGTTCGTAAGCACTTGATTTGCAGGTATATTTCGCTTTATTTGCATACCTTGTATAGGGGTGTCAGAGAGCAAATATCCGCCTGTTAGGCGAGTAATATCACGTTTTTCTTTACTAATAGAAGCTAAATCAAGCACTTGGTTACGATTTAGACCTATATTTGATACCCATACACTCTTATATATATGTATGTGCGCACCAACATAGACTTTCCATGGCTTATCACCTGTACAACGAACCCCAACGGTTGTGTTGCCAAAGCGTTTATTACCCAATGGCCAGAATGCTTGTAAAGGTGTTGAGCATTGGTGTAGTCGCAAGCGTCTATCGAAATCCTGCACGGTAATCTCAGAATCCTTTGTGTCTTTTGTTTCTGATTGCAGAAAACTAGCTACCGTATTTTTTAAACTTTCATGGCTCTGAATGCCAGCGTGAACATTGCTTACACTCGATAGCAAGATGAAGATATGTAGAAAAATTAAATGTTTTTGCATGGCTTATTATCGTTCAGTAGTTAGTGTTAAGTAAATTCCATCGGTCCTAATATATATTCACTTTATATATTGAATATAGATGTAATATTTTTAATGCAAAATACACACCTAAAATTTCTTTGCAGTATCTAGTGATATCTTCAATTCAGTAGAGCTATTATTGCCGTAAGGCGGCAATACTTGCCGCGATCATTAATTACTTCGTAATGTTACTTACTTAATTGCAGCTAAATTATGTATTTTTAAAAATTGGCATGACACTTGCTTTGTAATAATCACTATTAATTATTAAAAGTAATCTGTGTCTGTATTAGATAACTATTTTGGTATTAGTGCGCAATCTGTTGTAGCAAGATCAAAACGTGCAGAGATATTAGCATCAAATATTATTAATGCTGATACACCAAACTATAAAGCAAAAGATTTAGACTTTGCGTCGATCCTAAATGCAAGTAACAACGTAGGTTCAGTAAAATCTGTTTCTATTAATGCTAGCCATGGAAATCACATATCTAGTGGTTTGACTGATTCATTTTCATTTCAAACAAAATATAGAGTCCCAGAGAATTCTTCATTAGATGGCAACACAGTAGATAGTCATGTTGAAAAAGGACAATTTGCAGAAAATGCAGTGCGCTACCAAATTAGTTTGTCAATGTTGAATAATAAAATTCAAGGTTTAATTAGTACATTGAAAGGTGAATAACAATGTCATTGTTTAATATATTCGATATTGCAGCAAGCGGGTTAAGTGCGCAAAACACGCGTTTAAATACTGTTGCAAGTAATTTAGCAAATGCTGAGTCTATAGCAAGCACACCGGAAGGTGCATATAAGTCTAGACAGCCCGTATTCGCAACTACATATGAAGGTCAATTAAATAATGTGAATAATTCAGCAAGTGCTGGTTTGCGAACTGTAGGAATAGCTGAGAGTTCGGCAGAAAATGTTGCTCAATATCAACCAGGTAATCCAATGGCTAACGATGAAGGTTATATTTATTTGTCGAATGTAAGCGTTATTGAAGAAATGACAAATATGATGTCAGCTAAGAGCAGTTATCAATCAAATATTGAAGTGTTAAACACATCTAAAGAATTATTGTTACAAACATTACGTTTGGGCAGGTTATAAAAAAGGTAAATAAATATGCAAGCTATTTCATCCGATATATTAAGTTTAATTAATTCACCTCAACAGCAAGAAAATAGTTCTGACGATCTAGGCCAAGCCGATTTTCTTGAACTTATGGTTACGCAATTGCAGAACCAAGATCCATTTGAACCTCTACAAAGTGGAGAGTTTATAGGGCAACTTGCACAGTTTGGTACTGTTTCTGGTGTTGGTGAATTAAACAATTCATTTAGTGCTCTTTCGAGCTCATTGATTTCAAGTCAATCACTTGGGGCAACAAATTTGATAGGAAAAAATGCATTAATCCCATCGGATAGCTTGAGTTTAAAAGAAGGTGAAATAGCAAGAGGAGCAATTGGGGCAAATGCGCCTGCGAGTAATGTAAACGTTAATATTTTTGATGAAGCAGGGAATCTAGTTAAAAGTCTACCTATTGGTGTTGTTAACGACGAATTGCAAGATTTTTCTTGGGATGGAACAGATGCGAGTGGAAACCAAGTGTCAGATGGAGAATATTTCTTTTCTGTAGTGGGTACCCAAGGCGATGATAGTGTTGCATTAGATACCTACGCATATAAACAGATTGAGAGTGTTTCGTTAGGACAAAATTCTAATTCAGTCCGCTTAAATGTTGAGAATGGAGGAGAACTGAAAATCTCTGAAATATTAAAGATTGAATAAGTAAAGTTAAAATATATTTGTTAATTAAAAAGGGAGAATTATTATGCCATTTGATATTGCACTTACAGGACTAAATGCAGCGCAAAACGATTTACAGGTTATATCGAATAATATAGCCAATAGTGAAACTACAGGTTTTAAACGTTCAAGAGCAGAATTTGCAGATTTATATGCTACATCTCAATTTGGTACATCAAGCAATGCTATTGGACAAGGTGTTCAAGTTGCATCAATTTCTCAGCAGTTTACTGATGGCGACATTACCTTCACCGATAACTCGTTAGACTTAGCAATTTCTGGCGGCGGCTTTTTTGTATTAAGTGATGGTGGTTCGCAAACATTTTCTCGTGCTGGCGCATTCCAAGTAGATAACCTTGGAAATATTGTTAATTCATCTGGTAGCCAGTTGGTTGGTTTTCAGGCCGATAGCAGTGGAAATTTAACGGGTGCTCAGGGACCACTAGCGATTAATCGTTCAAATATAGCACCTAATGTAAGCAGCTTAATAAATATAGATGCAAATATTGATGCATCTGAGCCAGTCCTGCCTGCATTTTTAATTGGGCCAACGGGTGTTCCAGATGCTGGTACCTATAATCATGCAACTTCTTATACAGTGTTTGATTCCTTAGGTGGTGAGCATGTTACTACTAACTATTTTAGAAAAGATAATGCAAATGATTGGCAAGTGTTTCAGCATGTAGATAACGCGCAAATATCAGGCCCTGATGTATTAACGTTTGATGCATTCGGAGCACTTAGTGCGATCAATGGAACAGCAGGTCAAACCACTACAACTTCTGCTGCATTTACCCCTGGAGGCGTCGGTGCTCCAACCACATTTACGGTTGATTATGGTGACATTACGCAATTTGGTGGTGGTTTTGGTGTGAGTGCAATTGATCAAAACGGTTATGCAACAGGTCGTTTAAGTTCACTAGACTTTGACCCTTCAGGTACTTTGTTTGCTCGTTATACGAATGGGCAATCCTTAACTTTAGGGCAGGTTGCACTAGCTAATTTTGCAAATTCACAAGGTTTGCGTCCTACAGGTAATTCAGCTTGGTCAGAGTCTTTTGCATCGGGGCAACCGCTTATAGGAGTACCTGGTTCAGCAGATTTGGGTTTGATTCAATCAGGCTCATTAGAGGAATCTAATGTTGATGTAACGGGTGAATTAATTAATTTGATTCAAACGCAACGAAATTTTCAAGCGAATGCACAGGTAATTGGAACAGCAGACACAATTACTCAAACCATTATCAATATTCGTTAATAGTTAACTAAAGGTTTAAATCATGGATCGCTCATTGTATGTAGCTATGAATGGAGCAAAGCAGGTGCAGCTTCATCAAGCAACTAATACTAATAATCTTGCGAACGCTAGTACCACTGGATTTAAGGCAGACTTTGATGCATTTAATAGTTTGCCAGTAATAGGTCCTGGTTATGAAAGTCGTATTTATAACCAAGATGAACGAAGTGGGATCGATTTTTCTGGTGGTGCGTTACAACACACTGGAAGGGAGCTTGATATTGCAGTAAGCGAAAATGGTTTTATTGAAGTTCAAGCGCCTGATGGAAGTAGTGCTTATACCCGTGCGGGTGATTTGCATACCACATCAGCGGGTTTGTTAGAGACAGGTGCAGGTCATCCTGTGATAGGAAATGACGGACCGATTGCATTACCTCCATTTGAAAAACTTGAGATAGGTGCAGATGGGACTATTTCAATTTTACCTGTAGGTCAGGAAGCAACAACTTTGGCAACAATTGATCGCATTAAGTTAGTTAATGCTGATGCAGAAGTGCTTGTTAAAGGCGAAGACGGGTTGTTAAGGGCGGCTCCCGATGTGTCTCTTGAGGCGGATGCATCGGTTGCTGTTACATCAGGTGTGTTGGAGTCTAGTAATGTAAATACGGTTTCAGAATTATTAGATATGATCGAATTAACAAGGAATTTTGAGCTGCACGTTAAAATGATGCAAGCAATTGAAGAAAATGATTCTGCTACAACGCAGTTACTAAGAGTTAATTAAAATAAAAATTACATATAGGAAACTAGTATGAGTAGTACAGCACTTTGGAATGCAAAAACAGGTTTGGATACACAGCAAACACGAATTTCAGTGATTGCTAATAATTTGGCTAATGCAAATACAACTGGATTTAAAAGTGATCGTGCAGTTTTTGAAGACCTTATTTATCAAACGGTACGGCAGCCAGGAGCGCAATCATCTCAGGACACACAATTTCCTACTGGTTTGCAAGTAGGTACAGGTGTACGTCTAGTCGCAACAGAAAAATTATTTACTCAAGGAAATTTAACGCGAACAGGTGGTTCTTTAGATCTTGCAGTACAAGGTAATGGGTTCTTTCAAATTTTACAGCCAGATGGAACCATTGGTTATACCCGTGACGGAACCTTTACATTAGACTCGACTGGCCAAGTTGTAAACTCGAGTGGCTATGTGTTGCAACCATCAATTACGATTCCTCCTAATGTGGTTAATATTACCGTTGGCGCAGATGGAACCGTGTCTGCGCAAACTAGTGGAAGCGCAGCGTCAACACAAGTAGGAAATATTCAATTAGCAAGTTTTGTAAACCCAACAGGTTTGCAGGCGCGTGGGGGGAATTTATTATTTGAAACAGCTGCTTCAGGAACTCCGCAAATTGGTACTCCCGGAACTAATGGCTTAGGCCAACTTGATCAAGGGTCGTTAGAGACATCCAACGTTAATATAGTAGAAGAGTTAATAAACATGATCGAAACGCAAAGAGTATACGAAGTTAACTCACGAGCGATTGAAACTATCAGTAGCATGCTTGAATTTGCTAACAACACAATATAATTAAAATAATAATATGAAATATATTTTCGTCATTCTTTTTTTGATTAGTATCGCATCTGGCTGCTCTTCAGTCGGAAGTCTAAAAAATCCTGAATATGCACCTAGTGATGCAATGATTCCAGAGGCAAAAACAACTGTAGATGGTGCTATTTATGATGCATCTTCTAATTTGTTTTTATTTGAAGATGTCAAAGCAAGAAGAGTAGGTGACTTGATTACTGTGGTGCTAGAAGAAAGTATTAATGCATCAAAATCTGCAAGTACAGAAGCTGATAAGGAATCTACTATAGGCTTGCCTGCGCCAACCTTGTTTGGTAAAGATAATCGTTTAAATGAAATAGTAAATGATATTGAATCTAGTCATGAGTTTAATGGTGAAGGTGAAACTACACAAGAAAATAGTATTGAAGGCAATATTACGGTAATGGTTCACCAAGTTTATCCTAATGGATACTTGCTTGTTAAAGGTGAAAAATTAATTGAACTAAATGAAGGTAGTGAGGTTGTGCGAATTTCTGGAATAGTACGTCCTACAGACGTCACTACGGATAATACGGTCTTGTCAAATCAAGTAGCGAATGCGCAAATTACCTATAAAGGTAAAGGTATCGTAAGTGATAGCAGTAAGGCAGGTTGGTTAACAAAATTCTTTTTCTCTGCAGTGTGGCCCTATTAAATACTATGAAAATATCAAAAATAATTAGTTTAAGCCTCATGCTTGTTACATTTTTAGCATCGAGTAATGTTAGTGCAGAAAGAATCAAAGATATTTCTTCTTTTGCTGGAGTTCGTAGTAATCAATTATTAGGCTATGGATTGGTAGTCGGCTTAGATGGTACAGGCGATCAGACTTCACAAACTCCTTTTACTATTCAGAGTTTAAAAAGTTTTCTAAAACAATATGGCGTTACAATACCGCCAGATATTAATCCACAATTAAAGAATGTAGCTGCAGTAACGGTTCATGCGGAACTATCGCCATTTGCTAAGCCTGGTCAAAATATAGATATAACCGTTTCTTCATTAGGTAACGCCAAAAGTTTACGCGGTGGTAGTTTATTGTTAACTCCATTGCGTGGTATTGATGGCCAAGTATATGCGATTGCCCAAGGTAACCTTGTTGTAGGCGGGTTGGGAGTGCAAGGAAGTGACGGGTCTAGTATTAGTATTAATATACCTAGTGCAGGACGAATTCCAAATGGTGCTAGTGTAGAACGCGCTGTACCTTCTCCATTTGCAACGAGTGATGAACTGTATTTGAATTTACATGCAGCTGACTTCACAACTGCTAAGCGTGTACAAATGCGTATTAATAAACATTTTAAACAAAATGTTGCCTATGCAGTAGATGCGGTGACGATAAAAGTAGATGCGCCATTAGATACGGTGTCTAGAGTTTCGTTTGCAGCAGATTTGGAGAATATTGAGTTAATACCTGGTGAGGCAGCAGCAAAGGTAATCGTCAATTCTAGGACAGGTACGGTTGTCATCGGTTCTAATGTTAGCGTGTCACCTGCGGCAGTTACTCATGGTAGTTTGGCAGTAACGATTACTTCTGATCCTTTGGTAAGTCAGCCTAATGAGTTTTCGGATGGAGAAACCGTCGTTGTCGATCGAACTAATATTGAAATTGAGCAAGAAGCAAATCGCATGTTTGTGTTTGGACCAAGTGTAACGCTAAATGAAATTGTTCATGCGGTGAATCAGGTGGGTGCCGCGCCGGGAGATCTGGTAGCTATTTTAGAGGCGCTTAAACAAGCTGGTGCGTTACGTGCTGAACTCGTTATTATTTAAAAATGGAATTTGTATAAATGGAATCTCAGCTTGACGTAGCTAAGACACTTAGTAGTCTTGCACAAACTAAACAACTAGGCGGCAATGGTAGTGCTTCCGATCTCGGTGATGCAGCACAGAAATTTGAAGCGTTCTTTATCCAATCGATGCTTAAAAGTATGCGTAGCGCTTCCTTGTCTAGCGGATTGCTAGATAGCGACAAGTCAGATTTCTATAGAGACTGGCATGATCAACAGCTTGCAACTGATTTGGCATCTAAAGAAACATTTGCAGTTGCTAAATTACTGCAACGTCAGTTTGCGGGACAGCCTGCTGATGCGACACTTGATGTGAACTTGAAAATAGATCCATTATTTCGGCGCAGTTCGATTTCCTCGCTTGGAGCGCCAGATTCCCAAGAAGCTACCACTCAAGTGGCATCTCTTGGTATATCTAGTGGCAGTACTGGTGGACCAATTAATACCACACTAAAACAAATAGTTACTGATGAAATTCAAGAAACTAGCGGTATAACAAGCACTTATGAGCTGTCTGCTCCTGAGCAGTTTGTTCAAGAAATTTATCCGTATGCTCATCAGGCCGCTACAAAATTGAATACATCTGCCGATGTATTGGTTGCAATAGCAGCATTAGAGACAGGCTGGGGTTTGCATAGACCTCAAGCTGGTTATGGACAAGATTCCCATAATTATTTTGGGATTAAAGCGAATAATTGGCAAGGCCCAGAGGTTACGAATGTAACGCACGAATTTGATGGTGAGAAAACGATTAAGATTCAAGATAAATTTAGAGTATATGAAACGCCTGCAGATTCATTTAACGATTTTGCAGAGTTTTTGTTAAGTAATCCGCGCTATCAAGATGCGATCAGGAATGCTAGCGATGTAAAAAGTTTTGCAGCAGAGCTACAAAAAGCAGGTTATGCGACGGATCCAAACTATGCCAAAAAGATAAATTCGATTATGGATGGGAGCATTCTAAAAAATGCAATACATTCTTTGAATGAGCAGGCATCAGCTGGTGATGTAACCTCTGAATATCAAGCAAAAAATACTCACTAAGATAAAGAGATTGAATCGTGGTAGACGCATCAAGAGTAGCTATAACAGGATTGCAAGTATTCCAACGTGCGCTTGCGACTACTTCTAATAATGTAGCGAATGTAGGTACTGAAGGATATACGCGTCAACGTGTTGATATAACTTCGCGCCCATCACAAAGATTTGGAGACGGATTCTTTGGAAGTGGAGCAAGAGTTTCAAGTGTACAGCGTATCGAAGATCAGTTCCTAAATGCGCGTGTACAATCTAGTTCATCAGATGTTGCACGTTTAGACTCTTATTTAAGTTTAATAAATCGTGTAGAAAACCTAGTATCCGGATCTCAAGGTGGTTTGGATAATGCGTTTCAAAACTTTTTTAATAGTTTGCAAGATCTTTCAAATGATCCTGCCTCTATACCGGCTCGACAAGTTGTTCTAAGTAACTCAGATACGCTAGTTGCACGTTTTAAAGATTTAGATGCTAGTTATAACGATATCAATAAGGAAATTAATACACGATTAAGAGGTGATCTGAATGATATCAATAGTCTTACCAGTGGAATTGCGGATTTAAATAAAGCAATTGTAGCGGCTAGTGCTACTACATCTGGTGAAGGTGTGCCAAATGACTTAGTGGATCAAAGAAATGTTTTAATCGGAAGATTATCAGAACGCCTTTCAGTCAATACAGTAGAGCTAAGCGATGGTTCGGTGAATGTATTTATTGGTGGTGGTGAATCAGTAGTGATCGGTAATTTATCAAGAGATTTATCTGCTATAAATGACCCGGCTAATCCTGGTGAGTTGCTGGTTGGGATCAATGTAGGGCCGAGTACATTTGATATTACCGATAAAATCACCGGTGGTAGTGTAAGTGGCTTGTTAGATTTTAGGTCTGAACAACTTGGTCAAATTCGAAACCAGACGGGTCGATTAGCGCTAGTGTTAGCAAATGAATTTAATGCTCAACATCAAGCTGGATTAGATGCTAATGGTTCTGTGGGCGGGCAGTTTTTTGCAACTTCTGCACCGCAAACCTTAGCGAATCAAAATAATAATGGTACAGCAACAGTAACTACTAGTATTACCGATATCAGCCAGGTGACAACTTCGGATTATGAATTAAATTTCGATGGTGCAAACTTTACCTTAACAAGACTAAGCGACGGTGTTAGTACTAGCGCTGCGTCTGGGCCATTTAATATTGATGGTATACAGGTAGATATCGCTGGAGCAGCGTCAGCAGGCGATAGTTTCTTGATTCAGCCAACCAGAAATGGTGCTGCGGGTATTAGCGTGTTACTAACTAATACTAGTCAAATTGCTGCAGCATCTCCAGTACGTAGTCTGGAAAGTACTGCAAACTTGGGTAATGGAGTAGTTACTTCGCCAGAAGTACTGGATGTAAATAATGCAGATCTATTCGATACGGTTGAGATTCGATTTAATACACCAGCAACTACTTTTGATGTTGTAAATGTAACGGATGGCGCAACGATAGCAGTCGGTGTTGCGTATTCAAGCAATGCAAATATTGATTTTAATGGAATCCGCGTACAAATTCAGAATCAGCCTGAAGCAGGTGATGTATTTACAATAGAACAAAATACAGGTGGTATTGGTGATAATACAAATGTGGTTGCTTTACTGGATTTGCAAACATCGCAAACAGTGGGTGGCACTGCAACGTTACAAGAAGGGTACGGTTCTTTGGTGAGTCAAATTGGTACTATTAGCCGGCAAACCAGTATTAGTAGTCAAACACAGCAAGCACTTTTTGATCAAGCTGTACAGGCGCGCGATAGTGTTTCAGGCGTTAATCTTGATGAAGAAGCCGTAGATTTAATTAGGTATCAACAAGCATATCAGGCGGCTGCCCAAGTGATCGCTACATCCAATACCTTATTTGATACATTTTTAGCTGCTGTTCGAAGGTAAAAATAATGACTAGAATTACTACAGCTTATTTATTTCAAAAAACTGCAGTAGATATTGCCAAGCAGCAATTTGAAATTTCAGAAGTTCAAAATCAGATAGGTACGGGCAAGCGCATTAATAAACCTTCAGATGGTCCAGCAGAAACCGCAAGAATTATAGATTTAAACCAAGCGATTGGCAGTATTGATCAATTTCAGCGCAATGGTATTTTTGCTAATCAACGTTTAGGGTTGGAAGATGCAACACTTTCGAGTGTAAATAATTCATTGCAACGTGTTAGAGAGTTAGCTTTACAGGCTAATAGTGGTAGTCAAACTGGTGAGACGCGTGCAATTATTCGTGCAGAGGTAGAGCAAAGACTAGAAGAATTACTTGATTATGCCAATGCACGTGATGGAAATGGAAACTATTTGTTTTCAGGTTCTAAAAGTCGTACGGAGCCATTTACACAAACTGCAGCAGGTGTAGCGTATAATGGTGATCAAAATCAGCTTACATTAAAAATATCTAATAATCGCACTATTGTTTCTTCGGAGTCTGGTTATGATATTTTTGTCAATATAAAAAATGGAAATGGAGACTTTGTTACATCATTAGATGTAGCTAATTCGGGTAATGGGGTAATTACAGTCGGATCGGTCATAGATAATGCTGCATTCCAAGCTAATGACTTTAGTATTACTTTTACCTCGCCAACAACCTTCGATGTTGTCAATAACACCACTGCTACTACTATTCTGGCTGGTCAGAATTACGTTTCAGGTCAAGCTATAAGTTTCAATGGTGCTGAAGTTTCTATAGCAGGTGAACCACAAGCGGGTGATGAATTTCAGGTTAATGCGAGTCGTAGACAAAATGTATTTGCAACATTACAAAACTTTATAAATGCCTTGCAAACAGGCTCTACCGATCCTGCAGATCAAGCTCAACTTACTCAAGCATTAGATCGTACCATTAGTGATGTAGATAATGCTTTAGCGAATGTTCTTAATACTCGCACTTTTATTGGTACACGACAAAACTCAATAGATAATGCAAATATTGAGAATGATGGAGCAAAGTTTGAGTTGCAAACTACACGGTCTCAAATTGAAGATTTAGATTACGCACAAGCCATTACGCAACTGCAATTGCAACAAACAACTTTACAAGCGATTCAAGGTGCCTTTGCACAAGTTCGCGGTCAAAGTTTGTTTAACTTTCTTTAATTAACGTATAAATTAACCCTTCGTCGGATAATTCTACTTCCTATTAGTTTTACCATTAAAGAAAATCGCCTTGCTGCCATGTGTAGTTGATTGAATTTCTTACATTTTTTTCAAAAAATCCTTAAAGGATTCAAATCACACGCCGATAAGCTTAGCAGGACAACGTAGAGGCTTGGTTCTTTGCGGTGTCGAAGTCTCTAGTTAGAGATTTTAGACTTTTGTAAGGATGAACTACTTAAGGAGTAAGTAAAATGCCTCAAATTATTAATACAAACTTATTTTCGTTGAATGCTCAACGAAATTTAAATACCACGCAAGGTCAATTACAGACCTCGTTGGAGCGTTTGTCTTCAGGTTTACGAATTAACAGTGCGAGTGATGATGCTGCTGGCTTGGCGATTGCAGAGCGATTTACTTCACAAATTCGAGGATTAAACCAAGCCATTCGTAATTCAAATGATGGTATTTCGTTTTCTCAAACCGCTGAAGGCGCTTTATCAACCGCAACCGATGCATTGCAACGTGTTCGTGAGTTGGCGGTACAGTCTGCTAACGATACGAATTCATCTACAGACCGTCAGGCTCTGAATAATGAAGTGCAACAGTTAATTGCTGAAGTTAATCGTATTTCGAATAGCACGCAATTTAACGGCCAAAATATTCTTGATGGCACTGCAAGTACGTTGGTGTTCCAAGCGGGTGCGAACCAAAACCAAACCATTAGTGTTGATGGTGTGGATGCTCGAGGTTCAACTCTTGGTGCTAATGTTTCCGTTAGTGGTTCAATTGAACAAGCAGCTATTAATACTGCAGTGACAACTGACACATTAACTGTGCAAGGTGTGGCAGTAGATCTTTCTGGCTTATCTGCTACGGCAGCTACAACTACCCAAGTTGCAAATGCAATTAACAATGTTACTGCGACATCAGGGGTACAAGCTCAGATTAATACCACTGTTACAACAGGGCCATTGGTGAATGCTGCTGGCGCTGCAAATATTAATGGTGTGTCATTAACGCTTGCTGGTGATGCAACGGACCTTGATACCATTAACAACTTTTCTGCGCAAACAGGTGTTACCGCTTCAGGTACTACTGGAGCCATTGTATTAAGTAATACAAATGGTGCTACGATTGAAATTGACGCGGGTGTTGGATTAGGTGGTGCTGCACAAAGTGTTCAAGCGGGTATTACACTTTCAGCTGCAGTTGGAACAACCGTTACTGTAGGAGGCGCGGCACCAGCCGTTCTTAGCGGTAATGCAGTTGGTGCCGGCGGCGCAGACCAAACAGCAAATGGACTTAGTGTATTGACTCAAGCTGATTCAAACGCTGCGTTATTAACTGTTGATGCGGCTTTACAGCAAATTAATACTTTGCGTTCAGAGTTAGGTTCGGTTCAAACTCGTTTTGAGTCCACCATTTCTAACCTTCAGATTACCGTTGAAAATCTGACTGCTGCACGTTCGCGTATTCAAGATGCTGACTTTGCTGCAGAAACTGCAAACTTAACTCGTTCGCAGATTCTACAGCAGGCGGGTCTTGCAATTGTTTCTCAGGCAAATTCTTTGCCGCAGAACGTATTGTCGCTACTTCAGTAGTTGATAATTAACTTTCGTGTTTATGCATCTAGAGCTTTTCCTATCCTTCTAGATGCATAACCGAAAAGTTTGATAGGAGATTTAAAATGGTTGCACAAGTAATTAAATTGCCCACTGTAGCTACTAACAATTTTCAATCTACACAATCTGGCGCTGCAGCTGAAGTGATTAAAAAATCAGCTAGCGAAGCTAAGGTTGATAGTGAAAAAGCAAATGAAGTTGCTAAGCAAGCTACGCAAAATGTGGAAGCTGTGCGCAATGCTGCTAAAGAATTGAATGATTTTAGTGAAAAAATACAGACGAATTTGAACTTCTCGGTTGATGAAGGTAGTGGTCGATCAGTAATCACCGTTACCGATACTCAAACTGGAGATGTAATTCGTCAAATTCCGGCAAAAGAGGCCCTCGCGGTGGCAAACTTACTCCGTGAAGCATCCGCTGCAGAAATCGGAAAAGTTGGATTATTGTTAGCAGCACAGGGCTGAGCATAAACTGGCATTAATATTGCTATCTATCATCAAGGATTGATGGAAATTAAATAATTATGGCAGGTACAATAACATCGTTAGGTATAGGTTCTGGGATTGATATTGAAAATATTGTAACCCAGTTAGTCGCTGCTGAGCGCAGACCTATTCAACTTCTTGAAACACGTCAAACTGAAATTGATATTCAGGTTAGTGCTTTAGGCTTGATTAGGGATTCTGTATCAAAATTTCAAACGGGTATATCTGATCTTAAGCTATCTTCTGGTTTTAGATCATTTTCCGTTACCTCAAGTGATGACCAAATAATCACTGCATCGGTGGGCGAGGGATCAGTTCCAATAGCAAGTGATATCGAAGTATTAAGTCTAGCGCAAAAAAACAAATTAGCCTCCTCTGCATTTGCAAATGGCGACAGTATTGTTGGAAACGGACAGCTAGATATTTCAGTTGGAGTGGCCACGTTTTCAATTAGCATTAATGATAATAACAACACCTTAATAGGTATTCGCGATGCTATAAACGACAATTTCGATAATACAGGTGTGTCGGCATCCATTATTACTGCAGATGATGGTAGTCATTTAGTTTTAACTTCAGAAGAAAGCGGTACAGAAAATGTTTTGAGTGTAACCGTAATTGGAGATAGTGATGGTAATGATACAGACGCTGCTGGTCTTTCTAATCTAGTATTTGTAGCTGGTGGCACGGAGAATTTACAAGAAATAGATATCGCACAAGACGCAACATTAACCGTAGATGGTTTTGATGTTACACGTTCTTCAAATGAAATTTCAGATGTCATCGAAGGGGTCACCTTATCTTTAAAAGATATTGGTACTGCAGCATTATCCGTTACTGAGGATCGCTCCGTAGGTAAAAACGCAATTGAAACGGCAGTCACTGCCTACAATGATCTCATAATCAGTTTAAACACTCAGCGTGAATCTACTTTGCAAGGTGAATCTTTATTGCTTGGGATTGAAACCCGAGTACGTCAAATATTTACTAATAGATTGAATGTTACTGGTAGCGATTTTAATTATTTATTTGATGTAGGTTTAACGTTTGATCGCGATGGAATACTTAGCTTAGATGACGAAAAGTTTGATCAAGCTATCGAAGATGATTTTAATGGTGTCGTGCAATTATTTTCAAATCCTGACGATGGTTTCGCGCAATCTATTGATTCGATTTTATCCAGTTATGTGGAAACTGGCGGCTTAATACAAGCGCGCACAGATGGCTTGAGCGATAGCCGATCTCAAATAGACGATAATATTGCACGTATAGAGAATCGTATTGTTCTTACTGAAAAGAGGCTGCGTAGTCAGTACGCGGCGCTGGATAGTTTGGTCGGGCAACTGAATGCGACTAGTAATTTTTTAACTCAGCAATTGGCGAATCTGCCGACAAATAGCTTAATAAATAGTAGAAATTAATACCTAAAGTAAAATAAGGAAACTAGATATGAACATGACAGCAGCAACATTGGCTATAGATGAATACCGTAGTAGCGGTGTGTTAGGAAATGTTGAGCGATCGGATGCGCACGGATTAATTAGTTTGCTATTTAAAGGCGCTATTGATCATCTTTTAGCTGCAAATGGTTATATAGAGCGCAAGCAAATACAGGAAAAAACAGTGAGAATTTCCAAAGCGATTGCGATATTAGACGGCTTAAGATCCAGTCTTAATCTAGATAATGGTGGCGAAATTGCGCAAAACTTAGATGATTTATATGATTATATGCAAAGACAACTCGTGGTTGCGAATGCAGATAGTGATGTATCTATAATCGATGAAGTAATGGGGTTGTTACGTGAGATCCAAGAAGCTTGGAATTCCATACCTAATGAAGCCCGTGTATAGCAGATAGCGGTTGGGTGCAATATGAATGCTAGTAAGCAGCTAATGCAAGTGACTGACTCGGCGAATGAGTTGCTGACTACTATCGAGAATGAGTCATGGGATGAGGCAATAGCGCTTAGTCTACAGTGGGATAAAAGGGTTCGTACATTTATCCATAGCTTATCTGCTGAGCAATTTATTGCTATGAAAAGTGAAATTGAGATAATTGTATCTCAAAATAACAGTATAGAAAAACGTTTAGTTGCCATGCGCGCCAAAGTATTGACGCAAATTCAGGAAAATAACACTTCACGATCTGCTATTCAGCTTTATAACAGCGCCGTTTAGCTTTCATAAGGTATTGCTGTATATAATTGCAGCACATCGATTGCTAATTACAAGCATTTCATTGCGAAATAAATTTGTGAGGTACCATTAATTTAGGCTGTTCAGAATAAATATTATTTATTTTTTAGTTGCAATAAATTGTTGTATTATTTATTAACAAATAAGTTTTGTATCCATATTAAAAGTAATGTATCTTTTAATATGTTGAGTGGGGCTATGTAAACGTAGAACAAACTATGTAGAAACATTTATAATATTTTGAGGGGATGGCAGATACGGAAGCTGTCAGCGCAATAATCACGTGGAGTGCGTTGTCTCTTAATCATAAGCTTTAAAATTAGTAATTAAAAGGCTGGTTAAAGATATGCAGGTTGAACAATCCACGCTTGAATTCAAATCCGATGCTAGGCAAGATCTAGGTCGCCGTAAAAATAACAAATCACTTCTAGATGGACACAGTAAAGCAGTCCAACAAGTGAGTGATCTTATAGAGCGTGTTGCCAATACGAGTGCAAATGTTCTTATCTTAGGTGAATCAGGTACAGGCAAAGAAGTTGTTGCCCGTAGCATTCATACTATTTCCAATCGAGCAGCAAAGTATTTTGTACCCGTAAACTGTGCAGCAATCCCGCAAGAATTACTTGAAAGTGAGCTATTTGGGCATGTAAAAGGCGCATTTACAGGCGCTATTACAGATCGTAAAGGCAGATTTGAGCTTGCCGAAGGTGGCACATTATTTCTTGATGAGATTGGTGACATGGATCTCAATATGCAGGCAAAACTGTTAAGAGTATTGCAAGAGAAAGTTTATGAGCGAGTTGGCAGTGGAAAATCAATACGCGCTAATGTGCGTGTTATCGCTGCAACGCATCGTAATTTAGATGATATGGTTGCGAAAGGTGAGTTTAGAGAAGATCTTTATTATCGATTACATGTCTATCCAATTGAGTTACCACCATTGCGTCGACGTTCCGAAGATTTACCGTCTTTGGTGTATGCAATTACTGATAAAATAAGACAAGAAACGGGTACAGACGTTAAAGTAACACCTGATGCAATGTCTGCATTAGCACGCTACACCTGGCCAGGGAACGTTAGAGAACTGTCTAATTTGCTCGAAAGACTTAGTATTTTGTACCCAGATAAAGAAGTTGATGCTGCAAAATTGCCAAGTAAATACAGTACTTTCTCAACTCCAAAACTGCCAAGCAGTGCATTGGTATCTGAAAGTGTTGCTACAGAGGAATTTGCAGAAATAGAATCGACTGATCAAGATGAATCATGTAGTACTATTGGTTTGCCCGTGCTTACTAGAGATGGTGTTGATTTAAAAGCTCATATCGCATCGGTAGAACAGTTTTATATTGCCCAAGCTTTAGAGCTTGCTAACGGAGTTGTGGCGCAAGCTGCAAAATTACTTGGTTTGCGACGTACAACACTCGTCGAAAAGTTGAAAAAGCATCAATTCCAACGAACTTCAACGTCATAAAATTGACTTCATTACATTTCAAAAATTCTTAAGCTGCTGTTATATAAAGTAAAACAAAAGTAGGCATGTTGTTTGCATAGTAGTTAATGCGCGTCAAATTTATGCGCATTAACAAATTACTACGCGAGGATATGCCAAATGGAAGTAGCAATTGATAACAGGAAGCTAGCACTTGAAAGTGCTTTTGATGATTTTAATCGTGTTTCAGAAGGTTTAACCTCTGCATATGATCAACTCGAGAACCGGGTTGATACTCTCCAAAAAGAACTTGCTGAAACTAAAAACGAAAAGTTTCATCAATTAGTCGAAAAAGAAAAGCTTGCGGATAGATTATCTATATTGTTACGTACCCTGCCTGTAGGAATAGTCGTACTAGATGACTATGGAACCATCATTGAAAACAATGAAATTGCCGACAATCTAATTGGTACTAACTTAAATGGAGTAGCTTGGAAGAAGATAGCAAAAAAGTATTTGGTAGCAGGATATTCGGGCAACAGTGAAGTTTGCTTAAAAAATGGCAATCGCATTTCATTAAAAATTGAATCTCAGCAACGCAGTGAAGGTAAGGTCATCATAATTAATGATGTGACTGCAGAATTTAGTTATCACGAATCTATCAATAGAAAAGAACGACTAGAATCATTGGGAAATATGGTGGCCTCGCTTGCGCACCAAGTACGTACACCTTTGTCAGCGGCATTTCTTTATGTATCAAGTTTAGAAAAGCGAATAGGTAAGCAAGAACTTTCTTTTCAATTGGTCGAGAATGTTAAACATTGTTTGCATAGTTTGGAAGAAACTGTAAACGATATGTTGTCTTTTGCAAAAGGAGAATGGCAGCTGAATGATGTAATTAGCGTAGAACAACTTATTAGTAATATACGCAATGATATTAAACATGAGTTTGGTAAGAATTTAATTGAAATAAATGCATCTATTTCTACTGATAATCCCAAAGCATCTATTAACTATATTGCATTCTGGGGGGCACTTAAGAATGTTATTCACAATGCCATACAAGCTAGTGAATTCGATGCAAAAGTTCTAATAGAAATAAAGACCGAAGGAAAAGAAGTTGTGTTTTCAGTGCATGATAAAGGGAAAGGTATTTCTGATGAGCTTAAGCAGAAAATATTTGAGCCTTTTTTTACGACTAAGGCAGGTGGCACAGGTTTAGGTTTAGCAGTGGTCAAGTCTATTGTCGAAGCGCATCGAGGAACGGTTGAGATTAAAGATGAATATCCACAGGGTGTATGTATTGATATTCGTGTTCCTAAGTCCTTAGAGTTTTCTCCGATTTCAAGTTCAAGTAAACAAAAAATTCAAGATAGCTAACTATATAAGATTATAAAGGGTAGATTATGCAGGGAAAAAATATATTGATTGTAGAGGATGACATGAATTTAAGTCATGCCATTGCCGGAACTATTCGTGATCATGGTTTTACAGCATTTGAATCTTCTTCTCCAATGAGCGCTATGGGTCTACTTGGTAGAGAGCGTATCGACATGGTTCTTAGTGATATCCAGTTCGATAAAACCGTTGATGGCAATGATCCTATTACAGATGGATATGAATTATTAGATGCTATTAAACAAAAATATCTTTCTTTGCCGGTTGTGTTGATGACAGCTTATGGAACGATAGAGAAAGCAGTGTCTTGTATAAAGAATGGGGCTAGCGATTACTTGGTAAAACCATTTGATGTTGATCTGCTGTTGAACATTGTTAAGAGCAATATTCAAGTCAAGTTTTCAAGAGCGAATAATGGTGATAACTATATATCTGTCGATAAAAAATCTATTGATACAAAAAAAATAGCTAGAAGAGTAGCAACCACCTCGGTATCAGTATTTATAAGAGGTGAAAGCGGAACGGGAAAAGAAGTTTTGGCACGTTTTGTTCATGAAAATTCTCCACGTTCAGGACAGCCATTTGTTGCTATTAACTGTGCAGCGATTCCAGAGAATATGTTAGAAGCCGTTTTATTTGGGTATGAAAAAGGTGCGTATACGGGTGCGCATCAAGCTAAAGCAGGTAAATTTGAAGAAGCTCAGCAAGGCACATTGTTATTAGACGAGATTTCTGAGATGGATCTTGCATTACAGGCAAAACTATTAAGAGTGCTACAAGAAAAACAAGTAGAGAGGTTAGGTGGTAAAAAGTTAATTGATTTAGATGTAAGGATTATTGCTACGTCTAATAGAAATTTAAAAGATGAAGTTAAAAAAGGAACCTTTAGAGAAGACTTGTTTTACCGATTGAATGTATTTCCTATAACTTTGCATCCTTTGCGTGATCGGATTGGAGATATTTTGCCTTTAGCTTATATGCTACTACATAAACATTCGCCAAATAAAGCACTAGAACTTTCTGAGGGTGCGCGTGAAAGTTTGATGAAAAATAATTGGGCGGGTAATGTAAGAGAACTTGAAAATGTAATTCAACGTTCAATTGTGTTATGTAGTGGAACCGTAATAGAAGAAGATTTACTAGAGCTAGATGAGTTGGAAAGTGCTAATGAGGAAACCGTTACGAATTTAACGACTGATTTAAAATCACATGAACAAGATTTAATTTTGCAGGCGTTAGTTTCTGAGCATGGAAACAGAAAACTTGTTGCTGAACGGTTGGGCATTAGTCCAAGAACGCTTAGATATAAAATTGCAAAAATGAAAGACCAAGGCGTTCCTGTGCCATCAGCTTATAGATCGGTATAAGTTTAAGACTATTATGAGGATCTTAATATGAGTGACATAAAAATAAATGAATTACTTTCTCAAATTAGAAGCATTTCTAGTCAAGTCGAGCCTAATATCAAGATTAATCAGGCTGGCAATGATGCACCTAGTTTTTCATCTGTATTAAAAACTTCAGTAGATAAAGTTAATGAACAGCAAATGATGGCTGCTGATTTGGCAAATCGATTTGAGCAGGGTGACTCTAGTGTGGAACTTTCCAGAGTCATGATAGAGATGCAGAAAGCGCGTGTTTCATTTGAAGCGGTCAAGCAAGTACGCAATCAATTAGTGACGGCATACCAAGAAGTTATGAGTATGCCTGTTTAAATAGCATAATTTATAATAAGAGAATATAACTACATGGCAGCAACATTAGAAGCTACTCAAGTACCCAACACATTCAGTTTAGCTGATTTTCTACGGCAATTATTTTCGCATTTGGGAATAATACTGACCTTAGCTGCCGTATTGGCATTGGGAGTGGGTGTAACACTATGGTCTATAAAGCCAGAATATAGTCCAGTTTATTCGAATTTATCTCAAGCAGATGTAGGTATGGTTGCTGATGTATTGCGTTCTTCAAACATACCTTTTCGTATGGACTCATCTTCAGGGATGATATTGGTTGCAAATGACAAAATTGGTGAGGCAAAAATAATACTCGCTTCTGAAGGATTGCCACAGTCAAATGGCACAGGGTATGAAGTACTTAATGACAAACCTTCCTTAGGCACTAGCCAATTTATGGAGACCGCACGTTATCAGCATGCACTAGAAACTGAGCTCAGTCGTACAATTGCGGGTATGAGAAATATTGATAATTCTAGAGTGCATATTGCAACGCCCAAGCAATCCGTATTTATTAGGAATAGAGGGCTAACCTCTGCATCTGTAATGATTAAGTTAATGCCAGGGAGGGTGCTAGAGTCAGGACAAGTATCATCTATTACACATTTGGTGGCTTCTAGTGTTCCATATTTAGATGCTGCTAATGTAACGATTGTTAATCAGTGGGGACAGTTGCTTAGTTCTACTGGTACTGATGATGTTATTGATCAGTCAAATAAACAACTGGCGTATAAAAAATCGGTAGAACAAACTTATGCAAATCGAATTGAAGAATTACTTGCGCCTATATATGGTCGAAATAAAATTAAAGCTCAAGTAAATGCAGAAATTGAATTTTCTAAGAGTGAGAGTGCTGAAGAGTTATACGATCCTGATAATAATCAAGTGCGTAGCGAACAGATCTCAGAACAACGTAACCAAGGAAGTTCAATCGCTGCATTAGGAATCCCCGGAGCATTATCGAATCAACCTCCTTCAGGTGGAACGCTTCAAACAGAAGAGTCACAAGAAGGTGAGGAGGGTTCATCAGCAAACTCTACACCAGTCTCTACATCGCAAAATACAACAAAAAATTATGAATTAGACAAGACTATGCGTTATACGCAAGAAGCAAAAAGCTTGGTTAATAGAATTACTGTTGCGATTGTTGTAGACGATAAAGATGTTATTAATGAAGCTGGCGAAACTGTAAAGACACCACTTGCTAGTGAAGATTTCGCACTAATCCGCGGTATAGTTCGTGATGCAATAGGTTTCAATGAGGAGCGTGGCGATAGTGTTACCGTATATAATAGTAGTTTTCTCCCTCAAGTAGTTTTAGAGGAGCCAGAAGCTACTCCTATCTGGAAGCAGTCTTGGTTATTGTCCATTATCAAACAAGTTTTTGCTGGTATCTCAGTGTTGATCATACTATTTATGTTTGTGCGCCCAGCAATGAAAGCATTAATGAGTAAGCATAATTCAGCAACGGGTGGTTCCAGTTCCGCATCACAACCGTTATTAGAAGGTAGCTCAGGAGAAGTAGCCATCGCAGCCGCCGCTGCAGGAAATTATCCTAATTATGTACAACAGCTTGCTATGGCTAAAGAACTCGTATCACAAGATCCTAAACAGGTTGCAAAGATAGTAAAGAACTGGGTGGCACCAAGTGGCGAATGAAGAATCACCATCGGCTGATGTGAGTGCATTAGATGGTGCACAGCGTGCAGCTATACTTATGATGGTACTAGGAGAATCAGAAGCATCTAAAGTACTGAAATTTATGGATCCGGAGGAATTAGAGCTCATTGGTTCCGCAATCAGTGCATTAAAAGATGTTACACAACATCATATTTACGATGTTTTAAATGATTTTAGTGATGTAAATGAAAAACACACGCCGCTTGATATTGGTGCACAGGATTACCTTAAGAAAATATTGTTTCAAGCTATAGGGCCTCAGAAAGCCAATAGTATCTTGTCGCGTATTGAGTTAGGACCTAATGCAAGTGGGCTTGAAGTTTTAAAATGGATAGATCCTTCAGTAATTGCAGATGCAATTAAAGATGAACACCCTCAATTGATAGCGATTTTGTTGGTTCATTTAAAAGATGAACAGGCGGGACAGATATTAGAATTATTGGATAAAGACAAAAAAACAAATGTTGTGATGAGGATTGCCAGACTAGGTGATGTAAATTCATCTGCATTAAAAGAGCTTGAGCTTCTTATCGAGAGTAGATTTACTCAGGAAACTGATAGCAAGATTAAAAATCTTGGTGGAATTAAAGCAGCTGCAGATATTTTGAATAATGTTGATAAAGATACTGAAAATAATATTGTGGAGACATTAACAGAGATAGACAAGGAATTATGCGAAGAAATTAAAGGCAAGATGTTTGTATTTGATAATTTATTAAGTGTAGATGATCGAGGAATGCAAACTATACTAAGGGAAGCACCTCAAGATAAGTTGGTCACAGCACTCAAAGGAGCTAGTACAGAGATTGCAAATAAAATATTTAAAAATATGTCTAAACGTGCTGCAGAATTACTTAAAGATGATCTTGAAACTGCAGGTCCAGTGCGTTTAGCAGAAGTAGAAGAAGCACAGAAAGAAATTTTAGAGGTTGCACTTAGATTAGCAGAAGAAGGAACGATAATGTTGGGTGGGAAAGGCGATGATTTTCTTTAGATCTTAAGGCATATTTATGGACAATCAAGAAACCTGGCAGCGTGCATCACTAAGCACATTTGAACTGAACAAAGAGGGCCCCTATTTAGACCAAGAGTTATCAGTTTCAAACACACAACGTTCTTATGAGGAAAAACTAAAAAATGGCTATGAGGATGGGTTAAAACAAGGCCAACAAGCTTTAAATGAGTACAAGCAAACTTTCGATAGCGTATTTTCTAGTTTAGATAATGCTCTTAAAGAAGTTGATCAGAATGTAATTGAAGCCATAACGCAACTTGCAGTATCTATATCAAAGCAAATCATAAGAAGAGAGTTGCAAATCAATTCTGAGCAAGTTGTGTCAGTAGTAAAAGAAGCTATTAAGTTATTGCCACTCGATAAGGGTCGCTTAATAATTCATTTAAACCCTGGTGATTTAAATGTTGTGCAAAAAGTATTTAATCAAGATGATATTGTGCATAGCTACTCACTTGTAGAAGACCCTTCGGTACAGCGTGGTGGTTGTAAGTTAGCAACCGATGATTCAATTATCGATGCAACGATTGATTCGCAAGTAGCGCAAATATCCGCAAAAATATTAGGTAGTCAACGTACTACGGATCGTTCAGATGAGTGAAGCTCACAACACTCTTCCATATTATAGTCAACGCAAGCAGCATTGGATTGATGCAATTAATCATGCAGAACAATCTCTGACACCGTACAACTATACTGTTGAAGGAAGATTGACTCGTCTCGTTGGTTTGACTATTGAGGCACAAGGTTGCCAGGTCAATATTGGTGGTCGATGTTTGATCGTGTCGCCTAGTAATCAAAAGATGGAAGCTGAAGTGGTAGGGTTTTCTGGTACCAAGAGTTATTTGATGCCAATTGAAAATATGCAAGGAGCCGTGCCAGGTGCACGTGTTATTCCCACAAAAGATAACCATAAACTACCTGTAGGTGAAGAGCTATTAGGACGCGTAATTGATGGCGCTGGACAAGCTTTGGATAACAAAGGCCCTGTGCAGGCAAATGAATACCGCGATTTAGAAGGCAAGAATATTAATCCGTTTGAGAGAATGCCTATTGAGACGCCGCTTGATGTCGGTGTGAAAGCCATTAATGCCTTGCTAAGCATTGGCACTGGTCAACGTATGGGCTTATTTGCAGGAAGTGGTGTAGGTAAAAGTGTTTTATTGGGCATGATGACAAAATTTACTTCTGCAGATGTCATTGTAGTCGGTCTAATTGGCGAACGTGGTAGAGAGGTAAAAGAATTTATTGACCAAATACTTGGCGAGCACGGATTAACAAAAACGGTTGTAGTGGCAGCACCTGCAGATTGTTCGCCACTGCAAAGAGTTCACGCGGCTAAATATTCCACCACTATAGCTGAATATTTTCGTGATAAAGGTAAACACGTTTTATTGTTGATGGATTCATTAACGAGAGTAGCGCAGTCATATAGAGAAATTGCTCTTGCGATCGGTGAACCACCGGCTACAAAAGGCTATCCACCATCTGTATTTACTAAGATACCTGCTTTGGTAGAGCGTGCAGGTAATTCTAGTGTTGCTGGTGGATCCATCACAGCATTTTATACCGTGTTGGTTGAGGGAGATGATCAGAATGATCCCATTGCTGATGCTTCTCGAGCTATTTTAGATGGTCATATAACTCTGTCACGAACCTTAGCTGAAACTGGGCATTATCCTGCTATAGATATTGAGGCGTCTATAAGTAGACTATTTCATACAGTATGTGGTGCGGAACAGATTAAAACTGCACAAAGTTTTAGAGAACTTTATGGGAGATATAAAAAACACGAAGATATGATTAATTTAGGGGTTTATCAGTTAGGAACTGACGAGAAGATTGATCAAGCTATCGAATACTACCCTAAATTATTAGAATTTCTCAAGCAAGATATGCAAGTAGCATGTAATTACCAGTCTTCTCTAAGTGAAATGAATCTTTCACTTGATCCAAGTATCTAACTAAATAAATAGAAAAATATCTCTGTGACGCGCTCGAAAAAATTAAATGCTGCACTAGAGGTGCTTGATTTCAAGTTGAATAAACAATTTTCATCTTTAGTTGAGCTTATGCAGCATAAAATTGATAATGAAAAAAAATTACATGATTTGATGAATTATCAAAATAACTATATGTCTATAAATACAAATAAAGATAAGCAAACTATAACCAGCCTACAGATACACCATAAGCTGATGAATAAACTTCAAATAGCTATTGAAGTACAACAGCAAGTTGTTCATGACCTAGATTATAAAGTAAATCAAATGATTCATATTTTACAAAAAGATCGAGCACAAAACCGAGCTTTAGGTGTGCTTATCAAACGCTATCACAAGCAGGAAACTGAGATTAGTGAACGTAATGAACAAAATGAGTTAGATAGTCAAGTTCTTGCAATATTGCAAAACAATTCTGTGTCCTAGGCGAGAGGGATCAACAAAAAACAGGTAAAAGTTGGCCCGAAAAGTGCAATATCTAAGGCAAGGAATAATTTAGATATGGCAGAAACAGAAATATTATCGGCTACTAATTTGCAAGCCGCATCGAATACATGTGCAAGTTGTCTTACTTCAGAGACTACTGGCTTGAATCAAAGTGCGAACGGTAATTTTGGTACACATCTAGAAGAATCCTTAAAAGAAATTACTGCTACGAGTAACGGAAAAGTATTGCCTATAGATGGCAAGGGCTTGCCGCATGCGATATTACCGAAATCGTTAAGTAATCTAAAATCTGAACTACATTCGATAGTAAATGATATTCAAATAGCCGATGTTGATGCCAATCAATTGATTGAATCATTTAAAGGGATATATCAAGAGGGCATTAATACTAACTCTATAAGTCTTGATGATGAAATAAATATATTACCTGATGCTGAGCTTGCGATACAGGAATTCTTAGATTTATCTAATATTCCTGAATTGTCTACTTCAATAGAGTCACTTTCATCAGGGCTGCAGAATACTAATGAAATAGAAAATCAAATAATTGATGAGTTGAATATCATTCCAATACCGGTTGCGCAAGAAAATAGCGCTTCAAATAAGCCTGTACAAATTGAAAATTTAAATACAACAGTGGGAGTTATAGGAAATCAACGTATTTTAACATCTGTTAGTCCACCTTCTGTAGCTAAAATACAACAAAGTCAAAATAACAGCTCTACACTAGAATCAGAAGAGCTTACAGCTCTTTCAGGCATTCAAAAACTTGATGTAAGTGAAAACATTTCTGATAAATTGAATGATTTTATTGCTAAATATTTATCTGAAAATAATACTTCTAGAAATGCCTCAAAAAACCAACCAATAAGTACAGAAATATTTCAACAGAACTTTAATTCAATTAAATCTGATCCAGTTATACAAAATGTAAATATAAATGCTGCAATTGATTCATATGGTAATTTAAATGCGGGAGCCTTACAAAGTAAGCTGATAGAGTCACCTATACCGCTATCAATTAAACTTGGTACAGGTTCAGAACAAATCCAACAAAGTGTTGATCAATCCATCACGCAAAATGTTAAGTGGTTGATTGGAAATAAAGCACAGAACGCAAAAATTAATGTTTTCCCAGAAGCTTTAGGACAAGTCAATATTGCTTTGAGTCTTGAAGATTCAAACTTAAAACTTAATTTTATAGCTACCAATACCGTCACAAAAGAGCTTATTGAGGCAAGCATGTCTAGTTTAAGGAGTCACTTTGGCGAAAGTGGTATAAATTTACAGGAAGTACATGTCGAAACACGTAGTTCAAATGAAGCAGAACAAGGTTCTCAGTATTCTGATTTAGATGATAAAAGTCAGAGTGACTTCAATAATGGTTTTGATGAGACTGATGATGAAGTAGGTGAAGTAGTTCCACATGTATATGTCAATAACTCTGCACCCCGATACTTGCTGGATGCGTATGTCTAAGTAATCCTGTCAATATAATTCACTCTAACAACGAATCTTTGACGATTATCGATTCGATTTAATTCTTACTAGTCAATTTATTGGCTATCTTAAAAACTTCATTGCATAAGTGGTTGATATTTATGGTATTAATTTACTATAAAAGTTGGCACATAGGTTGCAATTAGAAATATGAAATTAAATGTTTCTACTATGAAGGTTTGCAAATGAAAAAAATTATTATTTTTGCTGTTATCGGCATTGTACTTGTTGGTGGTGGAATTGGTGGTGCAATGTTTTTTATGAAGTCTCCTGAAGTACCAGAAGGCGAGGAAATGGCTGAAGAAGAAATGGAGCCTGAGATGAAAGAAGCCATCTATGAAAATATTCATCCCGCATTTACGGTGAACTTTGTAGATGGATCTAAGAAGCATTTTATGCAGGTTTATATGGTAGCAAAGTTTTATGACATGGAGGCTAGGGATCAATTCAAGATGCATATTCCTGTAGTACGTAATAATTTACTTTTATTAATGTCAGGTAAAAACAGCGACGAGTTATCGACTATAGAATCTAAAGAAACCCTCCGGAAAGATGCACTTATGACTGCTCAATCTGTTATGCAAGAGATTTATGGAGAGAACTTAGTTGAAGATATATATTTCACTAAGCTCGTGATGCAATAGCTAATAACTATTAAGAGTTAAAGTAATGAGTTCTGCAGAACCAGAAGCAAGTCAAGAATCGGAAGACGATCAAAACAAAGAAGATGCTAATGCGTCTGAACATGATGATTCAAAAAAGAAAGACGAAGATTGGGATGGTGAAGAGCGAAGATCTGAAGATCGTCCTTGGAGTGATGCGGATAAAAACAAAAGTGAAGATGAGCAAGTATTAAGTGAAGAGGAGCGAAATGCTTTATCTGGTGATGTTGAACAAATAACAGATGAGGCAGGAGTATTAACATATGATTTTTATTCTCCAGCTCATATTAACAAGTCTAGTCTTCCGGCATTGACAATAATAAATGAAAAAATTATTGAATCGATGAGTGAAGGATTAACGGATTTATTGCAAAGAGAAATAGAAGTCACAGCGAATGATGTAGATATAAGTAGGTATGGAGACTTTATTCATTCACTACCGATACTTATAGATACAAGCATTATAAATATTAGCAAAATTGATTCTCAAGCTCTAGTTTGTATAGATGGTGGATTAATTGAAATTATTATGGATGCATATTTCGGTGGTGAAGGAAAGTTAAGTGAGGCAAGTGATAAACAAGTATTTACGGAAACTGAATTTAATATAAGTAATAAAATATTAGAGATGTTTCTAATATCTAATAAAGCTGCATGGGAAAAAACAGAGCCGTTAGATTTTCAGTATGTTCAACGAGAATTACAACCAAAATTAATTAATCTACTTGACGAATCTGCTCTTATCGTCGTTTGCCAATTTAAAGTTTCTTTAGATGAAGAAGCAAGTTATATAAGAATAGCTTATCCATATAAAGCACTGGAGCCAATTAAGCATAGTTTGAGGAAAATGGTTCCAGAACGTGATGAGGAAAGCGATGGTCAATGGAAAAAACAGTTATTTAACAGTATTAAAGCAGCGCCTATAGAGCTAAACACGGTACTTGCAGCATTTAATCTTACGGTTGATGAAATTGTCAAACTTAAAACAGGCGATGTAATTCCTTTTGCTATGCCGGAATCAGTAACAGTGTATTCAAGTACTACACCTATTTTCACAGGGAAAATAGGCTCTGTAAATGATGCAGTAGCAGTAAGTATAAGTTCATGGATAAGAAAGAATGAGAGCTAAATATATCAGGATAAAAATATGAGTGAAGATCAAACAAATGAACCAACAGCAACGCCTCAAGCTGCTCAGAATCAAACGGTAGATGCTGAGATGAATGCTTTACCAGGAATAAACAATTTAGATGTTGTATTGAATATTCCAGTAGATGTTTCTCTTGAGCTTGGGCGTGCAACTGTTGATTTGCAAAACTTAATAGAATTAAGCCAAGGTTCTGTTATCGAATTAAATCGATTGGTGGATGAGCCAGTAGATGTGTTAGTGAATGGAAAACTTGTTGCCAAAGCAGAAGTAGTAGTCGTTGATAATAAATTTGGCGCTCGTATTACAAATATCGTGAGCCCAGAGAAGCGTGTCGAGAAACTTAAAAATAAACCTAATTAATGAATAAATATAAAAAAATTACAATATTAGTCATGCAGTTACTTTTATTGTTTTGTATAACATCTAGTGCTTATTGCCAAGAGGTCGGTAAAGAATCATTCTCTGGTGAGTTTGCAAAGCCAATAATAAATTATGGACAAATCATATATGCAACACTCTTTGTAATAATAATAATAGTTTTTGCATTATTCTTATTAAAAAAGGTTCGCTTTAATAATATGAATGGCCAAGGATTAATAAAGGTTATCTATAGTTATTCTGTTACTTCAAAAGATAAATTGTTAATTGTTAAGGCTGGACCAGATTATTTATTATTAGGAGCTTCTAATTCAGGGATTAGAAAAATTCATGATTTAGATCAAGACTACATTCAGGATATTTCTTCTGAAGATAAAGTCAAAACAAATGAATTTTCGAATATTTTTGTCAATCTTCTGGGCAAGAATAGTCATGCGTAAATTAATACTAATCTTTATTACTTTTCTTGTAGTACCCGATGTGTTTGCACAATCAGGTTTTCCTGCGCTAACTGTAGAAACAACTGCAGATGGTGGTCAAGCATATTCACTGAGCTTGCAAGTGCTGGTATTAATGACAGCAATAACAGTATTGCCAGGTTTGTTGTTAACCATGACATCCTTCACGCGCATAATTATTGTATTAGCGATTTTAAGACAAGCATTAGGAACATCTCAAACGCCATCTAATCAAATATTATTAGGACTGGCTCTTTTCATCACGTTTTTCGTAATGACACCGGTGTTAACAGAGGTATACGACAATTCAGTACAGCCTTATCTTGCTGAAGAAGTTGATGCACAAGCTGCAGTAAATAATGCTATCGATCCTATTAAACAGTTCATGATCGCACAAACACGCGAAAGCGACATTTCTTTATTTGTGGAATTATCTGGTACTACTGGAATAGAAAAGCCTGAAGATATTTCTCTGTCTATATTATTGCCAGCATTTGTAACTAGCGAATTAAAGACAGCATTTCAAATAGGCTTTATTTTATTTATTCCATTTTTAATTATCGATTTAGTCGTGGCAAGTGTTTTGATGTCTATGGGAATGATGATGTTGTCGCCATTAATTATCTCCTTACCCTTTAAGTTGATGTTATTTGTTCTAGTGGATGGATGGTCTTTGGTGCTAGGGATGTTGGCATCGAGTTTTTATATTAGTTAATAGGATAAGAAATGACACCTGAAACAACATTGACGCTATTAAATAATGCGCTATGGATAACTGTAATTGTGGCAGCGCCTATATTGATTTCTGTATTAGTAATAGGTGTTTTTGTTGGAATGTTGCAAGCCGCTACGCAAATTAATGAAATGACGTTGAGTTTTATTCCTAAACTAATTGTTTTATTTCTAACATTGTTGTTGGCAGGTCCATGGATGCTAAAAACACTAACAAATTATGTAACAAATTTGATTACTAATATCCCAACCTTGCTAATCTAATTCCAATACTATGATTTTTCAATTTAATGAAATATTAGCAGGTATACACGAATTTATTTTGCCATTTACACGTGTAGCAGCCTTATTTTCTGTCGCACCAATATTAAGTAGCCCATTTTTACAACTAAGAATAAAAGTAGCCATAGCGTCCATAATCACAATATTTATGATTCCTTTACTTAAGGAAACACAAGCAGTTGTATTATTCTCTTCAAATGGAATTATTCAAGTTGGGTTGCAAATTCTAATAGGTTTGCTAATGGGTTTTATTTTACGTCTAGTTTTTTCAGCGCTCACTATTGCTGGAGAAAATATTGCGGTGACTATGGGTTTAGGTTTTGCTCAAATTACAGATCCTGTTAATGGTGTAACCGTACCTATTGTTAGTCAATTTTTATCCATTACAGCAACGCTATTATTTTTAGCATTTGATGGCCACTTAGCGTTAATTAATATGCTATTTGATAGTTTTACCTATTTGCCGATTGGGCATACCTTTGATTATCAAGGAGCATTATGGGGTGTAGTTGCATGGGGAACTAATATGTTCTCTGGTGCATTGATGGTAGCGATTCCAGCGATTACTGCTTTGTTAGTCGCAAATTCAGCTTTGGCATTAATGACCCGTGCAGCACCACAATTAAATGTATTTTCAGTAGGGTTTCCCATCACAATTATTTTAGGACTTGTGGTTATAGCAATAACCTTACCAAGCGTAGCAGTTGTATTTCAAAATTTACTAAATACTGCATTTGAACAAATGCCATTTTCTCAATAAGGAAGATTAGATGGCAGAGCAAAGTTCACAACAAGATAAAACGCAGGAGCCTACGCAAAAAAAGCTTCAGGATTCGCGAAAAAAAGGTCAAGTTCCTAGGTCACGCGAATTAAACACTATGCTGGTTACATTTGTGGGTGCGGGTGGCTTGATATTTACTACAGGTTCTATCTCCGAGAGTTTACATGGGATTTTTTTGCTTAACTTCCAATTACCAATTTCTCATATTATGGATAAGAATTATCTTATTCCACATTTTACTGAAAGCGCTATAGCCGCGTTATTCGCAGTCGCTCCATATTTGGCATTAATGTTTGTAGTGGCTTTATTTGGCCCTATGGCTATCGGTGGAATGTCGTTCTCTATGAAAGCTATGGCATTCAAAATGAATCGTCTAAGTCCGCTTTCCGGTTTTAAACGTATGTTTGGTGTAAAAGGCCTTGTAGAGCTATTAAAGGCGTTATTGAAAGTAGGCCTAATAGCTTCAATTGTTTTGTCGTTATTAAAAGTATTTACCTCTGAAATATTAAATTTAGGATTTGAGTCTACGCAAGACAGCATTGTCCATTCGTATAGATTGATACTGCTAATATTTACAGTTTCATCAGCAGGATTAATAGTAGTGGCTCTAATTGATGCACCTTTTCAATTATGGCAACACAACAAGCAATTAAAAATGACTTTGCAAGAAGTTAAGGATGAATTTAAAGAGACTGAAGGTAATCCAGAAAATAAAGGGCGTTTGCGTAATTTGCAAAGAGAGCTAGCGCAAAAGAGGATGATGGAGGGTGTACCGGATGCAGACGTGATCATAACAAACCCAACTCACTTTGCAGTTGCACTTAAATATGATGCAGATATGTCAAATGCACCTTTAGTGGTAGCTAAAGGTGTTGATTTTGTAGCAGAAAAAATCAAAGAAATAGCTTTGAAGCATGAGGTAAGTGTTTTTTGTGCTCCTGCATTAGCTAGAGCAGTTTATTACAGTACGGATATTGATAAGGAAATACCTTACGGTTTATATATATCGGTGGCAAAAGTGCTCGCGTACGTATTTCAACTTAAGAATGCAAGGCCAGGTAAATATCCGGAACCACCTGAAGAATTTGAAATACCAAATGAACTTAGAATTGATTAATTAAGGGAAAAGTAACGTGGATAGCGCTTTAAGTACTTTTAAAGAATTTTCAAAAAATGGTTTAGGTACACCATTACTTCTAGTCATGATGTTTAGCATGATGATAGTACCATTACCGCCGTTCGCATTAGATTTGGTATTTACATTTAATATAGCATTTGCATTAATTATCATTTTAGTAAGTATTTATACGTTACGACCATTAGATTTTGCAGTATTTCCCACTGTTTTACTTGTAGCGACCATGTTGCGATTATCGCTTAACGTCGCATCTACTCGAGTAGTACTTATTAATGGGCATACTGGTACAGGAGCTGCAGGTAATGTAATTGAATCATTCGGTAATTTTGTTGTAGGTGGTAACTATGCTGTAGGTTTTGTCATATTTGCGATTCTTGTGATTATTAATTTTGTGGTGGTTACCAAAGGTGCAGGGCGAGTTTCAGAAGTAAGTGCACGTTTTACATTAGATGCCATGCCTGGCAAACAAATGGCCATTGATGCAGATTTAAATTCAGGTTTAATCTCTCCAGAAGAAGCATTGCAAAGAAGAGAAGATATCTCTAAAGAAGCAGATTTTTATGGTTCTATGGACGGCGCAAGTAAGTTTGTCCGTGGTGACGCCATTGCAGGTATTTTAATCATCTTTATTAATATAATTGGTGGTTTAGCGGTAGGCATGGGCCAACACAATTTAAGTTTTGGTGTTGCGACTCAAAACTATCTACTGTTATCAATTGGTGATGGATTAGTAGCTCAAATTCCATCATTACTATTATCTACTGCAACAGCAATCATTGTTACTCGTGTTTCCGCTTCTCAAAATATGGGTGAAACAGTTCTAAAGCAGGTATTCAGTGATAAACGTGTCTGGATGATAACGGCAGCAATTATTGGTGGCATGGGACTGATTCCAGGTATGCCGAATGTTGTATTTTTAATTATAGCAGCGATGTGCATTGTATTTTCACGAGTAGCGTCAAGTAGCGTGAAGACTGTAGATGAAGATGAGACTATGCTTGATGAAGAAAATGAAACAGAACCTGAAGATGTAGAGCTAGGTTGGGGGGATATGCAAAGTGTAGACATTATTCGTTTAGAGGTTGGTTATCGGCTTATTTCTTTGGTAGATAAAGAGCAACAAGGAGAACTTATAGGTCGTATAAAAGGTGTTCGTAAAAAAGTTTCTCAAGATCTTGGTTTCTTGCTACAACCGGTACATATACGCGATAACTTAGACTTGCCGGCAAATAATTACCGCATTGTTATTCAAGGCGTAATTGAAGGCGAGGGGGAGGTATACACAGAACGTGAACTAGCAATAAATCCTGGAAACGTGAGTGGAAAGATTGATGGAATTGTTACTAAAGATCCGGCATTCGAAATGGATGCTATCTGGATTGAGCCTAGTCAACGCGACCAGGCCCAGACATTGGGTTATACCGTTGTTGATCCTAGTACTGTAGTCGCTACACATCTAAGCAAGATTCTACGTGAAAGCGCTCATTACTTCCTTGGGTACGAAGAAACCAAACAGTTGTTAGATAAATTAGCCGATCGGTCACCTCAATTAGTTGAAGATTTAGTGCCTAAAACATTGCCAATGAGTGCCGTGGTTAAGGTTATGCAAAACTTATTGCAAGAAGGTGTTCCGATAAGAGATATACGTACGATCGTTGAAACTTTGGCGGAAGCGGCAAATACTAGCCAAAATACTGACGCCTTGACAGGTATTACTCGTATCGCACTTCGAAGAGCAATTGTCCAAGAAATCAATGGGATGCGTAAGGATCTGTCCGTATTTACACTTTCTCCTAAGTTGGAACAGTTATTGCAAAAGACTATACATGAAGGACCAGAAAGTTATTTTGCTTTAGAACCAACGTTAGCTGAAAAGATGCAAGACTCTGTACGTGATTTAGCGCAACAACAAGAAGCTGTAGGTTTGCCTCCAGTTCTCTTGGTTACCAGCGGTTTGCGCATAATGTTGTCAAAATTATTTAGAACGAGTGTTAAAAACCTACACATTTTGTCATTTGATGAAATTCCAGAAAGTAAGAGTATAAGTATTATGGCAAGTGTAGGTGATCAACATGATGGCGTGCCACAACTTCCAGAGGTTGCTGCGTAACTAATTAGTGAAACATATTAATTAGTCGTAAATAGAAAGGTATAAAAATATGGAAATGAAAAGATTTCATGAGAATAATATGCATGCGGCTTTGCAAAAAATACGCGAAGAGCTTGGTGATAACGCTGTAATAATTTCCTCAAATCAAAATTCAACTGGAGTTGAAGTGGTGGCTGCGACAGATTATGAAGCGGTTGCTAATAGTGATGTTGTTCCTAGTGCTGAGGTTTATGAAAAATCTCCCATGGTAAGCGAGCAAGTTAAATCTAAATCATCTATAAAAGTAAAGCCAATAGCGCATGAAATGAATACGTCTTCAATCCAAGAAGAAATTAGCCAGCTGCGTGCCATTATAGAGTCACAAACTGAATTGATAAGCTGGAAAAATCTAATTACTCAAAACACCTCTACAAGAAAAATATTACAAAGGCTATCGATAAGTGGGTTTGGTTTTAATTTAAGCAAAGAATTACTAGGAGAAGTTAGGCAAGTCGATGACTTTGATGAGGCATGGGATCTAATAGAGAGTGATTTAAAAGATAAAATATCAATTACTCAGGAGAGTGTAATTGAATCAGGTGGAATTGTTGCACTGGTGGGTCCTACTGGAGTTGGAAAAACTACTACTATTGCAAAGATTGCTGCTCAGTATGCGATGAAGCATGGTAATAGTGACATAGCAATTATCAGCACTGACTACTTTCGAATAGGTGCGCATGATCAAATTAGCATATACGGAAGCATACTTAATGTTCCTGTGCTTACGGCTAATAATGAATCAGAGCTTAATAAGGCGTTTAAAATTGCTAAAAATAAAAAACTTGTTCTGATTGATACTGCTGGATTGAGCCAACGTGATCCTCGTGTTCAAGAAGTAATGCAGATATTAAATAAGTTATCGAAAGACTTAATTACTTATTTAGTGATTTCAGCGAATTCTCAATTATGTGTGCAAAAAGAAATCATTAACACCTTCATGTCCGATAGTCTCAATGGTGTTGTAGTTAGTAAAACGGATGAGGCCTCACAAACTGGAGGTATTTTGACAGCAATTATTGAGCAAAATTTACCTCTTGCCTATGAGACTACAGGTCAGAAAGTACCTGAGGATATTGCTCGTCTAAATCAAGATGAAATATTAACTAAAGCTTTTAATTTTGGGAAGAGATTTGGAAGCATGGAATCTCTTCACTCGACGGATCTATATTGTGAGTTGGTAAAAAATGTTTGAACAAAAAAATTGTAGTGTTACCCCTATTGACCAGGCTTCTTCACTGAGAAATTTAAATGCAACTAATGAGGTTAATGTTCTAGCAGTAACTGGAGGAAAAGGAGGGGTAGGTAAAACCAATATTGCTATTAATTTGGCCGTAGCGCTTGCTGACCTTCAAAGGAAGGTAATGCTATTGGATGCAGATCTAGGCTTATCTAACGTTGATGTAATGTTAGGTTTACGAGCAAGAAAAAATTTATACCATGTACTACAAAATGAGTGTTGTATAGAAGATATTATTATCCCCGGACCACATGGCATACAAATTATCCCAGCCGCATCAGGGGTGAGCGAAATGGCTAATCTTAGTGTGCAAGAGCATATGGGTATTATTGATTCTATTAGTGAACTTAATCCATCGCTTGATTATTTCATTATTGATACTGCGCCTGGCATTGGCAACAGCGTATCGTTATTAACACATTTGGCTAACTCGATAATTATTGTAGTGTGTGATGAGCCAGCTTCTTTGGCTGATGCTTACGCACTTATAAAAGTATTAAGTAAAAAAGGCGTAAAGAAAAAATTTCAAATTATTTCCAATATGGTTGAATCAAGTGCGCATGGCGAACGTTTATTCTCTCAACTTGAAAAAGTATCTAATCATTTTTTAGAGGCGTCTTTGGAATACTGTGGATATATTCCTATTGATAAATATGTAAGAAAGGCCATTAAGAAACAACAATCAGTTATAGATGCCTATCCTACTAGTCGATCTTCTTTAGGATTTGCACGTATTGCGAGAGAGTTAAATAGCAAACCAAAAGGAATTAACGCAAGTGGCGCAATTGAGTTATTTCTTGAGCGACAATTATCAAACCAATAATTATATAAAATAATATTATGAATGAAGCCGCAACAGAAAGTTATACCGCAGTTCAGAATTTAGATATTGAGAACGTAGTAACTCAACATGCATCTCTAGTGAAAAGAATTGCTTATCATTTGAAAGGCAGATTGCCTGATACAGTGTTGGTAGATGATTTAATTCAATCAGGTATGGTTGGATTATTAGAAGCTGCCACAAAATTTAATCCGACTCAGGGTGCGAGTTTCGAAACTTATGCAGGGATACGTATTCGTGGTGCGATGTTAGATGAAATTAGACGTGGAGATTGGACCCCTAGGTCTGTACATCGTAAATCTAGGGATATGATGGAAGCAATCAGGAAAGTTGAAAATAGAACATTATCAAGTGCCACCGATACAGAAATTGCTCAAGAAATGGGTGTTGAGCTAAGTGAATATAATCGAATTCTTCGTGATTCATCGGTAGCTCAAGTATTTAGCATTGATGAAAGCGAAGAATCTACAGACTATAAAATTGAAATGAGCTCAGACTCTGACCCTGATAAAGAATACATAGATGAAAAATTTCATTCTGAGCTGACATCATCAATCAATCAATTGCCGGATCGTGAACGATTAGTAATGTCACTTTACTATGAGGAAGAAATGAATTTACGCGAAATTGGTAGTTTACTAGAGGTGAGTGAATCGCGTGTCTGTCAAATACATGGTAAAGCTTTAATTATGCTTAGAGCAAAATTGAGCGAATGGTTAGAAAATAAGAATTAGTAATATAAAGGACTAATTTAATTCACATAAAGGACTATTAGGAAATATAAATGATCTAAGAGTTTTGAAATGGTTGATAGTAATAAAATTGGTTCATTAACCAGGACTTGGCCCACTCAGCCAATCAAAAAAGATCGTCCTGATCAAAATAAACAGCATCGAAATACGAGAGATGATAAGACTAAAAAAGGTGATGATGAACAAAAAGATCCAGGTGATACAATAATAGATGAATATGTTTGATCAAATCTGAGGGAATTATGGAAATATACAGTTTAAATTATGATTATATTAAAGATTTCACATATAACGTGACATCGTATTTTAGTTTTGAACAATCTGCTTTATATTTTTCAATACTCATAGTGTTAGTATCAATTCTTGTTTTAAGTAGAAAAATGCTTAAGCTAGAAAAAACTCAATTAAATGATATCGATGACATTACTGGTTTTAATCGTTTAATTGATGAGGAATTAGGCATGTTAAAAAAAGAACAAAATAATATCAATCAAGAGATTGATAGTTCAAAAACTAAAATAACATCTAATAGTGAATCTAGTAGTGAAGGAAAACTTTTTAATAATGCGCCGTACACACAGGCCGTGCAGCTAGCAAGTAGAGGCTATGCTAGAAAAGATATTATTTCTCTATGTTCATTAACAGAATCAGAGGCAGAATTAATACTTGCTCTTCATTCAAATGATAAAGCTGCATAGAGCTATAGATAGCATATGTTCATTCGTTATATTCAAATAGTTAGTATAGATAACTAAAGGATTCCAACCATTAGTCGATATGTTTACCTGTATAAGGACGTATCGATATGTATCACAAATGTACATGGTGTAAGGCTAGAATTACTTTTCGACCTACTTATTACACACAAGGATTTTTACAGCTGCAACCTGGGTTCGGGGTGTACTGCAATGCTGCTTGTTCATTATCTGCACACCAGGCTAATTCTAAGCCTAATATATCCATTCTAAATTTCCCTCAGTAGAGCAAATGCACTGAAATATATAAATATATTGTATTTATATCAATAAGTTATAAGCCTTAAAGTAGTTATTAAAGAGGCCGATAAATTACTAGAGATTAGATATTTGGGGATTCCGTATTTTCCATTGATCTGTAACTTATTAAACGTATTAAAATTTACAAGCTGTTTGCATGTGCTGTGAAATAAATACATGCGCAAGTAACTATGCAACGGAGCATGCATTGGAAAAGCATTTATCACGAAGGCGCATCCATGAACTATTAGAAATTGCATCTGCTGGTGACAACATAAGTCGAATAGTTGATGTTGGTTTAATCATACTTATATTGCTTAGTGTTATTTCGATAGTTTTAGAATCAGTACAAGTTATAAATGATTCATACCATGTATATTTTTATTGGTTTGAAGTGGTATCTGTTTTCATATTTACACTTGAGTATGTTCTTAGAATATGGTCGTGTGTAGATAGTCCAAATAATATAAAAAGTAAGAGCAGCTATTTAATGTTAAGAATACGTTATAGCTTTTCATTTTCAGCAGTAATTGATTTGCTCGCTATTTTACCATTCTACTTCATGATGTTTGGTTTATTTGGTAATGCAGATATGAGGTTCTTGCGTTCGTTTAGACTGTTAAGAATATTCAAGCTAACAAGATATTCAGCTGCCTTTGATGTATTGAATGTTGTTTTCAAAGAAAACCTTCGTGCATTTGGTGCAGCCTTTTTCATTTTACTAGTTGTAATGTTATTGGCAGCTTCAGGTATGTACTATTTTGAACATGAAGCTCAGCCTAAAGAATTTTCTAGCATTTTAGCTTCTATGTGGTGGGCATTTACTACACTAACCACTGTAGGTTATGGAGATGTGACACCCATCACAGGCGCTGGTAAATCATTTGGTGCACTTATAACGGTTGTAGGAGTAGGAATGGTAGCTTTGCCGACAGCTATTTTAGCTTCAGCATTTTCTGAGCAACTTCGTTTAAGAACCAATAAATATGAAAATCTGGCAGATAGAGCTTATGAAGATGGAATTTTAACTACAAATGAAAAAGAAGAGTTAGAGTCATTACGTGAAGAATTGGGTATAGGTAAAGCTGTTGCTGAACAGATTCTAGCTAATGAAGAAAAGAGAGTAACTTCAAGCAAGATAAATCAAGAAGATAATAAGTGCCCACATTGCGGATATAAAATAGTTGTCACTAATGAAGATTGTTCAATTCCATTAATAAAAGCAATTTAAAAGCAATAATAAATTATGCAGCTAAATAGTAAAAAAATAATTTCTATAGCTAATGAGGAATTAAATGATGACTCATCATATGAAATTCAAATAGATAGTCTTAAGAAGCAGAAAAATCTCCTACAAGATGTCATTGACAAAGTGCCTAATCTGATTTCAGTGCGTGATGCCTCTGGTAAATTCATATTAGTGAATAAAGCTATAGCTAATGTTTATGGATATGAAGTAAATGACTTGATTGGAAGAAATGATGAAGAATTAACGCATCATCCCTGGAAAATAGAAAGCTGTATTGAAATAGATACAATGGTGATGCAGCAGAAACAAGAAAGGACCATTCTGGAAGAAACTATAACAGACAAAAATGGAAAAAAGATTTGGTTGCAGACCACAAAACAACCATTTATTGATACTGCAAATAATGAGTTATACGTTTTAGGAGTTAGTACAAATATTACCCAACAAAGAATTGCTAAAGAAAAACTTATCCAAAGCGAGAAAAGATTTAAGGATTTCTCAGAGACTGCAGCCAATATATTTTGGGAGTTAGATAAAGATCTCAATTATACATATATTTCTGGAAGCATAAAAAATCTAATTGGCGATTTATCTATTTATCCATTGGGGAAAAGTTTTGATACGTTGTTTTCAAATAGTTCAAAATGCGAATTCGATTTTGACGCTTATAAAGAAATGTTAAAATGCCAAAAAGATATCTCAAACTTTACGTTTAATGTTAAAAATGAAAATAAAGAAGTAGATATATTCAGAATAAATGCAAAATCAATATTTAATAATAATGAAAAGTTTGAAGGTTATCGCGGAGTAATACGGAGTATCACAGAAGAAAAATCCTTGCTTGAACGAATAGCGTATGACGCTAAACATGATGCATTAACTGGTTTGGCAAACCGAAATGAATTTGATAAGCAACTTAAAAGGGTGCTTAAAAAAGCTAAAGACACGGAAGAAGATTCAGTTTTATGTTATTTAGATTTAGATCATTTTAAAGTAGTTAATGATGCTGCAGGTCATAGTGCGGGTGATCAGCTACTGATTAGTTTGTGTCATATCTTAGAAGATAAAGTGCGCGCATCAGATATAGTTGCCCGCTTAGGAGGAGATGAATTTGGAATTATTCTAGAGTCTTGCCCACTGAATAATGCAGTAAACGTGTGTGAAAATATTTTACGCAGTATTAACCAATTTGTTTTTGAGTGGGACAAACAAAGTTTCAAGGTTGGCGCCAGCATAGGTGTCGCGATGATTACAGATAAGTCAGTAAATGAAGCATTGATAATGAGTCAAGCAGATATGGCGTGTTATCGAGCCAAAGAACTAGGTCGTAATCAAATGCACATCGCGCATACAGATGATACTGCAATAATTGAACGATCTTCTGAGTTTACATACGTAAGTGCAATAACGGATGCGTTAAATAACGATCGCTTGTTTTTGATGAAACAACCTATTGTTTCTGTATTAAATAATAATAAAGAAATACCTCACTATGAAGTACTGTCTAGAATACTAGACGTTAAAGAAAATATTATATCGCCGAATGAATTTATAAGAGTAGCCGAACGATATGGAATGATAACAGGAGTAGATCGATTCGTTATTAAGAAAGCATTTCAATATCACAAGCAAACTTATGCAGGCAGTGAAGTGGTAATTTCAATAAATTTGTCGGGAAACACAGTAAGTGACCCTTATATCTTAGAGTTTATAAAGAAAGAGTTAGATGAGACAGGGCTGGATCCAAAAACAGTTTGTTTTGAGATTACTGAAACAGCTGCAATATCCAGTATTACTAAAGCTGTGCATGTTATTAAGGAATTAAAAGATATTGGCGTTAAATTTGCGTTAGACGATTTTGGTAGCGGGCTTTCTTCTTTTGGATACCTTAAAGATCTACCTGTGGATTACCTTAAAATTGATGGAACGTTTGTAAAAAATATTGTGCATAACGAGAAAGATCGGGCGATCGTACGATCGATTAATGAAGTAGCCAAAGTAATGGGAATGCAGACCATCGCCGAATTTGTAGAGAATGATGAAATATTAGAAATATTGAAAGAAATCGGTGTGGACTATGCTCAAGGATATGGGGTAGGTAAGCCAAAAAGAGTGACTTAAAGAGCTGTATTCACTCAAGAAATTTAAAAATTGACCGTTAACCTAATGAATTAATCAAATTATTATTCATTAAAAATACAAGAATGAAGTCTTAAGAAAAAAGGATGAACGTGACGATATTTGATAACCCAAAATTAATATCATTGCTGGAGACATGCAAAGATTTGCCAACGCCACCGGGCGTAGCAGAGCAGATTATTGGTTTAAGCGCTGATTCAAATAGCAATATTTCTGCATTAGCGGAAGTCGTAAGTCTAGATCCAGCATTGACGGCAAAAGTTTTACGTATGGCAAATTCACCAATGTATGCCAGAGCCGTTAAGGTGGAAAGTCTAGAACAGGCCGTAATGATGTTTGGTTGGAATGGTACTTTAAATCTTGCGTTAAGTTTTTCATTAGTTTCTAAAATGCCTTGCTCCTCAAAGAAAGGGCTTGATTATAATTTCTTTTGGAAAAGATCTATATCAGCAGCAGTATCCGCTAAACATTTAGCTAAAGTGGTAGGAATAGATGTTAGGAAAGAAGATCTCTTCTTGCCAGGTTTGTTACAAGATATTGGCATGCTCGCTTTAGATAAGGCAGTGCCTGATTTATATAAAGAGATTAGCGAGAATCAGCATCAGCATAAGATGGTGCAAAAAGTTGAAATTGATAAACTTGGCGCTGATCATGCATCTGTTGGCGCATGGTTATTAGAACATTGGGGCTTACCGCAGAGAATAATCGATTTAGTAGCCATTAGTCATCATGAGGAAAGATATGCAAAAGTAGGAAATACAACTCCTGCTGAAAATTGTATTGAAGTTTCAAATGTGATCGCGGATTGCATTTGTAGTGATGAAGATAAAAAAGATTATCACTACGCAGCAAATGTATGTGAAAAATTAATTGGGCTAGATGAAGTTGGTTTTCTAGAAAATTTAGAAGGCATATCGCAAGAAATAACAGAAGCAGCTGCAATATTTGAATTAGATGTGGGTGATCCGAGATTAATAAATTGTATAGCAGAACAAGCTAAAGAGCTGTTATTGCTTCGAAGTATGGAGACCCTAAAAACTGCTGAAGAATTACATCACGAAGCAGAGAATTTAGAGTCAAAAGCAAAAAAACTTGAAGATTCTGTAAAATTAGACGCGTTAACAAATATCTATAATCGAGGATATTTAGAAATCTCTTTGAAACATGAATTTGAATTATCTGTACAAAGAAATAGTCCTCTTGCTGTTGTGATGGTTGATTTAGATTACTTTAAAAAAGTAAATGATACTTATGGACATGATTGTGGTGATAAAGCTTTAGTCTATGCAGTTGAAATATTAAGGTCTTGCGTACGTGGCACAGATTCTTTGTTTAGATATGGAGGTGAAGAATTTGTAGTTGTGTTGCCAAACACAGGTGATGTAGGTGCTGAAAGTCTGGCTTCTAGAATTGTAGAGGCATTTGGTAGTAAAAATTTCAAGTTTCAAGAAGAGATAAGTTTTCCTCTAACTGCTTCACTAGGTGTTGCAACACAAGGAGAAAGTATCAGTTTCGATAATTGGGAAGACCTCTTGAATATAGCGGACTACTGTCTATATGCATCAAAAGCAAATGGCCGAAACCAATATACACTCTATAAGGAAGAAGACGCTGCTAATTCTGCAACTGGCTAACTGAATACTTAAACTGGAAGTGATAATTATATGGAACTATGCATACAAGATTTAATGGATAATGAGACGTTTGCCTTATTGGAGAAATGTGACGATTTGCCTAGTCCACCAGGCGTGGCAGATCAAATAATTCATCTTAGCTCAGACGCAAATTCTGATATCGATACACTAGCGGAAATAGTAAGTTTTGATCCTGCACTAACAGCAAAAATTTTACGTATTGCCAACTCATCTTTATATGCGCGTCGTACTAAAACTGAAAATATCCAACAAGCTGTTGTTATGTTTGGTTGGGAAGGCACTCTAAATCTTGCACTTAGTTTTTCGCTTGTAGGTAATATGAAAGATAGTGGTGACGGATTAGATTACACGTACTTTTGGAAACGTTCTCTAGCTACTGCTGTTGCCTGTCGTTGTTTAGCCGGTGCTACAGGTTACGCTAAGAAAGAAGAGTTATTTTTACCAGGTTTACTCCAAGATATTGGCATGCTAGCAATCGATAAAGTGCACCCAGAATTATATTCGGGGATACGTGATAAGCAGCAAGATCATCAAAGTTTAATTAAATTTGAGAAAAGTAAACTTGGGTTTGATCATGCAGTGGTAGGCGCATGGTTGCTAAATAAATGGGATATTCCTGATAAAATTACAGAGCTAGTGTCCGCTAGTCATGGCGATAATATAGAAAGTGTAAGTGAAAACAATTCTACTGCAGCTAAATGTGTAGCATTTGCAGGAATTCTGGCGGATTGTATATGCTTTGATCATGCTGGAGAAGGGTACCTTAAAGAAGCGGATAAAGCAGAGAAAGAGTTTGATATTGATATTATAGAATTTATGAATCTAATCGGCACGGTAACAAGAGAATTTTTAGAAACTGCTAACATGTTTGATGTTGAGATTGATGACCCAGATATTTTAGAGACCGTCGCAGAAATGGCTAAGATGACTTTAGAATTGAGTGGAACAGGCACAAATACAAATCAAGCAGCGTAGTATTTCCAAAAAAATTACATGAACAGTGCGCGCGCATCATGTTTTGAGGTGACCTAATATATAAATACATTTGACTCGCTTAAGCTACTAACAATAGTATAAATACTTAACGTTATTGATTCTCATCAAATTATTTATGGTTAAGTGTGATAGTGAAATAATTAAAATAGGTATTGTGGGAGAAGGTAGTCTTGCCAACCTGCTTATTATGAAATTATTGGATGCAGATATTTTTGTAAACCTATTAGCTTCTAATAATAATCAAAATTTAGATAAGCCTACTGTCTATTTCCACAATTCTTTATCTGCTCTCGTTAGATCTAGCTCGATAATCATTACAATCACACCTGATGGTCCTGCGTTAGAGCAGGTATTATTTAGTAAACAAGGAGTTGTGAATTGCATAGCTTCGGACACTATAATAGTGGATATGAGCTCGGTTTCACCTGAATTCATCAAAGAAATATCAGAACAGTTGATTGAAAAAGAAATACAATTTCTAGATGCTGCACTCATCAATGAAGAGCGATGCGAGTCAGGCCTCATTCAAATGATGCTTATAGGAGGAGAGCGTCATACTTATGAAAAAGTGATGCCCATTTTTAAGCAAATTGTATCAACAATGAAGCATTTAGGAGAAAATGGTGCCAGCCAATTTTATCGACAGGCATTTGGGGTGAGAGCTAAAAGAGAATAATTTTCTATGACTGAGCTTGCTGCATCTCTAAATATCTAATATTGATTTCATGTAAAAAATCGGACAAATATAGATTGTAACCGATTGATTATATTATCAATACCGTCTGCACCCTATATTATTACATTATAAATGTTCTTCTATATTATAATGTATAGCAACCAAGCTAATAACTTCTTTAGAGCAATTATTTATGTCCGTTGTTCAGTATCTAGATCTTCCTAGCGCCGCAAGACTAACGGGAGTGTCTGTAACCAAAGTATATAGATTTATTCATAATGGCGATTTAGCCATATACAAGATAGATGGAAAATTTGTGGTGAAAGTTGAAGATCTTTTGAAACAAAAGACAGATATCAAAGATTGTGAGCTATTGGAGCCAACGTTTATGAATCTAATTTCAGAAGTTAAATCTGAAAATATAAATTAATCACTCCTCATAATAATAGAGTGTGTTTCATTTGTTTAGTTGATGAAATTTACCTTCGTGCCAAATTGTAGGCGCCCCACCATTTACACTTAAATATTTTACCTGACCGACCAATATAATGTGGTCTCCACCAGAATATATATTCTCTGTGTTACATTCGAGTGAAACAGGGCTCTTTGAAAGTATAGGCAGTCCGTAAGAACCTTGCTCAAATTCGCCTCCCTCAAATTTATCACTTCCCTTTGTGGCAAATTTGAAGGCGAGCGCTTCGTGTTCTGCGCCTATGATGTTGACAGCAAATTGATTCTCATTATTGAATTTATCAAAGCAATCAGCGTTATTCGCCAGGCACACCAGAATTAATGGAGGATTGAGCGATAGCGATGAAAATGCAGATGCCGTAAAGCCACATTTTTGTCCAGTTTCATCTACCGTAGTCACAATGGTTACGCCACTCGGAAAACAAGCCATTGCTTGTTTGAATAAATCTTCACAAACTTTTTCAGACTTCATGCTTAATTATTTCTACATACCAGGAAAAAATTATGGTTATTTAACACTTAAAAACACAGGGTTATAGTGAAAGCTTATATTGTATTTAAGTATTGTGATAGGTCTGCAACATATATGCCACATAGTACTTACATTAAAGTGCTTGAATTTAGTCGATTTAATATTTATAAAAATATATTTATACACATCATAAAGAAACATGTTTCAATATGAATAAAATGTTGTAAATAACTTGTTCTATTTGATACATTTAAGGTACCGTAACGAGTTATTAATTTGTAATATTAATATATTCATTAGTTCTATTTTTAGTAATTAATAGAAAATAAGATTTTTAAACTTTGGTGAGTGACACATAGAATTAAATTAATACAATATTTGTTCGTTAAATCCGAATTTAATAAGAACTATGTCAATTCTTGATCATGACCTAAAAAGATGAGGTGTGTGAGGGGTTAGAAATGAAAATTTCTCATAAAATATTAGTAGTAGAACACGATATAGAGTTCGGTGATTCGGTAAAACAGTTACTTGAAAGTGAGCTGATGGAAGTCACTCATGTAACAAAAGTTAATGTTGCAATCGAAAAGTTACTGTCAGAACATTTTGATCTGATATTGAGTGATCTTAAATTAAGTGGTCCAACAGGTTTAGACTTGCTTAGAAAAGTTCGTGCTTCCAAGCTAGAACTTCCGGTCATTATCATGACAAGCTATACCTCTATCAAATGTGCAGCGCAGGCTTTGCGTTTAGGTGCATCTGACTACATCTTAAAACCTTTTACTGATTCTTATCTAGTGCACGCAGTTGCGAGAGGTTTGAAAGAAAAATCTATTCAAAAAGAAAATACTCTCTTGCGACGTAATCTAAGTGCTGCACTACATACTAAACAAGAAATTATTGGTATTAGTCAGTCTATTTCAGAGCTTAAAAATTTAATAAACCGAGTTGGCCCAAGCGAAGCTACGGTGCTTATTCAAGGTGAGAGTGGAACGGGTAAAGAGTTAGTGGCTTTAGGTATTCATAAAGCGAGTACACGCAGTGAAGGAAGGTTTGTGCCGGTTAATTGTGGCGCAATACCGATGGATCTTATGGAATCAGAGTTTTTTGGTCATGTTAAAGGTGCTTTTACCGGCGCAATAGCAAGTAAAATAGGCCTTATTCAGGAAGCACATGGCGGGACTTTGTTTTTAGATGAGATTGCAGAGCTAGCTCCTATGTTGCAAGTAAAGCTGCTTAGATTTATACAAGATAAAATGATTAAGCCAGTAGGAGATAGTAAAACACATGAAGTAGATGTTCGGATTATAGCGGCATGCAATGCAGATTTACAAAAAGAAGTGAATGAAGGTCGGATGAGAGAAGATTTGTTCTATCGTTTAAATGTGATTCAAATTTCTGTGCCTCCGTTGCGACAGCGTCTAGAAGATGTAGAGTTATTGGTAAATTATTTTATCAAATTTTATAATACAAAATTAGGTAGAAAGGTTAATAAGATTAACAATGATGTTTTGATGTTTCTGAAAGAATATGAATGGCCTGGAAATATTAGAGAACTTGAAAATTCAATTGAAAGGGCAATCATATTGGCTAAAAATGATGTGCTCTCGGTTGAAGATTTCAAGCACATTAAAACCAATGGGGCGCATAAAAAGCAATCAAAGCAAAATGAAGAGAATATGCATGGGCCGATGTCAATTGAAGATTATACAAGACGTGTGATTGAAGAGTATCAAAGTGACTATAATGAAATTGAGTTGGCAAAATTGTTGGGTATCGGTAGGAAAGCACTATGGATGCGTCGCAATCGTTGGGGGTTGTTCCGCGAAAGACAAAAGAGTGCTGTTGAATTTTAATAAAACTTCTTGGTACGTTTAAATCGAATAGCAGCACACTATATAAAAACAATTCAAGATTGTATTGCTGTGGCCAACTCTTTATCTAAGTTTAAAAAATATTATTTTCTATTTGATAGATAATTATCTTATAAGTATTTATCAAATTGTTTCTGATTAGATACTTATCGTGTCATTAAGAAACATATCGCAACGGTATATCAATTATAAGCATTTGTTTTTATTAGATATTCAAATAGGAATGAATATTGCTTACACTTTCTATAAAGCAGCTTCTTGTATTGCGTGTATTTGTAAAAAAGCATATAGAGAAAACGTACTCCTTCTCTTGGTTTGATATATATAAGTCTAGTAGTATTAAGAAGCTGTTTGTATTAAATGTAGTTAAATTAATAATAATTTCAATATTCTTGCTTTTGTTTTTTTTATAGTTTCGCTATGGAATTTTCGAAGTAAAATTTTGGAGGAGAAGAAAATGATGTTCTTAAAACTAAAAAAGTCGATAGTGCTTGCAATATCTTTTGCTGCATTATTGATTAGTCCTTTAGCTGCTTTCGCAGAAAGTATGTATATACCGATTCCTAGCTATCGCGTAGGCCCTTATGCTGCCGGTGGTACTGGTTATTACGGAGGAATTCTGGATTATTATAATCTTATGAATATCCGTGATGGCGGTGTAGGTGGAGTTAAGCTTACTTGGTCCGAATGTGAAACTGAATATTCAGTAGAAAGAGGTGTGGAATGCTACAAGCGACTGAAAGATAAAGATGGTGGTGCACTATTCTTTGATCCTCTCAGTGTAGGCATTGCAATTGCATTAAATGAAGTGGTGCGCGCTGATAACATTCCTATGATTACTGTAAATCATGGTATGAGTGAAACCATTGATGGTGAAGTGTTCCCTTACGTATTTCCTTTAGGAATGGGTGTGCCGGACGAATATAATGCAACAGTTAGATTCATGGCGCATTTAGAGTCAGGCGAAGACCCTAATACAGTAGACCTTAAGGCAGCCCTTAATGGTAAGAAGGTTGTTACGGTTTATCATGGTTCTCCTTATGGAAAAGAAGCGCTTGGTTATATGGATGAAATGGGAGCAGAGTATGGATTCGAACATACTAAAATTGAAGTCCCTCACCCAGGTAATGAGCAAGCGTCACAGTGGTTACAAATACGTAAAATTAAACCAGACTTTGTTTTCTTGCGAGGATGGGGTGTGATGAATCCTGTAGCAATGCAATCTGCAGCGCGAATCGGATTTCCAGTGGATCGTCTGATTGGAAACATCTGGAGTAATTCAGATGAAGATGTTCGACCTGCAGGAAAAGCAGCGCATGGGTATCAAGCGATAACCACGCATCCAGCTGGTATCTTCACCGAAGTTCAACAACAGATAATTGATACGGTATATAAGGCAGGGGAAGGCGATCTACAAGATCGTAGTCGTCTAGGAAGTGTTTACCATAATCTTGGTATCACCGCTGGAATTATGCATGTCGAAGCAATAAAAAATGCTCAAAAGCGTTTTGGAAATATTGCTTTATCTGCTGAGCAAGTGCGTTGGGGATTTGAAAATATCCACTTTGATGAAGCACGAATTAAAGAATTAGGAGCTGAAGGTTTATTAGCGCCTATGTTGGTTACGTGTAAAGACCATGTTGGTGGACATAACTCAAAATTCCAAAAATACAATGCAGAAACTCGAAAGTGGGAAATTGTAACGCCTTGGATCAAGAGTCAGGCTCCAACCAATGCGCTATTTGCTTCAGCTGAGAAATATCGCACAGATAATAAGATAGAGAAGCGTAGTTGTGATGATACAAACGATCGTGATAACTGGACACTTTCAGGTGATCAACCTGCAGCACCTGCAGAAGTGAGTACTTGGAATTAAGGATTACAGCTAAGGTATGTTTTATAAATATCACTAGTGATTAGTGTTTATTAAAATGTACCTTTAACGTAAAAGTGCAAAAGGCAAGCCGGATTACACGGAGTTTGCTGTTACAAGGAAGTGCGTCCGGTTTCGTTTTGCTACATGCAGAATTGTTTCAAATGGAAATGTGTTTCTAAAAGAAACACATTTCCATTATTTATATCTTCCTGAAAAATAATTAGTTTTTATAAATCAAAGTTTTATATATCTGTATGGAATTGGCATAATTGATGCAATCAACTAGTAAAATTATTCAAATTTCATAAAGAGCTATTTTCTGTGACAGAAGTTAAATTCAACACTATTTCAGAAGCGCTAATTGATTTACGCAGAGGTAAGTTGGTAATCGTTGTGGACGATGAGTCGCGCGAAAATGAAGGCGACTTCATAGGCGCAGCCGATAAATGTACCCCTGAAATGATTAACTTCATGTCTACGTATGGCAGAGGTTTAATTTGTACCGCAATATCTGAACAAAGAGCAAGTGAACTCAATTTAGATCTTATGGTATCTGACAAAGATAACGATTCTTTGCATGCTACACCCTTTACAACCTCTGTAGATTTTAAACATGGAACGACTACAGGAATATCTGCAGCTGATAGATCAAAGACCGTTAAAGGATTAGCAGATTCACGGATTGAAGCAGATAACTTTTCACGACCAGGTCATATTTTTCCGCTTCGTGCTGTAGAGGGCGGAGTATTTAAACGCAATGGACATACCGAAGCGGCTGTCGATTTAATGGATTTGGCAGGTTTGCAGAAAGCGGGTGTGTTATGTGAAATCATGAACAAAGACGGAACCATGGCGCGTCTTGCAGATTTAGCTGAATTAGCAAATACGCACGGCTTAAGGTTAATTAGTATTAAGGATCTGATTGAATATAAATTACGTTTTGAGTCTAGAGTTGAACGCGTAGTTACAGTGCAATTACCCACAAAATGGGGAGATTTTGAATTGGTTGCATTCCGTGACGTATATACAAATAAGGAACATTTAGCCATTGTTAAAGGTTCATGGGGTAAGGATGATGATGTTGTTGTTCGCATACATTCGGAATGTCTAACGGGTGATGTATTAGGTTCATTACGTTGCGATTGTGGCGATCAAATTGAAGCTTCGTTAAAAATCATTAACGAGCACGGCTCGGGAGTTGTTCTTTACATGCGTGAAGAAGGGAGAGGAATAGGATTACTGAATAAATTAAAAGCCTATTCGCTGCAAGAGTGTGGTCTAGATACAGTACAAGCAAACCGAGCTTTAGGATTTGATGCAGACCAAAGAGACTATACCGTTGCTGCACATATATTAAGTGCACTCAATATTGAGCGAATTCAACTGCTAACAAATAATATTAATAAATGCAGCTGGATGGATACGCATGGAATTAAGTGTACAAAAAGAATTCCAATTCTTTCGACAAGAGAAGACCACGAATACCGAAAAAAATACTTGAATACAAAAAAAGAAAAAATGGGTCACGTGATACCCATGAAAAAATAACGAATTAACGATTAGCTATAAAAGTTAACATATTTTAATATTTTTTATTAAGTAAATGATTAATTAAGTAAATGATAAGGAGTAGCTGGAATGTCTGATGAAGAATTTGGTCTTAAGGACTTAACTGCCGACATGATAAAAACTGTCAGGAATGAAACAAGAGCAGGAACTATAGACTGCCGTGATGCCTTAATTGAAAGCAAAGGTGATACCGCGAAAGCAATCGAAATATTAAAAGATAAAGGAATCGGTACGCCTAAAAAAGTATGGACCTAATTAAAATGCCTTTTGCAGCATGTGCGTCTAACTTTGAATATGGAATTTTCGAAAGTTAGGCGAGAGATAAATGATAAATATTTAATTAAATAAGAGAACTGAGGTTATTAAAAATGGCAACATATCCTAAATTATTAAAAAATTCGGAGAATCCAATGAAACCATCCGCATGGATGGAATCGGATCAAATCGAATTTGCGTATTGGGTGCCCAATATTTCTGGGGGTTTGGTGATAACAACTTTACCAATGGATACAGATTGGACTCCGGAAGCAAATATTAAATATGCACAAGATGCTGAAGAAGTAGGTTTTGCAACGGCGCTTGCACAAACCCGTTGGTTTGCTAGCTATGGCGCTGACCATCAACATGAGGCATTTACCATTGCAAATGTTATTTTGCAACACACAAAAACAATTGAAGTGATTACTGCTGTACATCCAGGTCTTTGGCATCCTGCAATTGTTGCAAAGATGCAAGCTTCGTTAGATGTATGTAGTCAAGGTAGAACTTCGATCAATATAGTCAGCGGTTGGTTTAAAGGTGAGTTCACTGGTTACGGATTACCATGGCTTGAGCATACGGAGCGTTATCGTAGATCAGAAGAATTCATTCGCATTATGAAAGGTATGTGGACTGAAGAAGAATATACGATGTATGGAGACTTTTACCAAATAAATGGTGCACCGATGCTACCTAAGCCACTGCATAGAGTAACGGTATTCCAGGGCGGAAACTCTAAAGATGCTAGGCGTTTAGCAGGTAGAGTAACCGATGTGTTGTTTATGAATGGCAACACTAATAAAGGCTTTAAGGAAATCATGGATGACTCACATGCATCTGCTGTAGAAAGTGGTAGAGATCCAAGTGAACTTCAATTTGGTGCGAATGGTTTCTGTATTGTTCGCGATACCATGCAAGAAGCCACTGATACCTTGCGTGATATTATCACCAATGCAGATGTCGAAGCGGTTAAAGGTTTCGGTGAAGCGGTTAAGAATGCAGGCCGATCCTCTGCAGAGGGTGAAGGCATGTGGGCTAATTCATCATTTGAAGATTTAGTTCAATATAACGATGGGTTTAAGACTGGTTTAATAGGAACACCAGAAACTGTTGCAGATCGTATTATTGAGCTTAGACAGCTTGGTATGAAAGTAATTCTTTGTGGATTCTTGCACTACAACACTGACTTAAAAGCTTTTGGTGAAAAAGTTATACCGTTAGTGCGCGAGAAAGAAGAAGACCTTCGTAAAGGCAAGTCAATTGGCAAAAAGAAATCAGCTTAATAGTAAGTAAAGATAACGTTAGATTATTTAATAAATGTAATTTTTAATTTACAAAAAAAGCTTAGAATGTGAAGCGTAGAGAAAGGGAAGTAATTTAAGTTCCTTTTCTCTGGTCGTTTTCGAGTTATATTCAGGAGGTAGTTGTTATGAAATTACTAGGAATATCTGGAGGTGTAAGTCAAAAGACATTTGTAGCGATCGAAAAAGCACTTGATTTCGCATATCAATATGACAATTCAATAGATATTGAAGTATTGAGTATTGGTGAGCTTGACGTTCAGTTTTGTGATGGTAGAGACCCAGCAAAATATGAAGGTGATTCCAAATTAATTATAGATAAAATTATTGATGCTGATGCATTAATATTTGGAACGCCTATGTATCGAGGGACTTATACTGGATTATTAAAAAATGTATTCGACCTGATCCCTAACGATGCTCTGATGGGTAAACCAGTGGGGTTAATTGCTACAGGTGGAAGTGATCATCACTATTTAGCATTAGAGCATGAGTTAAAACCTTTGCTAGGGTTTTTTCTAGCTCACGCCATTCCGGGTAGTGTCTATGCGAATAATGATCACTACTCAAACAGAGATTTGGTAAGTCAGGACGTTATTGATCGTTTAAAGCAACTTGCAGAATCTATTGTTAATTTCGTAAGAATTTTGCCCGAAGATAAATCCAGCCTAATTGGTGCAAGAGGACCTACAATAGGCAGAAAGCCATTGTTAAAAAAAGCTAGTTAATCTTAATTCAAGTAACTTTATAAAATAATCTAGGAGAGAGCTAATGTCAGAAAGCCCTAAATATAAAATATTACAACAAGTGGTAGATGAAGAAACTTATAGAACCGATACATCAACATTGTTGGCATATGATACGAGTAGTAATAAGTTCCTATTTAGAGCGTTAAATTCTAATTATTTTTTACAAAACGATGATAACGAAGAGATGCAAGTTCTTGAGATGGAGCAAGCAGAAGAAATGTGGAATTCGATGTCAAATAAGCACGTTACTAATGTTACAGCAGCTTTTCCAAAATTCAATGGTGGTGTTGGCATGGACACGTACACAAATTTGTATGACGATTAAGATTGAAAGTAGTTAAAAATTATTTATGAATTGAAAAAAGGAGTAAGTAATATCTACATATTTAACACCTGAATTAAACTTTTGCAGTAATTGCGGTGAAAAGCTTGTACGGTTGGTGCCTGATGGAGATTTGATAGAGCGAAGTGTATGCGATGCATGTAATTTAATACATTATCAAAACCCAAAAGTACTAGTAGGCAGTATAGTTGATTGTAATGACAAAATTCTTCTGTGCAAACGAGCAACAGAACCGCGTATAGGTTTCTGGACATTGCCATCAGGATATATGGAAAATGATGAGACTGTACTAGAGGCCGCAATTCGTGAGACGGAAGAAGAAACGAAAGTTTCTGTAAAAAAGATGAGCCTTTTCGCTGTATTCTCTTGCCCAGATATCAATCAAGTTTATTTTATTTTTCGTGGTACCGCTATGAACGATTGTGCGAGCACGACAGAAGAAAGCTCTGAGACTAGATATTTCCAAAAAGAAGATATTCCCTGGGAATTTTTATCCTATTCAATCATGAATAAAGCATTAGATTGGTACTTTTACGATAAAAAATTGGATAAATATCAATTCAGAATGTTAGATGTGTATGGAAGTGATGCATAATTATCTAGTTAATAGTTTGAATACTAATCAAGACATTAGAGAAGTATTAAAAGACACAAATTATTTTTAAATTACTCCATCAATAGGTTATTAATAGAAGTAGATAGCTATGACTGGAGTATTAACCTGTTTCGTATTGCACTTAGTTGAATGGTGAATTTGAAACATTGCTAATAGCGATGGAGCGTTCTCAAGTTAAATTTAATGCTAATCAGCAGCTTATCTTCTATGTCTAATTTGGCCTATAAATTGCAAGTATATTCAGTAACTTAGCCAAATTTTATTAGAGGCAAGCAATGTGAGCCAAGAAAATATTAAAGATCTGACCGGGGTAAAAGACTCTGTACAGAATCTTATAAGTAGAACATCAAAAAACTCAAATTTTGGCAAGTTTCACTACACCGTAGATACGCATTGGGAAGGTGGTGTGTTATGTAATGCAAGAGTACGCAATGAGCATAACCTGGTAATTGATGAAAAGCCTATCTTAGGCGGTTGTGATTTAGGGGTGAGCCCAGTTGAATTAATCCTTGTTGCATTGGGTACATGTCAAGAAATCATGTATTCCGTAACGGCAACTCGAATGAATATAGAGCTTGAAGAATGTGAAGTAAAACTTACTGCTGAACTGGATGTTAGGGGAATGCTAGGGGTTAAAGGAGATGAAGATTCATTTCCTGGATTTACAAGTATAGATTATATAACAAAGTTAAAGAGCAATGCTTCAAGTGAGCAGCTTGAAAGTTTAATTAATACTGTAGAAAAACAGTGCCCAGTATTAGATATGTTAACAAGAAAAGTAACTATTAATAGCTCAACAATTGTTAATAATCAAGAGTTGAGTTTGCAAGATAAGGTTGCATAAATAATAATTGAGTCTTCCCTGCAATAATTAATCGTTTAGTTGTCAGTCAAGTACATTAATCAATTTATATTGATTGTTTTTGCGTTTCTAAGTATTCAATAAATAAAATAATAAAATATGAGTGAAGAAAATAATAAAGTATGAGCGAAGAAAATATTAATAGTTTGGAAACGGTAAAGGTAGCTGTCGGTAAAATAATTGATAGTGCGAATGAAGACTCAGAGTATGGAAATTTTAAGTATTACGTAAATACTAGATGGGAAGGCGGAACGCTTTGTAAAAATCAGATACGGCGGGCACATAAGTTGTTGGTAGATGAGCCTCCTGCATTCGGCGGTGATGATTTAAGTGCCAGTCCAGTCGAATTGGTTCTTGCCGCTTTAGGGTCATGTCAAATTATCATGTTTTCCGCTTTAGCTGCTACTAGAGGAATAGAGTTAGAAGAGTGCGAGGTGACCTTAAAGGCTCATTTAAATGTTAGAGGTTTATTAGGAATAAAAGAAGAGCAAAAAACTGTTTACCCAGGGTTCTCTAACATTAGCTATGAAACAAAAATTGTAAGTTCTGAATCGACAGAAATTCTCCGAGATTTGATAGAGGATGTTGAAAAACAATGCCCAGTGATGGATATGCTAATCAGACCAGTAAAAGTCGAAGGCACAGCTCTGATTAATGATGAAGTACTTAAGTTAACATCAAAAGTGTCTCTACTATCGAAGTTATTAAAAATATTCCGAAAAAAATAAAAATAATTTAATTAATAAGAGTAGCTATGAGCACATTATTTTCAAAGTCTAACTATGATGCGCTGTATCAGTGGTCGTTAAAAAATACTGAAGAATTTTGGGGTGCACAAGCTAAATACTTTTTAGATTGGATAGCGCCTTGGACTAATGTTATGGAGCAAGATGCCAACAGAGTGCATGCTAAATGGTTCAATGAAGGCAAGATCAATGTTGCTTATAACTGTGTTGATCGTCATCTAGAAAAACAAGGCGATAAGGTCGCAATTATCTGGGAGAGTGATGATTCGAGCGAATCTAAAAAAGTTACATACAAGCAATTACATGAAGAAGTATGCAAATTCTCCAATGTACTGAAAAATAAAAATGTAAAAAAAGGTGATCGGGTATGTATATATATGCCACTGATTGTGGAGACGGCAGTAGCTATGCTGGCTTGTGCAAGAATAGGCGCAGTGCATTCAGTAGTATTCGGTGGATTTTCCGCAAAATCACTCAGTGACAGAATTCAAGATGCAGAATGTAAAATAGTAATCACTGCAAACGAAGGTTTGCGTGGTGGTAAGACTGTACCTATCAAAAAAATTGTTGATCAAGCGCTAGACGATTGTCCTGAAGTTAATTCTGTAATTGTAGTTAAGCGTACAGATAGTGAAATACAAATGCTAGATAACCGTGATGTTTGGTATCACGATGAAATAACACAAGTCTCTAAGAATTGCCCAGTAGAGGAAATGCATTCTAGCGATCCACTATTTATTCTTTATACATCTGGATCGACAGGTAAACCAAAAGGAATTTTGCATGGCTCTGCAGGATATTTATTGCATGTCTGTATGACGCATAACTTTGTATTCGATCATCAGAATAATGATATCTATTGGTGTACTGCAGATTTGGGTTGGGTGACTGGCCATTCATATGTTCTATATGGGCCATTATCGAATGGTGCTACTACATTAATGTTTGAAGGAGTGCCAACCTATCCAGATGCAAGCCGATACTGGCAGATCATAGATAAATACAAAGTTAACACTTTTTATACTGCCCCAACCATACTTCGGACCTTAACTGCATTTGGTAATGAACCTGTAAATAATTATTCACTTAAAAGTTTACGTTTATTGGGAACCGTTGGTGAACCAATCGATGTTGAAACTTGGAATTGGTATTTTGAAAAAATTGGCAAAAAGCAATGCCCAATAATCGATACATGGTGGCAAACAGAAACTGGAGGTGTATTAATTTCTCAATTACCAGATGAGGTTACTGATCAATGCGGTACTGATGCGCGACCCTTTCTGGGAATAGAGCCATCTTTAGTAGATGATAAAGAACAATTAACCACTGAGAGATCAGGTAACTTGGTGATAAAACGGCCGTGGCCTGGTCAAATGTTGACTATATGGTGATCAAAAAAGGTTCGAAGAAACCTATTTTACGAGCAGTGATAAAGGTGGTTACTACTATCCAAGTGATCGTGCATTAATTGCAGAAGATGGAACCGTTCGCGTCACGGGTCGTGCAGATGACACCTTAAATGTTTCGGGACATCTTTTTGGGGCTACTGAAATTGAAAGTGCATTAATACAGCATAACGATGTTGCAGAAGCGGCAGTGGTTGGGTTCCCGCATCCTATAAAAGGGCAAGGAATTTGCGCATTTGTTGCTATGAATCAAGATGTACAGTCGAGCGAAGATTTACACAGTGAATTAAGACAGGTGGTTCGTGATCAGATTAGTGCAGTAGCAAAACCGGATGTTATTCACTGTGCAACGGAGTTGCCTAAAACACGCAGTGGTAAAATAATGCGTCGTATACTTCGGAAAATTGCGAATAAAGATTTTTCTGATTTTGGTGATACTTCTACATTGGTGAATCCATCGATCGTCAATGATTTAATCGAGAGTAGCGAAAATAATCAGTCCTAGCTATGGGTAATATTATAGAAGTTAAAACGCCTGATTTGTCAGGTGTAAGTGACGTGCCTGTAACGGAAGTTTTTGTTTCACCTGGCCATGAGGTTAAACAAGGCGACAATTTAATTGCGATAGAAACTGAAAAAACAATTATAGATATTACTGCACTTGTTAGTGGTGTAGTTAAAGAGGTAATTGCTTCCGTAGGTGATCGAGTAGTAGAAGATCAAGTGCTGATAACAATAGAGTCTGATGACACAGTATCTTCAGAGGTTACTTCACCTATTTTAGGTGGTATTGATAAAGACTTATCCACTCAAGTAGTAGTTATAGGGTCAGGTCCTGGCGGATATTCTGCAGCTTTTCGAGCAGCAGACCTTGGTAAAGAGGTGGTATTAATCGAACGTCATGCAACACTAGGTGGTGTTTGTTTGAATGTAGGCTGTATCCCTTCAAAGTCTTTGTTGCATGCCGCAAAAGTAATTAGTGAAGCTAAAGAGATGTCTGATTTAGGGATAAAATATTCTGGGCTTGAAATAGATACCGTTGCAATGCGGTCCTGGAAAAATAAAGTTGTTAATCAACTCACAAGTGGACTGCAAAATTTAGCAAAAAAACGCAATGTAAAAATAGTTACCGGTGAGGCTGCATTTGCATCATCAACGCAGTTGAAACTAAAATCCCCAGATGGAAAATCATACAAAATAAGTTTTGAAAATGCTGTCATTGCTGCGGGTTCTGAAGCAATAAAGATAGCTGATTTTCCACATGAAGATGTTCGAGTGCTAACATCAACTGAAGCTTTGGAAATAGACAGTATTCCAGATCGTTTGCTAGTAGTGGGCGGTGGAATTATTGGTTTAGAGATGGCTACGGTATATCACGAACTTGGTTCAAAAGTTACGATTGTCGAATTTGCAGATTCTTTGATTCCTGGTGCTGATCCTGACTTAGTAAAGCCTTTACAACAACGTATTCAGCACATGTATGAGAATATTTACCTAGGAACAAAGGTTTCGAGTATAGAGTCTACTCTGAATGGAATGTACGTTAGATATGAAGGCGATATTGCACAGAAAAAAGATGTTTTTGATCAGGTGCTGATTGCGGTGGGTAGAAAGCCCAACGGAAATAGCATTGATGCAGAGAAAGCAGGCATTAAGGTAAATGATCGAGGGTTTATTCCAACAGATAATAAAATGCGCACAAATGTAAAAAATATATTTGCTATTGGTGACGTTGTTGGGCAACCGATGCTTGCACATAAAGCATCACATGAGGGAAAAGTGGCTGCAGAAGTTATTGCAGGTATTGACAGTTATTTTAATGATAGTTTAATACCTTCAGTGGCATATACTGATCCTGAAATTTCATGGGTGGGAATGACTGAATCTAATGCTAAGCAATTAAATGTCGATTATGAAACTGCTTATTTTCCTTGGGCAGCTAGTGGAAGGGCTTTAAGTATTGGTAGAAAAGAAGGGTTGACTAAAATATTTTATGATTCGAAAACAAATAAAATTATCGGTGCGGGAATAGTGGGGTCTAATGCTGGCGAATTGATTGCAGAAGTGGCATTAGCTATAAAAGTAGGTGCTACAGTAAATGATATTGCAGAATTGATTCATCCACATCCCACACTATCGGAAACTATTGGCTTTTCTGCAGAGGTTGCAAATAAGACAATTGTCGATATGTACCTTAAATAAATATGAGTAACACTCAAAATAGTGAGCTCGAAAGACGTGTAGATGAAGTGTTATTTTATATATGGGATCCTTTTGGTTTTAAGGGTGAGCCTTTTGCACGAACGGAGTATCGAAATTATGTAGAAGAGGTTCTAAATTGTTTGCAAGATGCAAAATCTGCCAATGAGCTAACTGCTCTGCTCATAGATATTGTAGAAAATAGGATGGGTTTGGTATTTAGTCCTGAAAAATCACAGACAGTAGGAAAACTATTATTCAGACATAAGAAAACCATAGAATCTGAAACTTAATAGCTATTCAAAATATATATTTATTCGATGATCTGAGCTAAATAGGTTCTGCTTGCACTACATAACGTAAAGGTCCGCCTGTATGAATAGCATCAAAAGGATAACAAGTTATTAATGTAAGTTGTTCTAAGCCAAAATCCTGCATTACTTCAGACTGACTTTGGTCAACAATGAATATATTAGCTACTTTGTAATTCATCTTTTTGTTAGGTGTTTGCACTCGGATTTCGTCACCAAGCTTCAAATATTTCAGCACAGTAAAGTGGGTATCTCGATGGCCAACGATTACACTATTGCCTCCATTTCCTGGTAGTGGTGTTGCGCTAACGTGTCCTGGAGCAAACGCCATTGTGCGACCTGTTCCACCTGCAAGCACGATGTAGTCTTCCTTTCCGTTGTTAAATGTAATTTTTGCAATAGGATGGGTGTCAGCCCATTCCCATGGCTTAACTTTAGATTCTCCTTGCAAAGTCTTAGACCAAGCATTGTTTAATAAGTATTGAGCAAGTTGAGCTTTGGCATAAATGTAACTACCAGATCCAAATTGCCAGCACCCTGCAACTATAATGGCTATTACAGTAAGTTTTTTTAACCATATATGCTTACTTAATAACATATCTTCGTAACATAAAACCTGTAATGAGCAGCAATATACCTAGCATTAAATTCATTTGTGCTGGAGTACCTCCTTGCGGTATGTTGCCTGGAATATTCATATTCCATCCATGTGGTTTTTTAACTGGCACAGCTTTGTCTTTGCTTACTAAGTCAGTTGGTTTGGTGGGTGTTACATCCACTGCGACTAAGCTCGTATGTTTAGTGACTATATGGTGCTCAAGCCCAAGTGCAGTAATCGCTTGTTTGATTTCTTCTGCATTAGCTCCATGACTAATCTTCTGACTTAAACTTTGAATTTTATTTCGCGCCCATAAAACATTTAAACCTGTTTCTTTTCCACCATCTGTGATCGGTAAATCGGTTGACCAATCGGTTTGATTGGTATGTCCTTTGATAATTAGCTGTTTCTGATCTTTAGGAAGCCTAAGGCTAACAATAAGAGGTTCGCCGATATATAAATCATGAATTGGGTTAGGCCAATGGTCTATATTACTATCATCTTTCCAAATCATTTCTATATCACTTAATACAGGGTGATTTAATTTTTGAAACAACTGTGTCATTTTTTCCTGCACTTCTTCAATTTTTCCTATGTAAGTGAAGGTGCCTCTACCTAGAGATGCAGCTTCACTCATAAAATAACTATTAGGAGCAGAGCCAATACCAACCGTGAATAAACGATTGTTATTTAGTTTTCGTTTAATGATTTTAAACAACTGCTTTTCGTTGCCTACACTGCCATCAGTTAAAAATATAACTTGGCGTATGCGTTCACTATTTTTGACATTAGAGAGAGCGGTTTTTAATGCTGGTGCGATTTCAGTGCCGCCATTTGCTAGTAGCGAATTCACGTATTTTTTTGCGCGATCAATATTATTCTCTCTAGCAGGCAGAGCATGTTCTGAAAAAGCTTCAGTATAAGAGTTGAATTGAATGATATTGAACCAATCTTCGCTTTTTAGCTGGCTTAAACCCAATAACAAAGCTTGTTTGGCTTGTTGCATAGATTCGCCTGACATTGAACCAGAGGTATCGATTACATAAATCATTTCTTTGGCTAATGTTTGCTGCTTACTCCAATCTACTTCGGGTGGCATTAACATCAATAGTCCATATCGATCATTATCTTTATCTTGGGTAAATAACGCAGCTTGAGGTTCATGTGTGGTTTGCGGTCGCCAGGTCAGTTCAAAGTCACGATTTGCAGGAGTAGCTTGATTGATTAATTGAATGCGGTATTGATTTGCTTCATTAATTTGTTTGCTGATCGGGTGGTAACGGCTTTCTACATTTACTATCGGAAAGCCTGCATCTAGGTTGATGTTGATGGAAACAGGATTATTGTGCCCTTGGTCAGAGTCTATAACCGGAGGAGTGATGCTGCTAGCATCAGGAACTTGATCGGTGTTCATAGCCCAACCCAAACCATTAAATTCTGCTACTTTTTGTGTGCCAGGGATATATCTAATGCCAACCACCATAGGAAAGCGAATAGAGAATTGACCTTGGTCATAACTAAGTGTTTGTTGATATTGAATAGAAATAGATATTTTTTCATTTGGCCCAATATTAGCAACTGAGTTTGTAAAAATATTTGATCGTTGTTGTTCAATTAAACTGGCTTTTTTACCTTGTTGCTTAGCTAGCTCATAGATTTGTTTTGCTTGTTTTCTTTTTTTTATTTTACCTGCAATGATACGCTCACCAATAATCATATTCATATGATCTACGGCTGCGTTTTCAGGTAAAGGAAATACATAAATACCGTTTACCCATTCTGCTGAAGGGTTAGTGAAATGCTGCGTAATGTTAACTCTCGCAATTAGTCCCGTAATATCCATTTGCACATCCGTATCTACAGTAGGTGCAATGTAGTATTGCCCAGCATGGTTAGTTTCTATTAATAATCTGCCGCTCTCTGTATCATTAATGGTTACGATCTCTTCAAGACCATCATGATCTGCTAGGCTTGTTTCATAAAAATTAAATATCATAAAAATGAATAGCAGCGAAAAAAAGGCAGCCCGTAGGCTGCCAGATGGAGGAGAGGATGTCTTCAGGTTTACGAATTTAAGATTCGTTACGTTTTGCAATGATCGGCGCATAATATTATCCTTATCTTCAATAATAATTATTGTTTCTTAAAGGCAACGGATAACTTTTCTTCTGCAGCTGCAATTTCTTCAGCAATATTATTTGAGCTAATTTCAGTTGGCATGATGAAAACTGTAACGCGCCGATCAAAGAAATTGTTCTCCAGATTGTTTTCTGGATGTAATGGTTGGGTCTCTCCATGCGCTAGTGTGGTGATGCGATCCTCTTGAATACCATGTTCGATTAGGAATTCTTTTACCTGTTTAGCACGCTGATTTGATAACAACATATTATGATTTTCATCACCCATTCGATCTGCAAAACCAGCTACTTCAATCTCTAAGTTTGGTGTGTTGTTAAGCGTATTCGCGAGGCCTACTAAATACACCTGGTACTGTTTTTCAATGTCTATTGAGTTGGTGCGAAATTGAACATCAAAATTTAGTGCATGATTTTTCAGTTCTTGGTTCTGTGTAAGTAATATTTCTATAGTGCGGTGAGTATCGTTGAGAACGAGAGATTGTCTTGAATTATCATCCTTTAGACTTTGGAGTTTATTGGAAGTTTCGTTTAGTTTATTTTCAAGAAAGTTGTTTGAGCTAGCTAATTGTTTGACGTTATCCTCACTGACAGCATTTTGACCAATTAGAGTGCCAATAAAAGCACCGGTAATAATGCCTATAGGTCCAGCAACTAAGCCACCCACTACTGAGCCGGCGCCAAATCCAATGCCTGCTTCTGTATTGGACTTATCGATATTAGAAATAGGTGAGCTTGCAAGTAAGGGTGTTGCAGTTAGAGAGATTACTAAAGCAGCAATGGATAGGGTAAGTTTCATAATATTCCTCATATTTAAGTATGTTGTAGATATTTCAGGTTTGTGGTTACGTTGAGGGTATTAAATAAAACGCTTATGACGTTTTTGAGTGAGAAAATAGGCCTTTTGCTGTTTAAATGTGGCAAGAATAAGGCAATTCTTCCAAGTGACTGGTTTTGCAGTAATTAATCCGTATAGTTTTGTCTATCAGTATATAAATAAGAATTTGTTATGAGTCGACGTGTAGCTGTGATTGAAGATGAGTTTGCCCTAAGGGAGAATTATGCTGATGTGTTACGTAAACAGGGCTATAGCGTACAAACTTTTGCTAATCGGAAAGATGCTATGTCGGTGTTTGAACAACGATTACCCGATTTAGCTATTATCGATATTGGTCTACAAGACGAGGTGGATGGAGGATTTACCCTTTGTCGCTCGTTGCGTTCTATGTCTGAAACGTTGCCCATCATATTTTTAACTGCACGGGATAGTGATGTGGATACCGTAAGTGGTTTGCGAATTGGAGCAGATGACTACTTAACAAAAGACATTAGCTTCCCACATTTACTTGCACGCATTGCGGCTTTATTCCGTCGTCAAGATGCGATGGGTGAACCAACTACAGGTGAAGCAGTGTTGCAGCAAGGTGATCTTAGTATGGATACACAACGTATGGCTGCCATGTGGCAAGAGAAAAATGTTGATTTAACCGTAACTGAATTCTGGATGGTGCATGCGCTTGCAAAATATATCGGTCATGTGAAAAATCGGCAACAACTGATGCAAGAATCTCAAATGGTTGTAGATGACAGCACCATCACATCGCATATTAAGCGTATCCGTAAAAAATTTATTCAAATAGATACTAAATTTGACTGTATCGATACTGTATATGGTATGGGTTATCGTTGGAATTCTGGCGATTCAAAATAATTATATATGTCATTTCTTAAGCCAAGAATAGGCTTGCGTCTCAAGTTAGTTTTCTTATCTAGTTTCTTATTCGCCATTCCATGGTTGGGCTATAAGTATGTTTGGGAAATGGAAAAGTATTTGCGTAAAGGCCAAGAGCAAACTTTAGTGGGTACTGTAAGTGCTGCAGCAACTGCTTTACATGAACGTCCTAATCTTTTTAACTCACAAGCAAGTTTTTTAAGTGATGTGAGTAAAGGAAGAGATTTGTATGCAATTGATGTTTCAGATCCCATTCAATTAGATGGTGAATTGCAAGAATGGGAAAATTTCCAGTATCAACCACATTATTATGGGGATGATTATGTACTTGAAAGTAATTCTAAATATAATCCATCCTCACTTAGTTTTAACCATATGGTGGTTAAATATGAAGAATATCTATATGTAATGTTTGAAGTCATTGATGATTACATTGTTTATAGAAAAGAGAATAATTTTAATGTGCATCGCAATGATAATATTCAAGTTGCTTTCTTAGATAAAGAAGATCAATTTCAGCGTTATATCATCTCTAATGAAAACCCTGGCTGGATTAATGCCTATTTAACTAAACCAGAGGTTGGGAGTGTTTATCCAATACGGCATGAAAGCAAGATTCAGGGTAATTGGGTAGAAACACCGAATGGCTATAATGTTGAGCTACGTATTCCGCTTGAAATGATTGGTAGCAAGTTAGGGTTTGCTATTTATGACGTCGATAGTAGTCGTACTCGAAAGATAGACAATATTGTAGGAACTTCTGCCACACAAGAAGCTGACCAATTGGGAACTGTACTAGTGCCTTCGCCAGAAATTGAACAAATACTGAAAGGACTAGCGCGTTCGAATTCAAGAATCTGGGTGATAGACGCTCATCGCCGTGTTTTAGCCAGAATGGGTGATATTCGTTCTGCTACAGGCATTATGAATGATAATGAAGTCTATAAGCGAGATTCATTATCTTGGTGGCAACGTACTGAGAAAAAATATCTGCACCCTATATATTATAAATTACTTACTCGTCCACCGCAGGACTTTGTAGATGAACTGGAAAAAGCTACTGAGCTCGCAGGTTCGCAGATTGATGATGCAATTCTTGGCGAAGTTAAATCATCTTGGTATCTAACACCCGATAAAAAAGCAGTTGTACTATCAGCAGCGCACCCAATTTGGGTAGATGAAAAAGTTTTAGGTGTGGTGGTTGCAGAAGAGACGACAAATGGAATTCGCACGATCAGAAACAAAGCATTGGAGAGATTATTTAGTGTAATTTTAGGTGTGATGCTGTTAGGTACACTCGCGTTATTTTTGTTTGCATCAAGAATTTCGTATCGGATTCGAAAATTACGTAGTCAAGCTGAACAAGCCATTGATGAACAAGGGCGCATTCATACTGTCTTTAAAGGTTCGGGTGTGAATGATGAAATTGGTGATCTTTCAAGAAGTTTTTCAAGTATTGTTAGTAGACTGGGACAGTACAATAGTTATTTAGAAAATATGACGTCGCGTCTTTCGCATGAATTTCGCACACCCGTAACAGTAGTGCGTTCTTCTTTAGACAATCTTGCAATGCTGGAACATGATGCAGAAGCTAAGGTCTATATGGAGCGTGCGCAAGAAGGCATTAAAAGACTGAACGCTATTTTAACTAATATGAGTGAAGCCACGCGTCTAGAGCATTCATTGCAGTTAAGTGAAAAAGAAGTATTTAATTTATCTAAATTAGTACAAGGGTGCACGGAAGGATATAGAGCTGCATATAATGAATATTTATTTGAAACTGATATTTGTAAAATAGATTTACAAGTTAATGGTGTGCCAGAAAATATTTCTCAATTAATTGATAAAGTTGTGGCTAATGCAGTGGAATTTAGCAATACAAGCGAACCGATAAAGATAATGCTTAGTAAAGAGATGGGGCAAGCAAAGCTTACGATCATAAATAATGGGCCTTTATTATCACAAGAGATGCAAGGTAGGTTATTTGAGTCAATGGTTTCTGTGCGTGAACAAAGCTATAAAAAAGAATCTGGACAAAGTGAAGCTCATTTGGGAATAGGGTTATACATTGCGCGATTAATTGCTGAATTTCATCAGGGTCATATCACAATTGAAAATACTAGAGATCAATCAGGTGTAATCGCAACAATATGGCTGCCCATAATAACTACAAAGAAATTAGATTCGTGATGCGTATATGCATGAGCATGATTGCATTGTGTATGTTTTTATCTGCCTGCACTTCAGTTACAGAACAGGTAGATGAAGAAGGTGCCGTCGTACATATAGTGCTAATTTGGTTAAAGGAGTCAGGAAACCAAGGACATATTCAACGGATTATTGAGACTTCATCACAATTGAACGAAATTCCTGGTATTCTAGAAATGCGAGTTGGGAAGTCAATTTCAAGCGAGAGAAAGATTGTTGATGATAGCTTTGATGTGGCGTTATATATGATTTTCGAAAATCATACTTCTATGCAACAGTATTTAGTTCATCCTGAACATATAAATGCAGTCAAAACCGTCCTTAAGCCATTAGCTAGTAAAATTCGTGTGCATGATTTTACTTCAGTGGATCTTTAGGATATATGAATTATCTTAGTACGTTCTGTTTTCGTAGAGAGTTATTTCGTTTACTAAGTTTTCCATTTCAGTGATGATGTGATCTGCACCAGAATTGATTAGTTTTTGTTTTTTTACTAGATCTGCAAACCCAAATACAGTCATGCCTGCTGCTGCACCTCCTTCAACACCCAGTGGGCTATCTTCGATTACAAGACAACGACTAGGATCCTGACACTGCATGTTTTCTGCCGCATGTAAATATACGTCAGGATATGGTTTTCCGCGTAGTACGTCGGCAGTGCTAAAGAGCTTTCCTTCAAGATGTTTAAGTAAATTAGTTTTACCAAGAGTGGTCTGCATTTTTTCGTGAGATCCACCAGATGCTACGCAAAATGGGATAGACAGTTCAGCTAATAATTTTTCAACACCAGTAATAGCAGTAACAGATTTTTGTAAAGCCTTGCTTATATCATTTTGATAACGAGCTTCTAAACCAATGGGTGGTTTATGCCCTAACATTTCTTCAATTATTGTTAAGCACTTTTGCGAGGATATTCCCATAAAAGTGTCAATCAATTCATCTAAACTTAAGGATAGCCCACATTCTTCTTCTAGTACTTGAGAAAAAACTTCTGAGGTTACTCGCTCGCTATCTACCAATACGCCATCGCAATCAAAAATGATTAACTCAAAATATCTCACTATCTAAGTTTTTTTGATAAGAGTTAAATCGTGATAAGAGTTATTTTAAAATCGTAATCTAACAAGATCTAGATTTATGGTTTTGATACTTTGGAGATTTAAAGGTTACATACTTATATAGCCCTGCGAAAAGACTTAATAAAAGCATTATGGGTAATAATATAATCCAGCTTAATAGGACCAATAAAGCTCCAATGCCATTCTTTTTTTGTTCAGCATAGCGAAATATTTCTTCAGCGCCTATTTTAATTAGCGCTAAGGTGATAGCCGCTAGAGGTGCTGTTATAACTACAAATAAGCATATTATTAATAGTCTCATAATTAATATTATACATTGAATGCCTGCTTATCATCAAACGCAGGCATTCAGTTAGTTATAGTTTAAGTGCGTTTAGGCATTAAAAACCATAGAACAATCGCGACGGCAAATAGTGCAGGGATATCACCAAACAAGTTGGCATGTTCATGGCCATCACTAACTAGTGCTTGGATTAACATGACGCCACCGTGAGTGATGCTGGACCAAACTGTGAACCATAATAAGCTGCGATGTTCACTTGGATCTTTGGCTGCAAGTATCAAGAACACACCGAGCGTAGCGTAAATGATAACAATCATTTGCTCATACTCGCTTTGTCTTGGTCCCCAACCCCAGCTTTCGGGAGCGATATAGTTCATCATGGCGAAAACGCCAAATATGAAAAATAAACCTGTAATAATTAAAAATATTTTTAAGAGTTTTGCTTTGGTTTCTTCAGCCATAATTACCTCCATAAATAGCACGTTATATATGAATATTCGTCTGTGCTGATTTTTGTTATTGTGTCGTCTATTATAGATATTTATTATTAGATGTCATGTGGAATTCGGCATAAAATACACGTTCTTCAATATATAGATTAGTTATGAAACCAGCCTTACTTCTTGTTGATATACAAAATGATTATTTTCCAGGTGGAAATATGGAGTTAGTGGGTATCGATATAGCTAGTTCAAATGCAAGATTGCTTTTAGATAAATTTCGCGATCAAGATTTACAAACTTTTCATATCCAACATACTTTTCAAGACAACCAGGCAGGTTTTTTATTACCTAATACCGAAGGCTCTGAAATACATGGCAGTGTAGATCCATTGCCTAGTGAGACTGTTATCTCTAAACACTTTCCAAATAGTTTTCGCGAGACAAATCTTCTTGATCAATTAAAGGTAAAAAACATCACTGATTTAGTAATTTGTGGAGCGATGAGCCATATGTGTATTGAAGCTACTGCTCGAGCAGCAGCAGATTTAGAATTTAAATGTGTTGTTGTTCAGGATGCATGCGCAACTCGTGATATAGAATTTCATGGTAAAGAAGTGTCAGCTATTGACGTTCATAATGCTTCAATGTCTGCCTTGGACTTTGCATATGCAAACGTTGTAAATGTGGATGAATTAATTTGAGGATATAAATACCGTGAACCGGGCAGAGCGACGACGTCTTACTAAAGAAAGCCGCAAGAAAAATGTGGCACTACCAATTACGCACGATGAATTAATTTCGAATGCAGTTCAGCAACTTCAGCAAGGAAATCTCGAACAAGCAGATAAATTATTCAACAAATTAATCAGTTCAAATCCTGATGACCCCAATGCGCTACATTTTGGTGGAATCACAAAATATCAACTGGGTTCATACAGCAAAGCGCTTGAGCTTCTAACACACGCAACACAAGTTGCACCTAATTATGCAGAAGTGCATAACAGTCAAGGTATTGTCTTGCTTGAACAGCGAGAATTTGATAAAGCACGCCAATGTTTTCAACATGCGATTGATTTAAAGAGTAATTATGCAAATGCTTATACCAACTTAGGCAGCTCATTAAAGGGAATAGGGAAATTGCCCGAAGCATGTGCAGCTTACAGTAATGCTATATCGTTAGATCCCAATAATCGAGAAGCAAGCTACAAGCTTGCGGCCACTCATTTAGCAAATAATGAAGCTAACGAAGCGCTTGAAGCTGCAAACAATTGTCTAGCAATCGATCCTTATTGCCAAAATGCTAGTGCGTACAAAGCTATAGCATTTTCACAGCTTCAACGTCATTCGGAGTGGAATTTATTATACAACTTTGATGAGATGATTCATAAATTCCATATTCCAGTACCAAAAGGATATGAATCCTTACAGTCATTTAATGAGCACCTTGAGCAAGATGTCCGAAACCATGAGACATTGACGTGGGAACCATTAGAGCGCGTGACCAGTGGTGGCGCAGTTACAAAAGATATTTTATTAAATCCTTCAAATTCTATTCTGGCATTTGAGAAAACTTTACGATCTGCAATAGATAAATATCGAGATAATCTTGTATATAACAGTGAGCATGTTTTTTACTCTCGTTTGCCAAAAAAGTATCGTCTTACATTAATTGCGTCTATCTTAAAAGAAAATGGTAAGCATCCGCCTCATATACATGAAGATTCATGGTTAAGTGGTGTTTATTATGTAAGCGTTCCTTCTGCAGTAAATGTTTCTCCTGATAAGCGCGAAGGTTGGTTGGAGTTTGGTAGGCCTGATTATTTGGTGCCTGATGAGTTTGAGCCTTATGTTACTGCGATGAAGCCAGAAGAAGGAACAGCTTTATTTTTTCCATCCTATTATTTTCATGGAACTATTCCATTTACAGGATCAGAAGAAAGAATTGGAATCGCCTTTGATGTGTATCCAGCAGAATGAAATCTATCATTTTGGTATTCGTGATCTCTATACTGCATTTTTTTGTAGGAATTTGGTTATCAATTAGATCTTTTGGCCACGTATTTTCTGTTTTTGATTCTGGAAAAGATCTAACATTTATGGAAAAAATTAATTACTGGGTGGTAGAAATATTATTTTTTCCTATTGTAACGTTATTTGAAAAATCTAATTATGAAGGCGCAAGCTCGTTGGGCCAATATATCCCATTTATACTAAATAGCTTTTTGTGGGGTGTTTTTATTGTTTTTACTTACAAATTATTATTCAATAGAAATAAATAATAGTAATTATTGGAGTCTTATATGAAGCATCAATACAAAGTTAGAAAAAATAGAATTAAATATGTAGTGATTACATTATGTTTCCTTTTGGTTAGCTTAGGATATTCAATGAATCTTTATGCTGATCAACTAATGGTGGAGGAGAGGGTGCTTGTAAATGCGCCTGCCAAAACAGTTTGGGCACTTATTGGTGGTTTTCAGGTTTTAGATAGATGGCATCCAGCTGTACTTGCAACTACATTACTGGGTACAGGAAAAGATACTGGTGACATTAGAGTGTTAGCACTAGGGGATGATGTGCATATTGTGGAAAAACTTGAGTTATATGATGAAACTGAAATGTCTTTTCAGTATTCAATACTTGAATCACCATTACCGCTAGAAAATTACCATGCAGTAATAACTGTTAAAAGCGCTGCAGATAACGAAGCTGAAGTCATCTGGCAGTCCACCTTTAATGCAGTAGGTGCAAGTAATGATGAAGTCAAGAAGACAATAAGTGATATATATTTGGCAGGTTTAAATGCTTTAATTACACTATATAAATAATTTCTTAAATCTAGGGAGATGCCTTATGAGCGCATTAAATCATTTGGGACGATATGCTGAGGGTTGGACAAATGGAAATGCAGAATTAGTTTTGCAAGCCATTACCAATGACTATATTTTGGACGATCCCAATGTTGGAAAAATCTCAAAAGATAAATTTTCTGATTATCTAAATGATATGAAAGAAACGGTAAAAACACTCTGTAACGGTAATCTACCCGAACCATTTATGCAGCTTACAGAAGTGCTGACTTCGGAAGAGAATGACATAACGACGGCATCATGTGCATGGGAAATTCCTGGCACTAATATTAAGGGTGCAGGGCTAATAAAAGTTAATTCATCTGGCGTTTTTTCAGAAATATTAACCTATTACACTAGACTTGCTTAATGATTGTATCTAATGAATATAAATTAGTTTGAGTTATGCAGTTACGCGAAGCAAAGCTAGATGATATTCCTGAATTATGTGAGCTATTAAATTATTTATTTGAACAGGAAGAAGAATTTAAGCCAAATACTGAGGTTCAAGGCAAAGGTTTAAAGAATATAATTTCTAACTCAGATGTCGGTGTAATAGTAATTGCAATAGACTCAGATAAAATCATTGGCATGGTTAATATTTTGTATACCATATCGACTGCGCTCGGTAGTCGAGTTGCAATACTTGAGGATATGGTCGTTACTCCAAAGACACGTGGGAAAGGTGTGGGTTCAATGCTAATGAAATACTCGCTTGATTTAGCTAAACGAAATTGTTGTAAGCGTATTACTTTACTAACTGATTTTGATAATGAAGGGGCGCATCGTTTTTATCAAGATCACGGATTTTCCCGCTCTTCAATGGTGGCATTTCGGAAATCTATTTAAATAATTTTATTACATTATACTTAATATAATTTCTTTCTCGTCTGATATATAAGGTCTGAAAATTTCCTGTATTTCTTCAGCAGTAGATTTAATTATATCAACCGAAATATATTTATGCCCTTGAATTATGAACAGGCAATCTTTTGTATCTGTAGTGGTTTTAGTTTTATCACATTGTCTACAATCTAGTCTGCATAGTATTTCGTTATCATCGTCTATATAACAATACTCTCCGCTATTAACACTTAGTTGTTTCTTCTTACCTAGGGGAATGAATAACTCATCTCCTTTAGTGAAACATAATCTTACATTTCCATTTATATGGCTTAGGTCATGAGCGCCAATGGATACCTTGTTTTTGATTGCAATATAATTGTACGTGTCTACTATAAAATTGATTGGGCGTAATGACTTATGCTTGAAGAGTATCTTAATTAGACTTTCAGGAGATGCAATTAATGTATTGTCTGTGATGTTTACGTCTTTGTGCAGGTTTCGATAGCCAATAATGTTTTCATCAATTTGAAGACTTTCGATCGAGTGCTTTTGTAGATATTGAGTATAAAATTCTTCAATATTTTGTTTTAGTGAATCGTTATAGTGATGGTTATCTATGCCTTTGATAATAAGGAATGCAGCATGTATTCCGAGCACAGATACTTCTTCACATATTTTAAAATCCATACTTTATTAATATGAAAAATTAGTTAATATTTATAATTAAAAATAAGCAGGACGAGTCTATGTTAGTAGTGTGCTTATTTGAGCGCTTGACTGATAAAGTATTTTCATACCAATTAAGATCGCTAGTGTACCTGTTATTACTTTAAAGTACCGAAGTGGAATAATTTTGAAGTTCCGATGCATAGGCATCGTCATAAGAATTGAGAGTAATGACATGCTAATAATAAGGCCAAAACTAAACAGCGCTATATATGCAAATTTCAAATAAATCGAATCAATAGTCGTTGTTATCAGCGCTATGATGACACCAGATCCAGCTGCCCCATGTAATAAGCCTATCCCAAGTGATTTTAAGGATAATTTAGTTTTATTATTATTTTCTGTTATTTCTGATTCTATATGATTACTTCCTCTATCGTGAAGGAGCACCTTTGATTTATTAACAACATCAAACCCCATCCAAATTAAAACTAAGCCTATAATAAATTCGAATAGTACAAAAATATTTCTATCTATTTCAATATTTAGACCCATTAGTATCATGCTGAAGATAAATAGAGTAATGGTGTGGCCTACGCCCCATATGGCACCTTGCTTCGCAGTTGCAGATAAAGAATTAGATTGTGTTGAGACAGAGAGGACTGCTGCCATATGATCAGGCTCAAATGCGTGGCGAATGCCTATAGTGATTGCAAGTATAAATAATAGAGTCATTTTACAACGTATGTTTATTTTCTTCGAATGTTAGGTTTAGTGCCGATTAAAGACTCTCTAATATCCATCCATAGTTGAGTGATTGTCTTTTTTAAGTAATCTCCATCAGGGGCTAAAAACTTAATGATGATTCCACAGTTATTGGGTAAGAGAGTAGCTCCACCATATACGTTGCTATTGGATTTAATCGTTTCTTGCAACTGTTCCAATATATTCTCAGTGTTGATTGAACGATTGATGATTGAGATGGTTCCCATACCGATAAATTCTCGTCCAGCAGATAAAAAGTTTTTAGGATTTATTATGTAGACATCCTTAGCCAACAATTTCTTATTTTCATCATGTATTTGTAAATAACTATTTAATTGCTTGAATAGGTCATCTTCACCATTTAGAAAATGTAGTAAAAAGGCATCTGCGATGATGGCGGTACTAGTTTGGTCTGCAAATACATTGATTGTTGAACTCAGCTTAGAGGTTGGAAAGAGTATTAATGGATCGGATACATATTCTGTATATGAATTATCTGTGGCGTTAATATTGACGGTTTGGTGCGCATCACCTTTCGTCATTCCATGTACGATGGTGGAGGCTTGTGTAGTAACGTGGCTAAATGAGTCAGCGTTCGCTATAACATTGGTGGTTAAGTTTTCATTTTCATATATCCCGCCAGAAGCTGATTGAATGTAAATATTAGCCATCCCAGGCGGATCATTTTCAAGATATTGAGTTCTACATATATGAAAAGGATAGGATGCATATTGATTTTCAAGAAATGTCTTCCCATCAGCATTTCTGGCAAATTCTAATGATAAATTTGTCATTAATTTTCTACACTATTTAAAAAGTACGTTATTGATAATGTGGTTTGCCACATCTTCAATCCCTTGGCCTGTTTTACAGTTAGTGAGTACAAGAGGTTTGTCACCTCTAACTTCCTGTCCTTCTTTAACCATTAAATCAATATCTGCACCTACGTACTTTGCGATATCTACCTTATTAATTACGAGTAAGTCAGATTGCACAATGCCTGGGCCACGTTTACGTGGTATGTCATCACCTTCAGAAGTGTCAATAACAAACATCCAATAATCTACAAGATCTAAAGAGAAAGTAGAGGCAAGATTATCGCCACCACTTTCTATAAGTATGATGTCTAAGTTTTCAAACTTTTGATCTAATAAGTTTGCAGCTTGTATGTTTAGTGTTGGGTCTTCGCGTATGACAGTGTGTGGGCAAGCACCAGCCTCCACAGCCACCACACGTTCAGGCGCAAGTAAACCAGATTGTTGTAAACGTTTAGCATCTTCGCGTGTAACTAAATCATTGGTTACAATTGCAATTTCATTCCCACGATTAATAAAAAAAGGAATTAATTGTTCGATCAGTGCTGTTTTACCAGAACCTACAGGCCCACCAATGCCCACTCGCGCGGGACCGTTTTGAGAAGCTTGTTTATTCATCGAAGCATGTATCGTTGTGTTAATGGTAATGTTTCAGCGGGTTCGCAAGTAGCCAGATCACCATCAACAAACACATCGAATGTATTTGGGTTAACCGTAACTTTAGGGCAACTATCGTTGTGCAACATATGGCCTTTATTGAGCTTTCGAGTCCCTTGTGCACCAAGACAGGTTTTTTGAAGTTGTAACTTTTCGCCAATATTGGCATCTACAGCAGATTGATTGACAAAGTTTGCACTTAGTTGTTGTTTCGCATTACCGAAGGCTCCCCACTGTGGTCGCATCGCTAAGGGTTCACAAGTCATAAGTGATGCAGCACTATCGCCCATAGCAGACCACACTATGAAACCACCTTTTATAATTAACTCTGGTTTAATTCCAAAAAATGCAGGTTTCCATAACACTACATCAGCCATTTTTCCTTTCTCTAATGAACCAATGTGTTGATCAATACCAAATGTTCGCGCAGCGTTGATGGTATATTTTGCGATATAACGTTTTATTCTTTCGTTATCACCATTTTTAGTAGTTTCTTCTGCGAGTCGTCCTCGTTGGTCTTTCATTTTGCTCGCTAATTGCCACGTTCGACAAATAACTTCGTTAATACGTCCCATACCTTGACTATCAGAGCCCAGCATGGAAATGGCACCCAGATCATGCATTACATCTTCAGCCGCAATGGTTTGTGAACGTATTCGACTTTCTGCAAAGGCAACATCTTCAGGTATAGCAGGATTCAAATGGTGACATACCATAGTCATGTCTAAATGTTCATCAAATGTATTGACTGTGTATGGATTAGTTGGATTAGTAGAGGAGGGTAGGCAGTTGTATTCACCGGCCACTCGAATGATATCGGGTGCGTGCCCACCGCCAGCACCTTCAGTGTGATACATATGAATAGTGCGACCATTAATGGCCGCTAATGTATTTTCAACAAAACCACTTTCATTAAGTGTGTCGGTATGAAGTTGCACTTGAAAATCTAAATCGTCCGCGACAGAAAGGCAGGTGTCAATCACAGCGGGCATCGCACCCCAGTCTTCATGAATTTTTAAACCTAAACAGCCTCCTGCGAGCTGATCGATTAGGGATCTAGGTTTAGACGAATTGCCTCGACCTAAGAATCCAAAATTTATTGGCCATTGTTCAGAAGCTTGTAACATCTTGCCAACATTCCATGCTCCACCACAATCAATGCCGACGGTTATTGGACCCAATGACCCGCCCAGCATAGTGGTAATGCCTGAACCGATTGCGTGTTCGCATAATTGTGCACTATCAAAATGCACATGCACATCTATACCGCCAGGTGTTGCAATGAGACCTTCTGCATCACGCACCGTAGTCGCTGCGCCACAAACAAGATCAGGGTCAACATTATCCATCGTGGCAGGGTTGCCTGCTTTACCTACGCCTGCAATATTGCCTTCTTTAATTCCTATGTCTGCTTTAACAATGCCTAATACCGGATCGATAATTAGTGCGTTACTCACCAACATATCTAAGGACCCTGCGGCACTATCATAGCCAGGTGTTAATCCCAAGCCATCGCGTAACGTTTTACCACCGCCATGTAAACATTCATCGCCCGGCACGGCATAATCATGTTCTACTTCTGCAAATAGTGAGGTGTCACCTAGACGTACGGCATCCCCTTTGGTGGGGCCATACATAGTTGCATATTCTTTTCTTGAAATTTTAATCATTGTTATGCCCCTTTATATCCACGATTTTTAGCTTGTAGCAAGGCTTCTTGTTTTTTAACTTCGCTAGTAGTTGAACCATTGGTTAAGCTGTTTAAGCCATGTACTTCACCTGCACCGCCAAATTTAACCAGTTGTACTTCCTTACTTTCACCTGGCTCAAATCGCACTGCAGTACCCGCAGGAATGTCTAAGTGTTTCCCAAATGCATCTTTACGCTTAAAGTCTAATTCTGGATTGACCTCAAAAAAGTGAAAGTGGCTGCCAATTTGTACTGGGCGATCACCTGTATTAAGTACTTTTAATTTAATTGAACGCTTACCTGCATTAATTTTTATATCACCTTCTCCAGATATAATTTCTCCAGGTACGATATTCTCTTTTGTCTTCTTTTTACCTGATCGAATTGGCTCATGCACAGTGACTAACTTGGTGCCATCAGGGAAGGTGGCTTCAACTTGAAGCATATGCATCATGTCTCCTACACCAGGCATGACATCGTCAGTAGTGAGTAATGTCGAACCATAACTAATCATTTCTGCAACGCTTCGACCATCTCTTGCACCTTCACATATTTCATCAGCGATAATGGCGGTTGCTTCAGGATAATTTAATTTCAATCCTCTATTTCTTCTTTTTCTTGCAAGTTCGGCTGCAGTGTAAATTGTTAAACGCTCTAATTCAGTGGGTGTGAGTAGCATGGTTTATCTCCGAATCTTTTTAATAATAATTATTTAGTTTGCAAATAGTCTTGTTTCAGAATATTCATGACGCATCGAAGCAATATCGGCAAACGGGGTGAAGGCGTGTATTTCTTCTATAGCGGGAATAGGCCAAGTTAAAATCTCGGTAATTAGTTGACGAAATGTAGTTAAACTATTTTGACAATCAATATGACCGACTATCCCCAGTCGCAACGCAGCACTTAATACAGAAACACAAAAGTTATATGCGGATAGCATCAAAACAGAGTTGCGAGACAAGCCTAGTGAACTCCAGATTAGAGCTTGAGCAATAGGTAAGTGGCCGGGCGCTTTGCCTTCATAACTTAGTTTGAGGTATTGATCTGCTGTCGGGTTGTTTAGTTGTTGGTAAGTCGTTAATAGAGCAGAACCTAATCTTTTAGATCCCTCTCTTAACTCAGTCGCTAATGTCATGCATTCAACGAGTTTATCAATAGAAATAATATGTTCGATATTATTCTCGATATTGTTGGCATGATCATAGGTGTGAGCCAAAACAACACGCTCAAAGGGTCCCCATCTTTCAATTAGCTGGTTTTCAATAAAATTATCGAGCTCCTTAATCGAAGTGATGACCTGGTCATTGTTTAACATTTCCAATCCCCAAGAAAATGACACCGCACCTGATGGGAAGAAGCTATCGCCATGTTGTAAAAGCGTGAGTATTTGCTCTTCTTCAGTCATGGCTAAATAAGAGTAATTTTATTTTGCGCAAAGAAATCTTTTAATCGATCAAGATAAATTTCTTTAGGGCTTTCAAGCGCAATATCAAGGCGTTCATTTTCAAACTTAACGCGCCAATGCATATTGCCAGCAAAGTAGCCAAGCTCAATTGCGTTGGAAATATCTTTAGGGTGAAGTGATAGCCACTGGTCTTCAGCCATTTTTACAACAATAGCGCGGTCATCTTCTAATAATAAAACAGCGCCATTAGATAGTTTGTTGTCACGCGATATGGTTACTGCGCAATCTGTACCTTGATCCGTTTGAGTGCGGAATCGTCGACGCTGTAAATTTGCATGATCTAAAACAATATATTCGACTTTATTATGGTGTGATAAATCGTGAAGTTGACTCGATAGGTTCGAGTCATGTGAATGACCAAGAACTTGGTTAATTTGTATCATCTGATGTTCATTTTTTTTATTGTTGGCAGATATTCAAGTTAGGCAAATATTCTTAAGCCATAACCGCTTATTTCCTTAAAAATGCGCTATTTAAGCGATTAAATATACACATACTATACATAAGTAATATTTATATATATTTTTATACTAGTCATAAGTATATATCCTTATATATACTTATGACCACATATCCGAGTATATTTTATAAGAGCTATTAACATGAATACGTCTACGTTAATCGCATGGATTCACAATAATAAACAAAGAGCGCACTAATAAAGGGTAATAGAATATGAGTAAAAATATTAGACAATTAGCTGAACGTTTTTACGAGCTTGTAAATAGTGGAGGTGAGCTTTCAGAAGTTTTATCTGATGATTTTATCTTTGGAATAATGCCTGGGTTTCCCTATGGAGGAGATCAAAATGGATTGCCAGCTTCTCTAGAGTTTTTTGACAAGCTAGGGAATCACTTTGATTTTTGGGAAGCCAACCCACAAAAATACATTGAAGTAGATGGTGAAAATATTATTGTTCAAGCTTTATACCGAACCAAAGCGACCAAGTCTGGCCAAGATGTTGAGGTGGAAACAATACATCTTTGGACCGCTAAGGATGGTAAGTTAAATACTTATAAGCACTACTGTGACACAGCATTACTATGTTCCGCGCTGGGTCATTCGGTGCCTCATTAATCGTTATATAAGGAATAATATATGTGCGGCATAGCAGGCATTATGCTTAAGGACTCGTCGGATTTTAAAACCGGTGAGGCATTAGTAGATATGCTCAATGGTTGCCAACATCGCGGTCCTGATTCTACAGGCTTTGCTTTATATGGTGATGCTCAAAAAAATACGCTCAAGCTTAGATTATTAGTAGGTCAAGGTGAGATAGGTGTGGCAGCCATAACTCAAATTAAGAAATCATTGAAAGAAAATAGCGCTTCTATAATCGAAGATGAGCATATTGGGGAAACCTACCGTGCAACGGTTAACTATTCTGGCGATATCCAAAAATTTTCTTACGCACTTGATCAAGCTGCAAAAGTGATTTCTATCGGCAATAGCTTAGATATTATTAAAGATGTCGGAAGTGCAGAAGATGTAGATGCGAGCTATGACATACGACAATATAAAGGTTCTCATGGCTTAGGTCATGTGCGTTTAGCAACTGAGTCAGACGTTAAACCCGAAGCTGCGCACCCATTTTGGGCCACGGGATTTGCTGATGTTGCTATCGTGCACAATGGGCAAATCACTAATTACTGGAAAATGCGTAGGCGCCTTGAGCAACGTGATTATGAATTTCGTACGGATAACGATAGTGAGCTCATTGCAGTTTATCTTGCCGATAAACTATCAAAAGGAATTAAATTAAAAGAAGCGCTAAAAACTTCAATTGAAGATCTAGATGGCACGTTTTCATTTCTTGTTTCTACAGAAGATGAAATTGGTTATGCAAAAGATCACTTGGCCGTTAAGCCTATGGTGATGTATGAAACTGAGGATATGGTTGCCATTGCTTCTGAAGAAGTTTCACTCAATAAATTATTCCCAGGGCAAGCGCTCAATACAAAAGAACCACCACCAGGAACCTATAACACATGGTCACGATCGATCTAGGGAAAACTTCCGTAAGAGAAGGTAATGAAAAAATTCGACAAAGTGGTAAAGACGGAGAAGATGTCGAAGTAATCAATCCTGATGCACGCCACCATATTGGCGTTGGTTTAATTCATCCCATTACAGTAAAAGTTAAAGGTTCTGCAGGTTATTTCTGTGCAGGGCTAAGTGATGCTGCTAATTTTGAAGTGGAGAGCAACGTTGGTTGGGGTGTGGGCGACAATATGTATTCCGGTTCAGTGGTGGTTGGAGGCAATGCGGGTGCAATACCTGGAGTTGCAATTCGTGGAGCTGAAATTGTTATTCGTGGCAACATGGGTTCACGTGCTGGCCAGGTGATGAAAGCGGGAACTTTGTGCTGTGCAGGCAATGCAAATTTTATGGCCGGTTACATGATGTATGGCGGGCGTATCATTATCTTAGGTGACTCTGGTGAAAAAGTTGGCGAAGACATGTCTGCTGGTGAAATATTTGTAGCCGGTAAAGTTGAAAATTTAGGTTCTGACGCTGAGCTCATTGATATTGATAGTGCAGAAATTGATGAGGTAATGGAATTTCTTGAGCATTATAAAATTCCGTTTAAAGGAAGTTTTCAAAAAGTTGTTAATGCGGGTAAGAAGCTACGCTACGCAACCTCTGAACAGCAAATGCGTAGCATCCCATTTTTCTCATTTTCTGGCGCATCTGATTACTGGAATCCAAAAATACAAGAAGACTTATATGTTAAGTCACAAATTGGACGATATCGAATTCGTGGCTATGGAGGCGCACGACCGTTACCGCATTTTTCTGACATTGCATTTAGAAAAGATTTATCTCTTGCTGGTGGCGATGCTGATGTTGTCTCTAAAGTAAAAATGCGTACTGAAATTGGCGGCATTAACGGTGCTCAACCTCTTAAATTAAGTATGCCGGTAATGATTGCGCCTATGAGCTATGGCGCACTGAGCGCTTCTACTAAAAGAGCTATTGGACTTGCTTCAACGCTTTCAGATATCGCTGAGAATACTGGTGAAGGAGGCATGAGTGATGCGCAACGCGGTGCAGCAAAACAACTAATATTTCAAATGCTTGGAGGGAGATTGGGTTGGAATATCCATGATATGAATCGTGCAGATGGTTTAGAGATTTATATTTCCCAAGGGGCAAAGCCTGGTTTAGGTGGGCAGCTGATGGCTAAAAAAGTGACGCCAGAACTTGCCAAAATTAGAGGTATACCAGCCGGCATTGATTTGCGTTCACCTTCACGGCATCCAGATATTCTAGGTGCAGATGATCTAGTAATTAAAGTAGAAGAGTTACGTGAAGCCACAGGATATCGATTACCGGTAAGTATTAAATTAGGCGCAGGTCGTGTGCGTGACGATATAAAAATTGCAGTAAAGGATGGTTTTGACTTTGTTGAGCTCGATGGGATGCAAGGTTCGACGGGTGCTGGAAGTGCAGAAGTTATTGACTATGTAGGGATACCAACGTTGCCTGCAATTATTGAAGCACTGAGTGCGTTAGAAGAAATTGGTAGACGTGATGATATTCAAGTTGTTGTTATGGGCGGAATTCGTGATGGAGTAGATGCAGTGAAGGCATTGTGTTTGGGTGCCGATGCGATAGCTTTAGGAACTTCAACCATTATTGCGGGAGGTTGCATAGCGTGCATGCAGTGTCATGTAGGCCAATGTGTAACTGGAATTGCCACACAAGATCCTGAGCATGAGAAACGTTATGAACCTGAAGTGGAAGCACAAAACATTCATCGCTTTTTAGAAAGCGTGCGTTGGCAGATTGCAACCATTGCAAACGAACTAGGGTATGACGATGTAACACAATTTAGTCGAGATGATTTAGTGGCGTTAACGCCAGAGGCCGCTGCAATGACTGGTTTGCCATATGAACCTCAATATGGAGATGCAAATATCGACATCAAAGTGAGGGCAGCAGTATGAGCGCTGTTTATGATATTAATCGCATTTTAATGCCTGATGTGCCACCCGATTATGAAGATCACACAGCAGATGTAAATTATGTTCCCGCACCGTGCCAAGTTGCATGTCCTATAGGAACCGATGCGCCTTCATACATCGGTTATATTTGGGAAGGGAAGTTTGAAGAAGCATTTGAAGCGATAACGGCAACCAATCCTTTTAGTTCTATTTGTGGTCGTGTATGTGACGCACCCTGTGAGCCAGCTTGCCGGCGTGTGGATAGTGATGGACCATTACAAATACGCAACTTAAAACGATTCGTGATGGATAAATTAGGTTCTACGTATGAACCAACACCTGTTAAAGCAATACAGTCAAAAACGGTTGCCATTGTAGGTTCAGGTCCTGCGGGTCTTACGGCTGCACACGAATTATGTGATGCAGGGTTTGAAGTGCATGTATATGAAATGACAGATCGATTAGGTGGCATGATGATTTGGGGGATACCTGCATTTAGATTGCCCCCCGGCATAATAGAAGAAGATATTGATCGTTTGCTGAAACGCTTCCCAGATTTACACATTCATTTAAATACGGGTCTTGGCAAAGAAGTTTCATTAGATGAACTCAAAGCTAAGCATGATGCAGTGTTGTTAACTATAGGTTCTTGGTGGGGCAAACCGATGGGCATCCCAGGCGAAGAAGGTAACGAAAAAGTTATCGATGGCGTAAGTTTTTTGCGTCATGTAAATGCGGGTGAGCGACCAACACTACCGGAAACCGTCGTGGTGGTGGGTGGTGGTGACGTTGCAATGGATGCGTGTCGTGCGGCATTAAGATTACCTGGGTGTAAGAATGTAAAAGTTATTTACCGTCGTGGGCCAGATGAAATACCTGCCAGAAAGATAGAGCTTGAAGGTGCGATCGAAGAAGGCATTGAGTTTATTTATTTCACACAACAAGTTGCGGTTGAAGAAAATAATGGCACGTTAAGTCTTAAATGTGTGAAGACGAAATTAGGCGAAAAGGGTGAAGATGAGCGTCTTCAGCCTAAAATTGATGAGGGAAGCGAGCACGACATTGAATGTGGAATGGTGATTGCTGCAGTGGGTCAAAAAGGCATATGCGACGATTTGGAAAACCATAATTTGATGGATGTCGATCGTGTGCATACAGACTGGGACACCATGCGTACTAAAGACGCAAAAGTTTTTGCAGCTGGAGATGGTGCATTTGGCGGCTCAACAATTGTTATGGCGATGCAACATGGCCAACGTGCTGCGTACTATGTGAAATCGTTCCTAAATGATATCGAAGATCCAATTCCATACCGAACACCGTTTCGAACACGAAGAGTTCCAGTAGCACAAGATATTAAATGGGAAAAGTTTAGTCCACATCATCCTGAATTTTTTGGGGTTGGCGAAGACCCGGTTAGTTTTCCCGAAATAGAGTCTACTTATGATTGGGATACTGCGCGTAATGAGGCTGCACGTTGTTATCGTTGTGATGCTGAAACAGGTTCTCCAGATTATTCGGTAGCGCATCGTGAAGATATTTTTTCTATGGCACGTACCAATCCTGCAGATCATATGAAACTAAAATCTATGTTGCAGAAACGATTACGAACTCGTACCAATCCATTTCCAGAAAGTCGTGCACCTAGTTTAGACGATTTAGTGTTTCTACCAGCAAATTTATCGCGTCTAGTAATCGATCCTTATCGTGAAGCATGTAATGTCAATACCGACCTGGCCAATAAACTTGAGATGCATCATCCATTTTTGGTAACGGGTTTTGATAATGAAGCACAAGAAATTTTCGAGGCAATGAGTCAAGGATGTGCCATATCTGTAACCCCGTATCTTGGACACAAGGATCCAGGTAAAGACACGAATTGGTTACAGTTAAGTACGTCGTTATCAGAGCAAACAAAAAATACAGCTGGATATGTTTATCACTTAGATAAAGGCGAAGAGCCAGTCGGATTAACACCTGCTGTAGACAGCCAACTTGTGGGTTTGGTCGTTTCTAATGCAAATGATCTTGAGCAAGCGATTATCTGCTCGCTGGAGAATGAGCATGATATCTTAGTATTAGATAGCACAGGAAATTTAGGTAGTGCTTGGTCAGAATTAGCTGCTTCGCCAGACTTTAGTATTTTGCGAGATGCAATCCGTATATTGCGCAAAATGAAAAAAGAAGAGGTAGTCGAGCTTGTATACTTTGGCGGTGTGCGATCTGGTACTGATGCCGCAAAGTTAATTGGTTTAGGTGCAAATGTAGTAGTGATGGGCGTATGTGCTGGACTTGCTATGGGTGGCGAAATTAATAATGATAAAATGGTATTTAGCTCAAATTATTCCGATACTGATCGTGTTCAAGGACTGGTCAATATTGTTAAGGCTAATCTAGGTGAAGCCTCTATGATGGCTCGTTGCACTGGGAAAACAAATTTATATAATGTGGAACCAGAAGACTTGAGTGCGATTACTGAAGATGCGTCTGAGGCCACCGGTATACCATTGCCTGGAAAATGTGCCTAGAAAATTCGAATAACACATTAAAAAATTAGTGTGTCTGATAATATTTGTGCACAATAACTTGTAACTATTGGACTGTTGTCAAATTAGGTGCGTTAACTTTCCCATCCATCATAAATTCTTGCATGCTGTTATCAGCAAGCTTTTGATCTAAGCAAGATATTTTTCCTGATGCATTAATCTGATGTAACTCAATATTATAGATGCCATTTAGAGCTAACGATGATCGATTATAAGCACTTGAAGGTGAATTGTTAATGCAATCCAAGTCTTCAGTGTCTAAGTATGCAAACCATTGGGGTAGCAAGGCAGTAACTGAAGAGCCTGTCAGAAAAGCGGTTAATTTGAAATCTAGATTTTCATCATCTGTTAAGAAAAGGGCACTTCCTTCTGCTTTTGCATTCTCTAAAGCCACAACAACAGTGTCTAATTCGACATGTGAAAAATCATTTAATGCTTTACCTATTAATTTAAGAGCATTGATATTTATATTTTTACCGAAGTAGTCAGCGAGTTCTAATGTACCTTTCTTGCTAACAAGATCAAATTCTGCTTTATTTACATTTAGAAGCTTATCTAGCTCAAGCTCCACAATCCCGGATAGCCTTACTTCCAATGGAGTGAGATAAGAAAATTGTGGTGAAATTTCAGTAAGTAATGCAGGTCGAACTTCGTCTAGATTTACTAGTAGATTAAAATTTTCACTTGCTGTCATATACAAACAGTTTCCAGATATATGCAAATATTCACCTCGTGCAAAAACTTTAAAGTCATACTCGCAACCGATACCTTCTGTATCAGGCATTAAGGTTATGTTTGCTTTAGGTATACGTATTAATGATCCTGTTATTTCATCACTTAGAGTGAGGTCGGAATTGACGATTCGAAGATTTGTAAGAGTTTCTTCCGTAATGGATGATGCTGTTGAGTTTGTAGCTAAGCTAATAAGAATTGTTTCTAGCACTCTTCCTGAAGATCCATCATCTGTATTACCCATATCAAATTTTAATGCACCACCAGCAGTGCGAATAAAACTGGTTCTTGGGTTTTGAATCTCTATGTTTTGAATTATTAGTGGCTGGGTAAAAATGGATTTAATACTTACTTCAGCTAATACTTTCGGAACTGAAGCAAGCAGATTTTCACCATAATCCAACGCACGCGTAGAGCTTAAGTGAAATTCTAAAGTTCCTTCGATAGGCCGCCAGCGAGTTTGAGCATTGTCAAAATCAACATAGTAAGCATGAAAGCGGTTGTCTAGTTGATTTTTTATATAACTTGATAGAAATGGAAGAGGAATTGGTCTAATTGCCATGACAATTAGAACTGTAATGAGAGTTAATAGCATCACTGCTACTAATGTGGTTACAGCTTTCTTGACTGTAACGCTCATTCTTGTTTACCTAAGTGACTGAATCACTATCCTGAACCAACCCTGGAAAGAATCTTGTATTTAAAGTATTTAATTCTCTTATGCATTGTAAACTTAATATATACATGTTGATAAAATAATTTATCAAGGAATTGTATGATTACTTTTTTTATAGAGATAGACACAATCCGTATCTTCGTCACCTTCAGAAATAGCTTCGCCATCTGTTTTTAAGATTTCTAAAAAATATTTTTGGATGGTTTTGCAGGCCGTAAAAGTGAGTGCCTGTTTATGAAGCCATATATCATCTTCTTGATGTACTTTATGTGTTTGAAACAGTGTACCTTTAGGGTCGGCTGCTATACCAACATACCAGTCATTAAAATCACCACCAAATTCTTTTATATAAGCAAGAATTTCAAATTTGATTTGTTGTACGCTATAAATCATATAACTAATAGGCAGTTATTTAATTGGAAGGTGTGGGTTGTATGGCTACTTGCATGTTGTTGGCACCTGTCTTGTTGCGCCATTGTTCCGATAGTGTTGCTCCCATAGCTTTTTCTTCCGCAGACATACTTTTCACGATTGATTCGAGTTCACTAAGTGCGGTGCCAATGCCATGCTGTGCAGCAAGGCTTAGCCATAAATAAGCTCTTATACGATCTTTTTCCACACCTTGGCCATGTGCATACATGTAACCTAGTCGTGACTGTGATGGGTAATGTCCAAGCTCAGACGCTTGTTGATATAACTCAGCAGCGCGCTCTGGATTTTTATCAACTCCTTCACCTTTGGTATAAATAACCGCTAAATTAAATAGGCCATTAACATCGCCATTTTCAGCGGCTGCTGATAGCCATTTAATTGCTTTATCAACGTTTTTATTTGCACCTTGGCCCATATAGTACATTGCACCTACGTTTGCTTGTGCCATCGAGTAGCCTTGTTCAGCCGCTTTTTCGTACCAGGTCAACGCATTTTTATCATCGACATCTACTCCGTCGCCATTAGCATATAAAGAACCAAGCCAAGCTTGTGCTTCAGGATTGCCTTCTTCGGCTTGTATTAGCCAAATTTCATGTGCTTTTTCATAATCACCATTGTTATATGCTTGACGTGCTTGGCTCATATTATTTTCCTTTCGGTTTTCCATTTTTTGTTCTTTATTATTATTTTAGTCTTTAGTAATTACTAACGTGCGATATTGTTACTATAAAGTGGAGCATTCCAGTAATAATCATGTTCTGTTTCAATTATTTCAGTTATGTAACAATGAAAAGAATGACCTGCTAAATTCGTTTCAATCGGAATCATGTTATTTTTAAGCTCTGGGGCGCCGGGTGCAGTTAATTCATCTGCTTGACTTTGCATATGTTGTGCTTTGGTTGTAACCGATTGAATGTAGGCTCGCAAGAACTCTGGAACTTGTGATGCATCACTATTAGATTCTTTTTTTGCATATAACGAAGTGCGTAAAGTACACTCACCCATGCTTGTGGGTTGCAGAATTACACTTACAAGAAAATCCAGATGCTGAATAAGCACTAAGTTAGGAAATAGCCAACATAGTTGTATATTTTCCATGTCATTTTCAATGGCGTTTTCTAAATTTAGGTCGATATCATGGATAGAAAGGCTTGGGGTCATAAAGCAGTTATAAGCTTGTTCAACGTCGCTATTTGATAAGTTGTTGCTTATATTATTTCCGTCAAAAAAGGCACGTCCAGCAAATTTCCAATTTGAGCTGCATTCAAGCCATTCATTATTTTGTAATGAAAAGTCTTTATTTAATATTGATTCAATATTGTTTGCGACAATAGAGTATTCATCTGCAAGATTGTTGCATTCATGATCTAGATTGATAAATATGATTGAGCCTAACACTTCTACTTTTACCGGCAGTAATCGCTCAGGGATTAGTCCTAAATATTGATGCATGGTGGGGGTGTTTTCACCAATTTCTTCCACGCGAATAACATTTCGGTCACGGCTGTAACCGCAAGAGGTAAAAGAGCATTTGGTTTTCTTGCCGGTTTGGCATTGAAGCGGTACGGCGCGACATCCGCCATGTTGGGCCTTATTGAATCGACCTATTAAACTTCCATCATCTTGTCGTTGTACGTGTATGCCGTGGTGTCCTACAGTGAAAGGTAGAAGGTCTCCGGCATTTGGGATTTCATTCGTGAATCCTACGGCTATCCAATTGCGTGTCCAGAGTTTTTCGTCCTCTAATTCACTAAAAATTTTTGATTGATATGAAAAGGGTGGAAGTATCGTTGCTTGTCCAAAGGGTAGGCTAGAAGATTTATATAAGTCTTTGTTGGTGAAATCAACACCATCTTCTACAAAACCCATGTCTGGATGAAATTCCATATTGCACCACCCACGTTATTATAATTCTATTATCTTGAGCGTCATTGACACTTCATTGTGTCAATGACGCCTCGGAGGTTTACACATTTTTGAAATAATTCGACTTACCTAAATAAGCGAATATATTGCAAAAGTACTAAGCCTTACTTTGCTTTCTTATTCATCGCTGGATCGTGATCGGCACGTCCACGATGGATGTAAGCACTCTTAGGTGCAGCTGGTAATGGACCATCTTTCATGAAGCGGTCCAGAACATTTCCAACTAATGTAGAAATATTGTTCTTACCGTTGTTCCATGGCAACGATCCACAAAAAGCGATTGAACTAAATGCGAAACAACCACCACCGTTCGGTGTTTCATGGAAAGCAATATCGGATCGCACGCGTGGATGTTGAGTACCATCAATACCTTGTTGGCTAAACCCATAGTCTTCCATTACTAATAGGTAAGCTTCAGTATGACGTCCCGCAGAAGTAGCGCCGACTAATGTGTGTGGGGGTGAACCTAACATGGTGTCGACAATGTCGAGTTCAGTACCTGCAGCACCGCCGCCCACTAAGCCAAAGTTTCCGATTTTCTCATCGTAGTCGATGCCATTAAATGCCCAAGATATACGAGGATCTTTACTTTCATAGGTTCGTGAATAGTAGGAAGAAATATCAAATCCTTCTGATGACATTCCTGTACCGGCAACCGAGTGTAAATAACGACCGCGATAACGCCACATGCCACCTAGTTCACCAGTCCCTTGGTGATAGTATTCACCGGGGTCTGCGCGCCAAGTACGAATACCGGATTCGCAACGTCGCATTTCAGTAACGATGCCACGACCCAAATCTTCATAAGCAGGGTGATAGGAATGGATCCAATACCAAGCGTCTGCACCCATATACATCAAGCGTCCACCTTGTTGCGTATAGTTATGTAGTGCATCCAGTTGTGGTCCGCTGTTGTGCTCAGGGTGTGAGCCGGTAATTACAACATTGTAATTCTCAAGTCGTGCCAAACCATCGTAGCTTACATCTTCATCGGTAATACAATCATAATCATAGCCCATTTCTTCTAGCCAATAGATCATGTGTAGATCAGCAGGGTATTGCCACGGAGCTTGCATTAAGAAGTGATCGTACTTCGGACGAATACTTAGAATTGGTCTTAGTCTTGAAGACAAACACAAACCAGAACCATCTGTGTGAGTATCATAAATGGAGCCACCATACTCACGATGTTCGCTTAAGAACATATTTTGGTCTTGCATAATCGGTACACGGTACACTAACAATTCTGCACCACCTGCATTGTTTGCAAGGTGCTCGTTTGCGTAAGCCATATAACTAATCGTCGGTACCATGTAAGCAATTTTAGCGGTCTCTTCGCCTACATGTGGTGCCACCCAAAACGGAATGTATTCTTCGTCACCGGAATCCGTGGTGAGTTTTGCAGCATAGAACTTACTGTCCATGCCTGTTGGCACATCCCATTCGAAATCAACATCCCAACGTGCATCATCGACATCGTCATCGTGAAAATGGATTGCACCGTATTCTTCTGGCGCGTGTTTCCAATCAAAGTTGTGACCTGAGAAGTTATATCCTGTCATTGCTCGAGTAGGGCAATTTACAATTTCTAAATCATATAAATATGGACCATGATCCATACCTACCATGGTGTTAATTCCATCTGAGAAATCCCATGCACCTACAATGGCTTCAGATAATGGGCCGGTAGGTCCGCTATGTCTGCGTTCGGTTAATCCGGGTTGTGCACCAAGTTTCATGGTTTCAATATCTTGACGACTTAATGCTTGTCTACAAAGCCTTGGGCTATCAATTTTGCCATTGTAATGGCCCGTCATGATCATCCCTGCAGGGCGTGAAGCTTGTGCTTGGGCATTTGAACTTGCGCCGTCAGCGTATGCGGCTACTGCGAAAGGAACCCCCTCTGTGTGTTGTATTTTACCGCTAATTTTTTCAGTGACCGGTGGGATATCTGGGTCCAAGGCATACTGAATTTGCGGTTCATGATACAGCGTTGCCTTGCCTGTTTTCGCATCAAACGTGGCTGCAACAAAATGCCATGCATGATCACGAATGGGAGCACCTGTGGCAATTTTTTTGTTGTTGATACGGAGCTCTAAGCATCCATCTTCATTGATAAATAATCCATAGCCTTTTCCATTAGCCCATTTTGTCATTAAACCTTGTGCACCATGACGCCAATACTTTGGGTGCGTTTTCGGCGTAGTCGGCCAAATCCAACATTGCATGGTAAAAGATTCAACTTGAAAGTGAGTAAAGTCATCTGTGTAACCATACGAACCACTATAGATAGTTTGCGGTCTGCCTTTGTAATCCCCATTACATTTTGCAGAAACTTTCTTTTCAATAAAACCTGGACCGCGTGGATTTGTGTCGCCATGAATCATTTTTACGATTTGGCAATCATATTTTTTAGGTCCGTCACAATTCACGTGGAATTTAATTGTATCTCCAGGGTGGACGCCAAACTTATCAGCGTAACCCGTTAATCTCATTGCACACATATTATGTTCTCCTCAAATAAATTATTTTTTTATTTATAGTGCGTAAGCCGTTATTTAGGTTACTGTCCAATTATCGTTACGGCGTTTCCAACCTTCATTAAAGTGCTCTGGATACCCATCCTCTTCATCTAACTCATCCAGTCGCATTAAGAAGATATCGTGCTGCGGATCTTGTTCATTGTCATAAACTTTTTTGCCAACAAAGGTTGGTGGAACTCCACGAACACCTGCAAGACGTCCAATACGCCATTCTTTTTCAACTTTTGTACAGATCACAACTAATTTCCCACCAAAATTTCCTGGCATGGCTGTTCGCATGCGGATTAGAACTTTATTTAGTAATGGGTCTTCTTGAAATCCACCTGAAATATCGGTGGTGTCGCCTTGAGTTTCACACTTCATGATGGTGCAGCCAGGTACACCCTTCATAGATTCGATACATTCCTTATGAGTTGCGATAAGTCTTTCGCGTTCGGGAGTTCCTTTTTTAGGTATTGATATCATTTTTCTTCCTCCGCACATTGCATGAGTTGTAGTGATGGTTTAAAAATATTTGAATAAAAAAGTTTGGTCCTCAGACTTTTGGATGCCGAAATTTCATAAGCAACCAAAAATATTATTATGGGCAAATATGGCCAAAGGTCTACTGCCTTATGACCATAAGTGAATCATATATTGACTTATAGGTCAATATAAGAGGTCTATGAATATGCAGTTACTAGGAACTATCGGTTTCGATCGAGGTGTAAAAAAGAAGGCTCGGAGAGGAGGTTGAATCATTCAATAACTCGACAACACTAAATTAACAGAATGTAATTTAATCAAATAGATACTAGAGGTAACTTATAACTGGCTTTAGCAGAATCGTTAATCAGTTCTTATAAGGTAATTAAATAGTCAGGTGCTTATGTGCAAGTTCTTCTGTGAGTTCACTAATCGGGCCATGCGCAACAATGCGTCCAATATCCATGATGATAAATAAGTCCGCTAATTTTTTAGCAATTTTGATGTGCTGCTCAGTCAAGATTAGCGTCATACCCATGTCTTTATTTAAGTGGTGTAAGGTGTTTTGAATTTCTTCCACAATATTAGGCTGAATACCTTCTGTGGGTTCGTCGAGTAATAACACTTTTGGATCCGTTGCTAAGGCTCTTGCTACGGCAAGTTGCTGTTGTTGTCCGCCTGATAGTAGGCCAGCACGTTTATCAAGATTATCTGCCAGATAGGGAAACAGTTTCAAACAGGATTCAGGTAGCGTATTGGTTTTGTCGTTACGTGCGAAGGTACCAAGCACAATATTTTCTCGCACACTAAATTTTCCTAAAATCCGACGACCTTGCGGGACATAGCCTAATCCTGCATGCGCGCGTGCATGGGTCGGTTGACTAGCAAAGTCCTGGTTATTAATTTTTAGTGAGCCCGTCATGCTCGTGGTAAGGCCCATAATGGTTTGTAGCAATGTCGTTTTGCCTACACCGTTTCTACCCAGAACACATAGGCATTGACCTTCTTGCATCGATATATTTATATCGTGAAGGATAGGGGTCTTTCCATAATAGGAAGTAACATTATTTAGTTCTAGCATGCTAGTTAATTCCTTCTGTGCCGAGATATACTTCTTTAACTTTGGGGTGTTGTTCTATCTCAGATAAGGTTCCTTCAGCGAGCATGCTGCCTTGGTGCATGACTGAGATCACATCTGCAATACTTTTCACAAAAGACATATCGTGTTCAACTACAATTAGAGTATGTTCGCCTTTAAGTTCTTTAAAAATTTCTGAAGTTTTTTCGGTTTCTTGTTCGGTCATTCCTGCGGTGGGCTCATCCATCAACAAAAGTCGTGGTTTTTGCATTAATACCATGCCAATTTCAAGCCACTGTGTTTCACCATGGGAGAGAAACCCTGCAGTAGTATCGAGACGATTACCCAGGCCAGCTAATTCGATAATTTCATTAAAGTGTTTTCGGCTACGCTTTTTAGTAAACGGATTCATGTTTTGAAAGGGGCCAATTTTATCAGTTAGCGACACTTCAAAATTTTCTCGTACAGTTAGCTCCTTAAATACAGCAGGTACTTGAAATTTCCGGCCCACGCCTAAGACTGCAATATCTCTTTCAAGTAGCTTGGAAATATTTTTGCCATCAAAATGAACAGTTCCAGAGGTAAGCTTTTGTCGGCCTGTAATTAAATCTAATGATGTTGTTTTTCCAGCACCATTTGGTCCAATCAAACAGCGAAGCTCACCTTCATTGACATTAAAATTAAATCCCTTAACGACAGAAAAGTCGTTATATGTTTTTGTAACTTCCTTAAGCTCAAGTATTGCCATTATGAATTTTGCCCAGTGCTACTGTCAGCTCCATTTTTATTACCAGAAAATTTTCCTAAAATTGATTCAAATAAACCTGTAAGACCTTTTGGAAGAAATAGCACAACAATAACGAATACAACCCCCAGGATAATCAGCCAGTGTTGCTGGAATTCATCACCCGCATAGCTTTGTCCCAGATTAATCAGAAATGCCCCTATAATGGCACCGAGTAACGAGGTGCGACCACCCACCGCCGCCCAAATCACCATAGAAATACTCAACATAATTTCCATTGAAGTAGGGGATACGTATTGAGTGACCATGACCCATAAAATGCCTGCGCATGCGGCGATAAAACCGGAAATTGTAAATAACACAGTTTGATAGTAGGCCACGCTGTAACCTAAAAATCGTGCGCGTTCGGGATCGTCTCGCATCGCTTGTACGATCAGTCCAAATTTTGTGCCTAACAAAAACTTGGTACTTAGTGTGAGAATTACCAGGAATGCCACACATATCCAATACGCGGTCGCACTATAAGGATCAATCGATGTACCAAAAATTTCAAAAGCATTAGGTGGAGAAATACCATTAAATCCTGCGGTAAATGGCTGCATGTCATATACCACGCTGTACCAAGCTGCAAGCATAGCTAAAGTCATGATGGCCACAAACACGCCGACTACTCGCGCTTGAAACATCATGTATCCGAAAAATAAAAAGAATAATGTTGGGACGCCTAATGCTAAGGCTAAGCCTATGGGTGTAGACCAAAACGGCTCCCAAACTAGAGGTAGTTTTTCTAATTCGTTGGTTAACATGAACGTGGGTATAGGATCATTTTCTGGATCTTGAAACTGCATCTGCATTGTGGCAGCCATACCATAGGCTCCCATACCAAATGCGATACCTTGACCTAAACTTAGGATTCCACCGTATCCCCACACTAACGATACCGAAACTGCGGTTATCGAAAATATTAGATAGCGTGCAAATTGATTTAAATTAAATGGGTTATCAAATACAAACGGTACTAGCGCAAGTAACACAAATACCACAATATAAATTGCCCATTGCGCTTTACGATTGTGATAAAGATTCCCATTCATATTATTATTTTCTCCATGTTCTGAGTTAGAATCTTTGCTTAACGCCGAGTTGCACCTTCTGTAATCAAACCTTGTGGTCGGAATCTAAGAAACACAACAATTAATGTGAACAGTATGAACCGCGCGAAGGTTTCATTGGTAAAATATGAGAATATTGAGCTCAATTCCCCAAGAATGCCGGAGCTAAACATACTGCCAACCAGCCCTATACCTCCCACTACTACGACTAAAAATGCCTCGACAATGTAGCCGCTTCCCATGTCTGGGAATAACGTTTTCAGTGCTCCAAACAATGCGCCTGCCACGCCTGCTAAGCCCGCACCGTATGCAAAAGTTATGCTGTAAATTTTATTAGCATCGATTCCAAACGAGGCCGCCATTTCTTTGTCTTGCATTACTGCACGGACTCGAACACCTAGAGTAGTTTTGTACAATAAGAACCAAGTTGCAGCACCTATGAGTATTGCAAAAATAATAATGAAGAGACGGACTCCAGATAAATGAATAAAGTTGGCTTCTATTTGAAAATCTAGAAATTTTGGTACCGCCACATACTTAGGTTGGCCACCGAATATTAAACGAATACCTTGAATTAAAATTAGCGATAGCCCCCAAGTAGCTAATAATGTGTCTAGTGGTCGTTGATATAACGTTCGTATGATCCCTCGTTCAATCGCCCAACCAATCAGTGCAAGCACAATGAATGCTATGGGCAGACAGAGAAGAAATGGAACACCTAAAAATTGTTGGAATACGTAAGTTGTATAAGCACCTAACATGATAAATTCACCATGCGCCATGTTAATGACACCCATCGCACCATAAATAATCGTCAGCCCTAATGCTGCAATGAAAAAAATACTGGCAAGACTAATGCCAATAAACAATGCATTTAGAAATGGATAGAGAGAAAAGGGGGTCCAAAAATCATGAATGCTCATTAACTAATTTCCTCCTGAAACTTACCTGTTAATACATGATAACAATTAACAGTGTTTAGCTTTCTAAGCTTATTATTTTTCGTACACGCAACTAATAATTATAATTCTCATTGCATGTCTAATTTATCGTCCCTAATAGTTAGAGACGATAAGACAATTCTTGATCGAAGTGAGTAACGATAATTGAATTTATCTTTAGTCGCTACTCACACGAATCAAGGTCAGTTAAAGCACGTTTGTTTTAACTTTACCGTCTGGAGTGTGCAGGCCATCTGCTTTACATACGCCGCGTTCCGGATAAATTGACATCGGATCCGGTGCAACATGCTCATCAGCAGCTTTCACAATCTTGAATTGGCCGTCACTTTGACACTGTCCAATTTTTGGCTTGAGCCAGCAATTAAAGTTGTCAGGGTCAATCCAAATTTTACCTTCAGGCGACACATCATCTTCAACGGCTATACCGCCAGACACATCACGAATCATGCGTGGAGTAATGTCTTCGATATTTCCAGTCTTCGCTAGTGCCTTCTCTAAACCATACTTCCATACGTATAGTGATAGATAGGTTTCTTCCATATTGTAGTGGGTTACACCGCCACCGCCGTATTTACTACTTAGATAGCCATCCACAAATTTGTGGTTAACAGGATTATCTAATGTTTGGAAGTATGGTGCAGAAAGGAAATGGCCTGCGCCCGCTTCGGCTCCCATGGCACGAATTTCAATTTCACCTGTAGTCAGTGCAGCGATAGGCAACTTGTCTGACTTAAAGCCTTCTTGTAAGAACTGCTTGTGCATGGCGATATCTGAATCACCCACAACGGTTGAGAAGATAAAGTCTGGTTTGGCTTGACGTACTTTATTGAAAATAGGTGTGAATTCTGAACCACCTAGTGGCACATAGTCTTCACCTACAATTTCGCCACCTGAGCGTTCCAACCAAACTTTGGCATTCTTATTAGACTCTTTTGGCCAAATGTAGTTAGAACCAATTAAATAACACTTAGGACCAAATTCTTTAGCCATAAATGGAATCAAGTCAAATGAATGCTGATTCGCTAGAGGGCCAGTGTTAATAATATTTTGGGTACACTCGCGACCTTCATAACAGGTTGGATAATAGAAAAGATGATCACGTGCCATCACTATTGGCGCAACCGCGCGACGGCTCGCTGAAGTGTAGCCACCAAAAACAGAAATCGCTCGATCTTTTAAGATCAATTGACTAATTTTTTCTGAATAAACTTTAATATCTGATTTTGCATCAATTACAACGGGCTCAATCATTTTTCCAGCAACACCACCCGCGGCATTGATTTCATCAATTGCATACAGTGCAACTTGAGTTGAGTCGTTTTCTATTACTGCTAAATTTCCAGTAGCGGACCAAAGCAATCCCACTTTAATGGTTTTATCACCTTTTTTGATCCAAGGTGCAGCCGCTGATGCATTTTTAACAAAAAACGACGGGAAGCCAAAAGCAGCACCGGCAGCACCGGCAGCAGATCCTTTGAGTATCGCTCTTCGTTTATTACTAATAGGCTTATCTTTCTTCATAAATCCTCCTTACTTTTGAGTGGCGGCCTGTGCAGCAATAAAGCCTCACATGGTTTCTACTAGTAGGTATGCGCAGAGCATCTAGGATGCCAATCTCAGAATTGTTTAGAATCGAATGTTAGTCGTGCCTCTAAATGTTTTGTTTTAAGGACATGGCCATAAGTATATAGACTTATGGCATATAGTGAATCACATGTCAGTCATTAGGTCAATATATACTGACTTAAGTATCTAGTATGACGAATTGCGATATTGTAGAAGGTAACCCTCCTAAAAAAAGTTGGTAAAACAGCAATTATTTCAAGGCAAAACGCATCTATATTTTAGGTATACGAGGATTTAAAAATATTAAATTTTCAATTACTTGAGAAATGTATTGCATTCAATTTCTTTGCTCATTATCGTGCTTAATAACTACTGTATATCTACTTGATATACGGCTATCTGAAATTAAGATCATTGACTAAAGACAATATAATCAACAGGAATTCTTTTTAATTCTTATGAGTGTGGATTCTTCAATTTTTAGAATTGTGGTAGCAGATGACCATGCGTTAGTGCGGGGTGGTCTTGTTCAATTAGTTAAGCTGGTTGAAGAGAATGTAGAAATTGTTGAGACTAATGATTTTCAGCAAACTTTAGAGTATCTAAAAGAAGGGATGCCTGTTGATTTGTTATTGCTGGATCTTTTAATGCCGGGCATGAGCGGCATGGAAGGCATTAAGCAAATTTGTAAAGAATGGCCCGAGGTACCTATTATAGTAGTTTCGGCAAGAGAGCATGTGGCTGCAATACGCAGTGCACTGGCTGCGGGTGCTATGGGATATATACCTAAGACATCATCGCCAGACGTGATGATGAGTGCAATTAAATTAGTACTATCTGGAGGAGTCTATGTTCCGCCACATGTTTTAGGTACAAGTTCTTCTAACGATGACCCCACACAAGAACAAGCAAATTCAGCAGAATTATTTGGGAATTCTTTAGAGCAGGGCTATGCACAGCTTACTCCTCGGCAATTAGAAGTATTAGATCTCATGGCATTGGGTAAACCGAACAGAGACATTGCTAATGATCTTGGTTTAAACGTCGGCACGGTAAAAATGCATTCATCGCGCATTTTTAAAACCTTAAATGTGCAAAATCGTACAGAAGCTGTAGCAATGTACGCACAAATTAAGAGAGATAAAGAGTTCTCTTAAATCTAGGCCAGATTAATTTCGTTTTTATTATTAAAATAATTAATTTTGTGACGAGCTTTAAGATTAGCACCTGTGCAGATTGCTACCCATGATTTATGAAGCAGAGACTTTAAGCTGATCTGTAGGTTGTGAAGTTTCATTAGACTCAACAATTAAATGAGAGATAAGTGCTCTTAATTTGGCGGGATGTACTGGTTTCGATAGTACGCGGTATCCGTGATCTGCAATTTTACGAACTTCGCTTGTGTCCGCTTCACCGGTAATAATAAATGCGGGAACTGGATAGCCTAGTTTTGCAACAATATTATTGATGGCTTGCACACCATTGACACTTCCGGGTAGTCGATAATCAGCAATTATGATGTCGGGGATATTTTGTGGATCAAATATCAAGCGTTCTGCTTCTTGTGCAAATTTAGCACTGATGACATTGCATTCCCAAGATTCCAGCAGTTGTGTGGTTGCATTCAGTACCATCTCATCGTCTTCGATCAACAAGACAGAAGCGTTATTTAAACCTAATAAGTTTGTTTCATAGGGTCTTGGTTGAATAGGCTGTGTGGATTTGTTACCCAATTCGACAATCACTGCAAAACGCGATCCTTGATTAACTTCGGAAGAATGTTCTATTTGATGATTTAGGCATATAGAAAGTCTGCGAACAATCGCTAAGCCAAGCCCCAACCCTTTGCCGCGGTCGCGTTCTTTGTTATCCAATTGATGGAAATCATCAAAAATAGCATCACGTTGATGCTTCGGTATGCCAGGGCCAGTGTCCAATACTTCAATAGAGAGTTTTCCCATTCTGCGCCGACATCCCAATAAGACACGGCCTGTATCTGTATAGCGAATGGCATTGGCCACAAAGTTTCCGATAATTTGTTCTAGTAAAATTGGGTCACTACGTACGTATACACTTGAGGGCACAATGTGCAATGCAATTCCTTTTCGATATGACATTGGCCGAAAACTACGTGCCACCCTGTGCAACACTTCTTGTATAGCAAAGTCTTCGATTTGAGGTTTCACTGCACCTGCTTCCAATTGAGACACATCTAAAATAGAATTTAATAAGCGTCCAGTTGATATGGAAACTGCGTCGATATCTGAAACAATTTTAAGTAAATTTCTGTCTTTAATTTTTTGTTGCAATGCTGTGATATACATTTGCATGGCATGTAGTGGTTGGCGAAGATCGTGACTTGCAGCAGCTAAGAATTGTGATTTAGCCCGATTTGCTTTTTCAGCATCTTCTTTCGCGTCACGTAGGTTTTTATCTTGTGCACTTAAGTCATGTTTTAGCTTATTGAAACTCCGGCTTACCATTCCTAGTTCATCACCGCGAGACATTAATTCTTTTTCAAGTGATGAATCTTCAACATTGTGCAGAGCACTAATGGAATTGATAGTGTCCGTAAGCGCATGTAAAGGATCAGATATATTTTTTTTCACAACATAGTAAAAAACAGTGATAACAAAGCAAATTGTGATAATTGAAGCCAGTATGGTGAAGCTGGATGCAGTGTTTTCTACGCGGTCTGCATATTCTACCGACGCGTCGTTGAGATTACTTAGCTCGCTAACGAGTGTGTCTAGTTCAGAAATAAGTGTTTTTTCGCTTGCTGCAACATCTGAAACCATTTCCATTCCCATTAGGAATGAGCCGTCTTCCACGTGTCGAAATACTTTTTCGGCACGAATGTTGTGAATGCGACTTGCTTGTCTGAGGCTGGAAAGTTGACGTAGTAAGTTCTGGCTATATTCTCTAATTAAGTTATTTTGTTCATCTTTTTGAGAGGCCGCTTTCGTAATGAGTTTATCAGCCCAATCAATTTCTTCATTGATGTTGCTATGATCTTCTTGGTAACGCCCACGAGCAGCGATATATGCTTCTTCAGCTTCTTTGTCATAGACCACGCGATCGCCAACAAAGATAATGTCTTTTAAGTTTAGTCGGCTATCTTGTATTTGATGACGAATCGATTCGGATGAGTTAAATAGTGGCAAGTATAAGTCTGATGTTTGTTTAACTACATTGCCTACTGAACTAATTTGTGAGAGTGCGATTGTAGTTACGACTGAGTAAGAAAAAATTTCAAGAAATATAATTGTCAGAACTTTTTGTCCAACTGACATGCTGTTAATAATATTTTTAACTTTTCTTTTCATTTTTTACTTAAAATAATATCTCTTATTTAAAGGCTGAGAATATTTAAGAAGCTGCTTTGACAATTTTACCATTTGGCAAATGTAAGCCAGTGGTCGAACATTCGCCGCGTTGTGGGTAGAGAATATATGGGTTGGGTGGTATTGCTTGATCTTGTTGTGATAATAGTTTTACTTGACCAGTAGCATCAAATTTCCCAATTTTAGGCGTGAGCCAACTGTTAAAGTTTTTTTGGTCTATGCGTACTGCACCTTCTGGCGATTCTTGATCGGTTAATTCTAGCCCAGCAGAGTACTGTCGTAATTTCATTGGGTTAATTGCAGATTCACCTTCTTCTTTAACAAGTAGTTCTACCGCTTTTTTAAAATAAAGGAAGGTCAAATAAGTTTCTTCCATATTGTAGTGCGTAACGCCACTGTCACCGTATTGACTACCAAGGAATTCATCAACAAATTGCTGATTGGTTTCATTGTTTAAGCTTTGAAAATAGGGTGCAGAAAGTATATGGCCTTCACCATATTCCTTACCCATTAGTTTCACTTCCATTTCAGATGTAGTTAATGAGGCAGTCGGCAACATTTCTGGACTAAAACCTGCCTTAAAATATTCTTTTCTAAGAAATATGTCTGAATCTCCAACTACAGTAGAAAATATCCAATCAGGTTGGAGTTTTTTTATTTTCTTGAAGATTGGGTCAAATCCTGCTTGGCCGAGTGGCATATAAGATTCGCCAGTCAGTTCTCCATTCGACTTTTCGAGCCAACGTTGTGCGTTTCGATTAGATTCTTTAGGCCAGACATAGTTTGAGCCAATGAAATAAGCTCTAGGCCCAAAATGTTTAACCATATAAGGGATTAGGTCGTAAGAGTGCTGATTCGCTATTGGACCAGTACATATTATATGTTGCCAGCATTCGCGCCCTTCATAGCAAGTTGGATAATAAAACAATCCATTATTTAAAGTAACTAATGGCATTACAGCGCGTCGACTTGCAGAGGTATACCCGCCAAAAGTTGCAAGCACATTTTCTTTTAACATCAAGCTTTGAATGCCTTCTCGATAGGCTTTCATATCCGATCTTGCATCGACAACAATGGGTTCAATTTGAAAACCAGCGACCCCGCCATTTTTATTGATTTTATCTACCCAATAAAGGCCAACGTCTCGGGAAGGTTTTTCAATAACACTAAGATGGCCGCTCAATGACCATAGCAAGCCAATTTTAATGGTGCCGTGTTTCGTTATCCAAGGTGAGCTAGCCCGCGCGCTTGATAGCTGTGGGAAAAATGGTGTTAGCAATGATGGGGCTGCACATGAGGCTTTGAGGAAGTCTCGACGATTTATAGCCATAGTTTAAATATGCCAGGCAAGTTTATGAATATCAAAATATTAGTTCATAAAGTGTAACGTTTCACGCCTACAAAGAAAGGGGTTAATTCTATAATATTGCTTTTAGCGAGTACTTATGTGAGAAATTCACATATAAATTAACTGCAGCTTGAAAATACACTGCTTGTGTTAAGCGTGGTAATTAGGAATGGCTCGATCGATTTAGCAGCTTTGAAAATTCAACCAAATTTTTTGCTGTAATATCAGGAGCATATTCCCAAGGATCAAATATATTGCTCGGATCACGTTGTATCCATGCTGCATTTAATCCTGCAGACTTTCCTCCAATTACATCAAAGGGATTGCTTGATATAACCCAACAATCGGCAGGGTCTGCATCTGTTTTTAATGCGAGGTATCTATAGACTTTCGGGTTTGGCTTGAAAGTTTGTAATTTGTCTACACTAATTATGTCTGCAAGATAATTGATTAACCCTGCATTAGATAATAATGTATTTAATGTCGATTCAACTCCATTCGAAAATGCTACCAATGTATGGTTATTTTGTTTTAGTAGTTCGAATGCGGGAACTACATCGGGGAATACTTTAAGATTCGAATACAAATTAAGAAGATTTTCTTCTTCTTTGCTTGGGAAACTTACATCTAAACATTCAGCTGCAAACTGCATAGCTTGTTGTATGCAAATATCAAAATTTTGATATTGATTCATTAATCCGCGGCGAAAAGTATATTCGAGTTGCTTTTGTCTCCATATCTCTGCAAACGGTATAGCTTTATTACCAATTAGACTCTGTAAATAGACGCTTATTTCTATAGGGTCAACCAGTGTCCCATAAACATCGAATCCAATTGTTATCTTTTTCACGTTTTATGTCTCTGGGTTTTTCTTATTTTCTAACTATATATTTATGTAATAACAATCTTGAGTAAACTTGAGAAATTCAGTGATGAAATTTGCTGGGATGGTATTTTGCAAAACAATCAAAATCAATATATGGGAATAAAACATTACCGTTAACATCCTTAAAACATCATATTAAGCCGAAAATAGCTTATTCATTAGAATTTCTTGCCGATATTGCATAAGTCATCATTCTCTTAGTGGAGACATTGTGCTTTTTAAGCTAGGGACAGCAATCCTATTAATCTCAATACTCTCAGCTGCATCCGCAGACGAGATAGTTACTTACTTAATATACACACGTGCGGATACGGGTGAGATAATACAAGGCACTGCGTTTACAGATAGTGATCAATGGGAGGTCGATGGGTTTGTAATGCTTGAACATGACAAGAAAACTAAATTCACCGGAAGTTGGACACGGCAGGGCACAATAGAAGCAGTAGATATTAATGGGAACATGTATATGTTTGATGTTGTTATGGTGATCAATAATGATCAAGCACTGACGTTAACGGGTATTTATTTAATTTAGTTCAAGCAAGTCCTCGTCAGCATACCAATCTACTTGGTTTTCCATCTTTGGTTATTCATTACTTCAATCTAAGGTCGTGCCTTTATTATTGACCTTTTCATAATATAGATAAGCAACAGTTATCACCCAAGATACGAATACAAAAGGTGCGGTGAGTGATGGCCAGCCAGATAAAATAAACGCCTGGGTAACAAAAACAGTTAATACGATACCAATCAACGGGAATATTATTGGTTTCATGTTTTGTAATGCAATAGCTGTCAATACTGCGCTGAATCCATAAAGACCATTTTGAATATTTGCATCCGGATAGTTTAGTGATTGTGCAAGTAGCCAAGTTAATGTTGTCGCAATCAAGGCCCATACGAAACTTGATTTTGAACAAAGCAAAATAGCGAATAACATTATTGCGCCAGTGATTCCGTTTCCCTGAATATATACTTGACCCACGGCTTCTCCTAAGCCCGCCGTATGTATGTTATCGACAAAGTTTAAAATATCATTTGCAGGTTGTAGTGTTATGAAGTCTTGAATGAGGATGATAAACCAGGTGATAAAAACAAAAGGAGCTGTAAATGCAGGGAGTTTTAAATACTTAGGGATCCATTGAGTAACAAAAACAGATAGTACGCAGCTCAAAATGAAAACGATGAGAGATGTAATTGTGGTTTGAAAAATATATATATTTGCGATCCCAATTAAGGTTGCGTTGTACCCAAAGATTCCTAAAGCAATATCTTTTTTATCAAAATTGAGAATTTTTGCGGAAGCAGTGCCAATAACAGCTCCAAAGAACGCACCTAGTGCCATTTTCCACGAGTGAACGGCAATGCCCGTCAAAATTATTAAACCAGATAAAGAACAGGGTTGAACGATGACTTGTGCAATGCCAGACATCGTGTGTTTAAAAAAATTAATCACTTTAGGTATTATGTTTATTTTTTATAAAAGTAATTTAATAGAGAGAGTTTCACTCTAAAGTTATTTTTAGCTATTGTATAATCTTTATCGCTTAAATTAATAGAATTTATTAACAAGTTGGCTATCAATGCTTTAAGCTTTCTAGCATTGTAATACGCTAAGGCTGTTTATATGATTAAGTCTTCATGGAAAGTTGGTATTTTATTTTCTAAAACAGGTGCCACCTCTGTTATTGAGCAGACTCAATTAAATGCGACTTTGCTTGCTATTCGTGAAATCAATGCGCGAGGTGGTGTGAATGGTCGACGCATTGAGCCGATTGTTTATGATCCGGAATCTAACCCGGAAAAGTTTCGACAACTTGCTAGGCGTTTAATTACTAAAGACTCCGCAAATATCATCTTTGGTTGTTACATGTCCAGTGCTCGCAAGGCGGTGATACCTATTGTTGAAGATTATAACGGCTTGTTGTGGTATCCAACATTGTATGAAGGGTTTGAATATTCAAAAAATGTTATTTATTCCGGTGCGACACCCAATCAAAATAGCATGTTCTTGGCGCGCTATTTGCTTAGTCAATACGGGAATCGTTTTTATTTTGTCGGTTCTAATTATATTTATCCTTATGAATCAAATCGGATCATGAAAGATATTTTGCAATCTACAGGAGGCAAGGTGGTTGCAGAAAAATATCTTCCCTTGAATGCAAGCAATGAAGATATTGATCCAATATTAGTAGATATTCTAGAAAAACGCCCGAATGTGATATTCAGTACGATAGTAGGAGCAGCAACCAGTAAATTTTATAAGAGTTATTGGCGTGCAGGTTTGCAACCAAGGCAAATGCCTATAGCAAGCCTTACTACAAGTGAAGCAGAAGTAACTGCAATGGGTCATGAGGTAGGTTCGGGACATATTACTGCAGCACCATATTTTGAAACGGTAGATACACCTGCTAACAAACAATTTGTTAACCGTTATAAATCTATGTTTGGAGCATCAGAGTGCACAAATGCGTGCGCAGAAGCTGCTTATTTTCAAGTTAATCTTTTTGCAGATGTATTGCGTCGTGTAGGGACTATGGATACGGATATAGTCCGTACTGCGGCGCTCGGAACTATTTTTGATGCGCCTGAAGGCACTATACAAATAGATCCAGACAATCATCACACCTATTTATGGCCCAAAATTGGGCGAGTCGACAGTCATGGCAAGTTCCAAATTGTTGCAGAAACCGATGCACCGGTTAAGCCTGACCCTTATCTAGTTGATTTAGGCTCTGATAAAAGTCTAAATCGTATGCAATATTACGAAAGTGAGCTGAATTAATTATGGCCATAGAAATATTAAAAGATCTTCGTAAATTACAGGTTCTTGTAGTGCACCCTAATGATGAACAAGGTGGTGATATTTGTCAGCACATCGAACGAATTGGTTGTAAAGTTAGAATGGTTTGGCCTTGTCCAAATGATATTAATTCCGATACTGATGTAGTTCTTTTGCAATCTTTGCATGAACATCCATTCACTGATAAACCACTATGGTTAAAAGAAGATAAGAACAGTCCTACCATTATTGCAATAGTTGATTATGAAAACCCAACGGTATTGCAGACCGTTTATGAATTAGGCGCCCACGGGATTATCAATACACCTGTGCGTCCATTTGGTTTGTTAGCTAATTTAGTCATCGCAAGAACGCGTTGGCGAAAAGAATTGGCATTGACTTCTAGAGTGGAGAAACTTGAAACTAAATTAAGAAAAATTCATGCAATCGAGCATGCGGTTGCAATACTTGAGCGAGCCAATGATATTAGTCATGAGCAAGCTTATGAATTTATTCGCAGCAGGGCAATGGAGCGTCGCGTGACTACAGAGGATATTGCTCAAGAAATAGTTAATGCAGATAAAACTTTAGAGGTTAATGTCAAATAAAACCTGTAAATCCAGGACATTAATATGAGTGTAAATATCAATTAGGCAATGCGTCCTTGACGTATTCAAAAAATTAGTCTAAAAAGTTAAGTAACTCATAGCATTCTTGCTAGTTAAAATTTACAGAACCAATAATGCTTCTGTAATTACTAAAATTGGGCAAAAAAGCCCTCACGGATGTTTATATCCGTGAGGGCTTTTTTATGTGTGTGAGAAAAATAATTATTAAACAGTTAGCCGAAAACCAAACTAGTTTGAAGTTAAGTTTTTGTTCGTAAAATATGTCGTTTTATGCCTGATTTTAATAATAGGTGTGAAAAGACGAGGAGGATAAAATATGTATCACGGTGATATATCAAGTAGTAAAGATGCAGTAGGTGTTGCAGTAGTGAACTACAAAATGCCACGACTGCATACAAAAGCAGATGTTCTAGATAATGCACGCAATATTGCCAACATGATTGAAGGCATGAAAGTTGGATTGCCAGGAATGGATTTGGTCATTTTCCCGGAATACAGTACGCATGGGATAATGTATGACGAGACAGAGATGTATGAAACTGCATCAAGTATTCCAGGTGATGAAACTGAAATATTTGCAGAAGCATGTCGAAATGCAAAAGTTTGGGGTGTCTTTTCCTTAACGGGCGAACGACATGAAGATCATCCAAATAAAGCACCTTATAACACGCTTATTCTGATGAATGATAAAGGTGAAATTGTACAGAAGTATCGCAAGATCATGCCATGGGTCCCAATTGAAGGCTGGTATCCCGGAAATTGCACTTACGTTTCTGATGGGCCAAAAGGTCTAAAGATCAGTTTAATCATTTGTGACGATGGTAATTACCCAGAGATCTGGCGTGATTGCGCCATGAAAGGCGCAGAGTTAATTGTGCGTTGCCAAGGTTATATGTATCCGTCTAAAGATCAACAAGTCATGGTTGCAAAAGCTATGGCATGGATGAATAACACTTACGTTGCCGTTGCAAATGCCACTGGATTTGATGGCGTGTATTCTTACTTTGGTCACTCTGCAATTGTTGGTTTTGATGGCCGTACCTTAGGTGAGTGTGGCGAAGAAGATATGGGTGTTCAGTATGCTAATTTATCAGTTTCATTAATTCGTGATGCACGTAAAAATCAGCAATCTGAAAATCATCTGTTCAAATTATTGCATCGTGGCTATACAGGTAAAATTAATTCAGGTGAAGGTGATACAGGTGTTGCTGAATGTCCGTTCGACTTTTACAAAAAATGGATTACAGATCCTGAAGCCGCACGTGAAATGGTGGAATCTATTACCAGAACTACTGTTGGCACAGAAGAATGTGAAATTGAAGGGATACCAAACCCAAAGACTCACAGATAGTTTTGTAGTAAGTAATGTGGAGGCATTTTATGTCTCCACATTTATTTTTCTTAATAATAATGCGTATTATAAATTCGCTGGAAAAGTTTGAGTGCATAGTGAGAGACAAGGTATGAATCTTGATGATTATTTGATTACGGAAGAACCTTACTACTCTCCAACTCATAACGAAATTCAGCTGTTCGAGGCGGCGTATGCAAACCGTATGCCGATGATGCTTAAAGGGCCCACTGGCTGTGGTAAAACCCGTTTTGTTGAATACATGGCATGGAAGCTTAAAAAACCATTGATTACCGTTTCTTGTCATGAGGATATGACAGCTTCGGATCTAGTTGGTCGTTACTTGCTCGACGCAGAAGGGACGGTTTGGCACGATGGGCCATTAACGTTAGCAGTTCGCCATGGTGCAATTTGTTACTTAGATGAAATTGTTGAAGCCAGGCAAGATACCAGTGTGGTTATTCATTCCTTAACAGATAATCGTCGTGTTCTTTCATTAGAAAAGAAAAATGAAGTTATAAAAGCTAACAATGACTTTCAAATTGTTATTTCTTATAACCCAGGTTATCAGAGTGTGTTAAAAGATTTAAAAGAATCAACCAAGCAAAGATTTGGTGCAATTGATTTCGACTATCCTAAAGCAAGCGATGAAGCAAAAATTATTGCGCACGAAACAGGTATCGATAACAAAATTGCTGAAAAACTTGTGCAAATTTCTGAACGTTCTAGAAATCTAAAAGGCCATGGTTTAGATGAAGGAGCATCTACCCGCATGTTAATTTACGCCGCACAACTTATATCCAAGGGTATTTCTTTAGAAGAAGCCTGCGAAGTAGCGCTAGTGTTACCGATTACGGATGATCTTGATATTCGTAATGCGTTAAGTTCAGCAATTGAAGCATGCGCGTGAGGTGACACTTGGCTACCTCCACGACGCGAGGAAAGTATGAAATTTCTTCGCTTACACAAGAACCTGGAGATCCAGATGAACGTCTGGTTTTTCTTGTTGATGAAGGGAAGCAGTTTTTTCCAAATGAATTTTACCCGCTTTGGAAAAGTGCCTGTAACAAACTTTCGAATGCAGGTTATGGGGCTTTAATACCGCTTTCTTATGCGCGCTATTCACCCAAACTAGTCAAAATATTAAATTCTGAAGTAACGATTAATTTAGCAGTAACTGTTTCATTGTCTGCGATTAAAGTGAATCGTGCAGCAGCAGAGTTATTAACCAAAGCTGCAGTGATTGCAGCACATGAGTTAAAATCAACGCAGGCATTTTCTTCTTGGGTAACGACTATTGAGGAATTAATTTATCACGCGCCTGAATCTTTGCTCGCAGTTCTAGAGCGCACACAAAAAATAGTTTCTACCTTAACGCCTGATCAATTTAGATCTTGGGTATTAACTGGATTGCGCTCAACGGGAGATGATGCTTTACGGCAAATCAACTATTTTAGTTTTACAGATCCTGAATCAGAAAAGTGGTTTAGGCACGAAGCAGGAGATGTTGTTTTTACTGATCTTGATCGCCGTTTAAAACTCTATTTGATTTCTCTTTGGGGTTTGCGTCCACCGATACGTGATCTTCCAGCTTCTACATCACCGTTATCGTTAAGACGGATTTCAATTAGCAATGGTGTAGTACGAATACCCGAAGTGTTTCCTGGCTTTCATGATCAGCAAGCTGAAAGAATTTTTCGTGCGGGACTTGCGCATGTGGGTGCGCATTTGGTGTATTCAAAAACAATTTTTCCTTTAGGTGAGCTAAAACCTATCCAAGTAACATTGGTTTCTTTGCTTGAAGATGCTCGGGTAGAGTATTTGGCGATGCAATCCTTTCCAGGTTTGCGAAAACTTTGGCAACCATTTCATGTTGCAAAGCCTAGTGGACCAAAACTGGTGCCACTGCTATTAACACGACTCGCACGCGCACTTATTGATAAAGAATATAAGGATAAAGATGGCTGGGTGCAAAAGGGTCGTGATATGTTTTTTGATGCACAAAACGATATGACGGATCCTGCTATGTGTCGGAGAATTGGGGTTCTTTTAGGTAATGATTTAGGTCAGTTACGCGCACAATTTAATGCAAAAACATATGTCGTAGAACCCGCTTATCGAGACGATAATATGGGTTTGTGGGACTTTGGGGATCAGCAAGATCAAGAAGAAGAGGATGATGGCGTCTTTATCGAAGCCATGCGCATGGATCGTGAGGAAGAAGTCGATGATTCTAATAGTGAACATGAGCAAAATGAAAATACTGATGATGAACAGCAATATCATGCGCGAGAAAGTACTGATACGGAACAGAAAGAATCCGAAGTTGCAGTACGTTATCCAGAATATGATTACTTAACAGGATCTGAGCGACCTAACTGGACTTGCGTATTGGAATATTTTCCTGATTTTGGAGATGCGTATAAAATAGAGAGAATTTTAGAAGAACATAATAATCTAGTTAATCGAATCACTAATTTAATTCAAACAGCAAAGGTAAGTTTGCCAGAACGACTGCATCACCAAAGTGTTGGCGAGTCCTTAGATATAGACGCATGTATTAATGCAGTGATTAGTCGAAGGATGGGGGATACTCCTGATCCTAGGATTTATAGCACTACTGAGCGCAAGCATCGTGATCTATCTGTATTGGTGCTATTGGATATTTCTAATTCAACCAATGATAAAGTTCAAACAGCAGGTACATCAGTTTTAGAACTTGAGCTTCAAGCAACTAGTTTGCTTGCTTATGCAATGTCGGAATTAAATGACCCATTTGCTATTGCTGCATTCTGTTCCGACGGCAAAGAAGATGTGCATTATTATCGAATTAAAGATTTCAATTCGCCCTATGACACCACGGCTCGCGCACATTTGGCAGGTTTGCAGGGTAAATTATCAACGCGTATGGGGGCAGCAATGAGGCATGCTACAAGAGATTTAGTAGCTCAACATACACATAGAAGATTGCTGTTGGTAATTTCAGACGGTGAACCTTCGGATATAGATGTAGATGATCAGCAGTATTTGGTTGAAGATGCACGCAAGGTAGTACGGTCTATTTCCCGGTTAGGTATCGATACTTTTTGTGTGGGTTTGGATGCAGGTGGAGATAATTATTTGCACAAAATATTTGGCAGAAAAAATGTAGCGGTAATTGATAGACTAGAGCACTTGCCAGAAAAGTTACCTATGTTGTACCTTCGTTTAACTGCATAGATATGTAACTAAAAGAATAATAAGATTTGTAGGAGTAACAATATGTCAGAAGATAAAATTTACCCAGTACCCGCGTCAGTTTCTTCAGCTGCACATATTGATGCAGCGAAATATGAATCAATGTACGAAGAGTCGATAAGCAATCCTGAAGGGTTTTGGGCTGAACAAGCAGATAAGTTTGTAACCTGGTATAAAAAATGGGATACCGTTTTAGATTGGGATTATCGAAAAGGCCATATTCGTTGGTTTGAAGGGGCAAGCTTAAATGTATCTTACAACTGTATAGATCGACATTTAGATACGCGCGGAGATCAAACTGCGATTATTTGGGAAGGAGACGATCCAAATGATGACAAATACATTACCTATAAAGAGTTGCATCAAGAAGTATGTAAGTTATCAAATGTTTTAAAATCTCGTGGCGTTAAAAAAGGTGATCGGATATGTATATACATGCCGATGATTCCTGAAGCGGCTTATGCCATGTTGGCTTGCACACGAATTGGTGCGGTACATTCTGTAGTGTTTGGTGGATTTTCACCTGATTCATTGCGTGATCGTATTCTAGATTCTGATTGCCAAACTGTAATTACTGCAGACGAAGGTGTGCGCGGTGGAAAACCAGTGCCACTTAAAGCCAATACTGATAAAGCCTTAGAAGAATGTCCAAATGTAAGTACGGTCTTAGTGGTTAAACGTACAGGCGGCAACATAGATTGGCATGATTCACGAGATTGTTGGTATCACGAACAAATTTCAGCTGTGAGTAGCGAATGTGAACCTGAGCATATGGATGCCGAAGATCCGATGTTTATTTTGTATACCTCGGGATCTACAGGAAAACCAAAAGGCGTATTACATACAACAGGTGGTTATCTATTATTTGCAGCCATCACACATAAATATGTGTTTGATTATCAAGATGGCGAAGTTTATTGGTGTACCGCAGATGTTGGTTGGGTGACTGGTCATACTTATATTTTATATGGGCCGCTATGTAATGGTGCGATAACCATGATGTTTGAAGGGGTGCCAAACTACCCTGACGGCAGTCGTTTTTGGCAGGTGTGTGACAAACATAATGTTGCAAGTTTTTATACTGCACCGACAGCAATTCGTTCGCTTATTAGTATGGGCAATGATTTTGTTAAAAAAACCAGTCGCAAAAGTCTACGTATACTAGGTTCAGTAGGCGAACCCATTAACCCAGAAGCATGGGAATGGTATTACCATGTCGTTGGAGATGGCCGTTGTCCGGTTGTAGATACGTGGTGGCAGACTGAAACGGGTGGGCACATGATTACGCCATTGCCAGGTGCAACGGATTTAAAACCGGGCTCTGCTAGCAAGCCTTTCTTTGGGATACAGCCAGCCATCGTTGACGAAAACGGAAAAGAACTTGAAGGTGAATGTCAGGGTAATTTAGTAATGAAATTTCCATGGCCAGGTCAAATGCGTTCTGTATACGGTGACCATAAACGCTTCATTGAAACTTATTTTTCACAATACCCTGGTATGTATTTTAGTGGTGATGGATGTAAACGTGACGCGGATGGTTATTATTGGATTACCGGTCGTGTAGATGATGTATTAAATATTTCTGGTCATCGATTAGGTACTGCAGAAGTTGAAAGTGCATTGGTGCTACATGCAAAAGTTGCCGAAGCTGCAGTAGTGGGTTACCCGCATGATATTAAAGGACAGGGTATCTATGCGTATGTGACACCCATGTCAGGGGTGGAAATGACTGATATATTAAAAGAAGAGCTAGTCCAGCTTGTGCGTAAAGAAATTGGCCCGTTTGCTAAACCTGATATTATTCAATGGGCGCCTGGATTACCAAAAACACGTTCTGGAAAAATTATGCGGCGTATTTTAAGAAAGGTTGCAGAAAACGAAATTGATAATTTAGGAGATACTTCAACGCTTGCTGATCCATCAGTAGTGGATGATATAATTGCCAATAGGGCTAATATCTAAATAAATTGGTGCATTTTAAGGGTTTTAAAAACAAAGAGTTAAATTGCCGAATAATCTCGTTTAACCACTGGTCGTTTTAAATCTACCGTTTGGCACTATCTGTGAAACTCAAATAGTTTTCTCTGATATCTCTATGTCTTCCATTGGAGTTGGAGAGTTTAGAGTCATGCAATTAATCGACTCAATTTTATCTGGTGTTGATATAAAAACTTGCATTGCGGCTATCGCAGTTTTATTGCTGGTATTGTGGGTGATGAAAATTGCGAGAGAAGTGCGTTCAAATATGCAACGTGCAAGGAAGAATAAAAGAAAAAATAAAGAAGAATTAAAACGTATTCAAAATTTACGCGAAAATTATAAGCAAGATATTTCGATTTTTCTAAATTCTTACCGTGCTGATATTTCAACTAAGCTAGCCGAAAGTAAAGCAGAGAATGGCTTATTTATTTTTTGGAGCGGTGCTGAAGATGTTTATAGTAGATTTGCAAGTGATACGTCAGAAATTAACAAACTACCTAATCAAGATGAGCGAATAGCAGTTCGAAGTTTTTATACCGAATCAAAAGCATTTTTAGATGGTATTTTATACAACAACTATTTGTTGAAAAAATATCAATATTTACATTGCAAAGTAAAAACTACTACGGCAACTTCAAGGGAAGTTAGAGAGGTAGGCGATGTAGCAGAACAGATGTCTACACTAGGTGCTCAGCTGCAACAACAGCATCATGAGTTGTTAAGTAGTTTGCAATCTGCCAGAGCTTATTTTTAGATAAATAATTATTTAAAATTATCTCTTCTTTTTCGAGCTTCTCGGTATTGCTCTTTTTTTGTTTCAATTCTTGCTTTTGAGCTGCTATCAATGCCAGGTACGCGAAGGGATAATTGAATTTGCTCCATTGCGGTTCCGTATTGTCCATGTGCGGCATAATAATCACTTAATGATTCATGACTTCGCCACGCTAAGTTTGCTTTGCTTGCTGCTTTAGCCTTCAATTTGTCAAATGCTGGATTTTCAGGTTGTGAGATATACAGTTGGTCTAGTTTTTGTAGGGCGAGATGGGCATTCCCGCTTTCAGTTAAAGAAGTGGCTAAATAATAAATAACTGATAGGTTGCTTGGGTAAATTTCCTCTAATTTTCTAAGCGAGTTTTCTGCTTTTGTATATTGCCCATCTACAATCAATATTTGGGCATTAGCTAATTTAATTGTAAGTTCGTTGTCAACATTTACAGAAATGGATTTCAGTTGTTGTAAAGCTTTCTGATTTTTTCCTGTACGACTTAACGCTAACGCGTAAGCATAAGTTTCAGTTTCACTTAAGCTTCCTGGTATTCTGTTTTTCTTTTTATAATAATCAGCAAGCTGATTCGGATTACTGGTAATTGCAATAGTACGAGCTTTTGCATACTCAAAATGTATAGTATTTGAAGTGAATGAACCTTTGTATTGATTGGCTCGCGATTTTGATTCACTAATGCGGTTTGTTGTTAGAGGGTGAGAACTTAAAAATTCAGGAATCTGTCCTCGGTTTAATTGCGTATGTTTATTTAAATTTTCAAAAAACGCTGGCATACCTTGAGGATCAATGTTTGCGTCGACTAAAAGTTGCATGCCTATTCGATCTGCCTCTTGTTCAAAACTACGTGTGTATGCGAGTTGTCTCTCTTGTAATGTAGACTGTGTTGTTAAGAGAGCAGCTTGACCTAGTTCGCCTCCACCATAGGCAACAGCAAGAATAGAGCCTAATAGTGTAAGCGCAGATATAACACCAAAAGACTTTGTATTTGCAAAGTTGCGTGCTATATGACGTTGTGTAACGTGTGCTATTTCATGTGCAAATACGCTGGCAACTTCGCTTTCTTTTTCGCCTAAAGTTAGAAGACCGCTATTAATAGCGACAATACCGCCTGGTAATGCAAAAGCATTTACATCAGAGTTCTGTATCAATACAAAAGTAAATGGGAAATTAGAATTTAACCCTGCAGAGGTAATTCTCGTACCTAAAGAATGTATGTATTGGCTTAATTCAGGGTCGTTTATGACAGGAAGGTTCCCACGAACTTCAGAAATAAGGATTTGACCGAGTTCTATCTCTTTGGAAACACTTAGCCCTTCACTTGCTGGTCCACCAATATCAGGTAAATTGATTTCGGCTATTGAAATATTAGGGCCAAATGTTAGTGCTAAAGTTAAAACTAAATGACCTATACGTTGAAGAGATAGGTTTGCTCTAAATGGCCAGGTTTGGGAGTTATTCATATCTATAAGACTGGCTAGTGAGCAAATCGTTTACATTATTGTAGTCGCTCATTAGTTTAAAAGCTGAATTATATGATTACCATGGAGAAATTGAGGTTGTTTATTGGGAGGTGGACCCACATATTATAATATCATGATATTATAATATGATATTGTTGCTTTGGGCTTGTGCGCCTTTACGCTACTATTGCGAATGAATTTTCAAGGAGTTTTAAATGTCTGAGTTTGATCAAGAGTTAGATGCATGTGGATTAAATTGCCCATTACCTATATTAAGAGCAAAAAAGGCGTTGTCTGGTATGGATGCTGGCAAAGTATTACATATAATTGCAACTGACCCTGGTGCTGTTAAAGACTTTGAGGCTTTTTCAAAGCAAACTGGTAACGAGCTTTTAGATTCAAAAGAAGATGATGGGAAGTTTTACTTCCATATTAAGAAGAAGTAATAAAATAACAATAAAATATTAAGATGCTTGTGGCAGTCATCGTCACAACGTAAACAGTCTTAGTTACTCGCTTCGTTATTTAGTGATCAATATGCTCCAGTCATTAAGGCTGGAGCATATTTTTTTTGCGAATAAAATACAAAACAGCTACAACTTAATGCGGCATATTATTTCCATATTGTTAGAAAATGAAGCAGGCGCTCTGTCTAGAGTTTCGGGTTTGTTTTCTGCGCGCGGATATAATATTGAGTCGTTAACGGTCGCGCCTACAGATGATTCCACTGTTTCTCGAATCACAGTGATAACAGAAGGTAGTGATAAGGTTATTTCGCAAATTGTAAATCAACTAAATAAACTTGTTGATGTAGTGAAAGTGCTCGATCTAACGGCAGATGAGCATATTGAACGTGAAGTGCTGCTGTTAAAGCTACATGATAATGATGTTGCGAAAGCAGTTATAGAGATATTAACAAGTGAATATAAGGGTCGTGTGGTAAGCGATTCAAAAGATGCAATTGTGGTTGAGATTACTGGAGTGGGTGAGAAACTAGATCGCGCCATTCAGGCAGTACCATCAGAAATTGTATTTGAACTTGTTCGTTCCGGTGCACTTGGAATTGCAGCAGGAAAACAAATTTTAAAATTAGAGTCTATGCGGTAATAATATTAATTAGACTTTTGAAGGCTTAGTAAACGGAGAATAAGCATGAATATTTATTATGACAAAGACGCAGACCTTTCAGTTATTAAAGGCAAACAAGTTGCCATTATTGGATATGGTTCACAAGGTCATGCGCATGCAAATAATCTACAAGATTCTGGCGTAAAAGTAGTTGTAGGTTTGCGTGAAGGGTCGTCTTCATTTGCTAAAGCTAAAAATGCTGGCATTGCTGCAGTATCTATTGAAGAGGCGGTTAGCTCTTCTGATATTGTTATGGTACTAGCGCCAGATGAGCACCAAGCTAAACTCTACAAAGAGTCTATTGAGCCAAATATTAAACACGGTGCTACCATGGCATTTGCTCATGGATTTAATATTCACTTTAAAGGTATTGCACCGCGTGAAGATTTAGATGTAATTATGATTGCACCTAAAGGGCCAGGACACTTAGTTCGTTCTACATATGCGCAAGGTGGTGGTGTACCTACCTTGGTAGCGATTCATCAAGATTCTTCGGGGAAAGCTAAAGAAACGGCAATATCTTATGCATCAGCTAATGGTGGTGGGCGTGCTGGAATAATTGAAACTACTTTTAAAGAAGAAACTGAAACTGATTTGTTTGGTGAGCAAGCTGTGCTTTGTGGTGGTGCAACTGCGTTAGTGCAAGCAGGATTTGAAACGTTAACTGAAGCGGGTTATGCGCCAGAGATGGCATATTTTGAATGTTTGCACGAGTTAAAGCTTATTGTGGACTTAATGTATGAAGGTGGCATCGCAAATATGCGTTACTCGATTTCAAATACGGCAGAGTATGGTGACCTTACTCGCGGACCACGTATCGTTACAGATGAAACCAAAGCTGAGATGAAGAAAATTTTATCTGAGATTCAAGCTGGTGAATTCGCAAAAGAATTCATTAATGAGTTCGATACGGGCGCATCAAACATGCAAACACTTCGTAAAAAGGGTCAAGAGCATCCTATAGAAGATGTGGGTGCTAAATTGCGTGGCATGATGCCTTGGATCAGTGCAAATAAAATAGTAGATCAAACTAAAAACTAACTAATAAATAGCATGGCGTATCTTGCCATGAACTCCAATTATGATTCCAATTGCTAGAGAAGTACGTGTACTTTTAATAGCGATTGGTGTTGCTCTCGCACTAATTCAGTATAAGTTTGGAGCAAGCCTTTTTTTGTGGCTAGCTTGGATAAGTTTTATCGCTCTGCTGTTCTTATTTAGAGATTTTAGTCGCTTAGTTCCTTCCGAGCCATTGGCTATCGTGAGTCCTATAGATGGGAAAGTTCTAAAAGTAGAAGAGTCTTATGATCCTTATCTTAAAAGAGTGGGACAGTGTATTCATTTAAAACAAGGTGTTTTAGGCGAGTATAATATTCACAGTCCTTGTGAAGGTAAGGTTGACAATCTTTGGGTGATCTCTCCAGTCGAACCTACATTTTCACAACTTGCGTTACTACTTCACACTGATGAAGATGATAGTATGGTGATAGCAGCGAATCTTCAGTCTATTTTCCGTCACGCCACTTGCTCTATAAGTGTTGGTGAAAAGTTAGGCCAAGGTCAACGTTGTGGTTTTATGGCATTTTCTTGTGGAATTGTCCTATATCTTCCTGCATCTGCCCATATAACCATAAAGACAGGACAATCGGTTCGCGCTGGAAGTGACAAATTGGCAGAATTCGTTCATGAGAATTCTAACTAACCGAAAAGAATGAATGAGATAAAACAAAAGCCGCGTAGAGGCATTTATTTATTACCGAATTTGCTGACGACGGGAGCATTGTTTGCAGGTTTTTACGCCATTATTGCTTCAACAGCGGATCGATTTGAGCATGCTGCCATTGCGATTGTAGTAGCTATGCTGTTGGATGGTTTTGATGGCCGTGTTGCGAGGATGACACAAACTAGTACAGAATTTGGTTCTCAGTATGACAGTCTTTCTGACATGGTCTCATTCGGAGTGGCGCCTGCACTAGTGATGTATTTTTGGGCATTGATCCACTTTCAAGGTTATCCGGTGATGTCTAAGCTGGGTTGGTTAGCTGCATTTTTCTATACGGCAGCAGCAGCGTTACGTTTAGCTAGATTCAACACGCGAATTGGTGAAGATAACAAAAGATATTTCCAGGGATTGCCTAGTCCGGCTGCGGCAGCGGCGATGGTTGGATTTATTTGGGTATGCCATGACTTGCAATTATCGCGTGCGGATTTTGCAATACCAGCATTAGTTGTCACTATCTTATTAGGTGCAGCAATGGTGAGTAACTTTAGCTACTACAGTTTTAAAGATATAAGCCCAAGCGAGCGAGTGCCATTTTATGCGTTACTCGCGATAGTAATTGGGTTTATTTTGGCTTCCTTGGACACACCAAAACTGTTTTTTGCATTATTTGCAGTGTATGCATTATCTGGACCGATAACCCATGTGATCCGTTTAAGACGCAAGCGTCAACAACGTTTGCAAGATGGGCAGAATCCAGAAATAGACAAGAAAAAGTCTAGCAGTACGTGAAAATAAGCTATATATCCGATTTAAGCTTACCGTTGGTAATTTTGGTATAGAAATATCTAGTTTATACCGCTATATTGCACTCATGGATAAGACGTTCTCAAAATATATGCGTAACAATACTATGGTTGCTTCTAGCACATTAGTATCTACTATCGCACTCCTACCTTTATTTCTTCTGCCGCAGTAGCGGCTAATCTATGCCTGGCGAGGCAATACGTACAACCAATATTATTCTCATGTCTACTTAGTAGACATTTCTCTTATATTTTTTATAGGTCTTTGATTGCAGAATAATTTTGTATTATTTTTCTTGTATATTATTTTGGTAAAGATTTTATAAGTCAGATTCTATAGAATTCTATGGATACAAAGAGTGAAATGGATGAGAAAGTGTTTTGTATTAACACTAGGAAATAGTGTGTTTTTTTAGGAGTAGTACGGTGGCAAGCAAAGAAAAGTTAATAATATTTGATACAACCTTGCGTGATGGCGAGCAAAGCCCGGGTGCGTCCATGACGCGGGATGAAAAAGTTAGAATTGCTAAATCTTTAGAGCGTATGAAAGTCGATATCATTGAAGCAGGGTTTCCAATGGCGAGTATAGGGGACTTCGAGTCGGTTCAAGCAGTCGCGGATGCAGTTAAAGACAGCACAATTTGTGGCTTAGCACGTGCGCTAGATCGAGATATCGATCGTGTGGGTGAAGCTTTAAAGCCTGCAAACTCCTCAAGAATTCATACGTTCATTGCTACTTCACCGATACATATGAAAAGTAAGTTACGTATGACAGAAGATCAAGTGGTAGAACAAGCAATAGCTGCCGTGAAACGTGCTAGAGGTTTTACTGATAACGTAGAATTTTCACCAGAAGATGCTGGTCGTTCAGAATTTGAGTTCTTGTGTAGAGTCATTGAGTCGGCAATCAAAGCGGGTGCGAATACTATAAATATTCCAGACACAGTGGGGTATAACATACCACACCAGTTTGGTAGTTTGGTTGGGCGCTTAATCGAAAATATTCCTAATTCTGATCAAGCAGTTTTTTCGGTACATTGTCATAATGATTTAGGATTAGCCGTTGCTAATTCTTTGTCCGCAGTATTGCATGGAGCGCGACAAGTGGAATGTACGATTAATGGTTTAGGTGAGCGCGCAGGTAACGCATCATTGGAAGAAGTGGTAATGACAGTGCAAACGCGCCAAGATGTATTTGATTGCAAAACTAATCTTGATACTACACAAATCGTTCCTACTTCACGCATGGTGTCGACCATTACTGGTTTTCCTGTACAGCCTAATAAGGCCATTGTGGGAGCAAATGCGTTCGCACATGAATCCGGTATACATCAAGACGGCGTACTTAAAGCGCGAGAGACTTATGAGATTATGCGTGCAGAAGATGTGGGGTGGGCAGCTAATAAAATAATTTTGGGAAAACATTCTGGTCGGAATGCATTTAAAACTCGCTTAGAAGAATTAGGCGTTAGTTTTGAAAGTGAAGAAGAATTAAATAGTGCTTTCACTAATTTTAAAGATTTAGCGGATCGAAAACATGAGATCTATGATGAAGATTTGCATGCTTTAGTTTCGGACACAGCCTATGAAGAAAATGAATATTGTAAATTAGTAACCTTAACGGCGCATTCAGAATCAGGTAAAACTCCACATGCAGAAATAACATTATCAGTAGACGGCAAAGAAGAAACAGCCTCCTCGAATGGAGGTGGGCCAGTTGATGCAACATTCTGTGCGATAGAAGAAATTGTTGCTAGCCAAGCACAATTACAGCTTTATTCGGTAAATAATATTACAACAGGAACGGACTCACAAGGTGAAGTAACGGTGCGCTTACAAAAAGCAGGAAGAATAGTTAATGGACATGGCTCAGATACGGATATCGTAATGGCTTCGGCGAAAGCATATTTACATGCTTTAAATAAACTTGTTGTTCCTGAAGAGCGGCAACATCCGCAACATCATGTATAAGGACTGATTAGTACTAAATAAGTTATGAACGAAGATAAACGTCTTTACTACCTTGAGCAAATGGGTGTGCAGACATGGCTTTCTAATCAGCATGTTGCAGAATCTGAGAATATTGAAGTGCAAGAGCATGTTCAAGCAATAGCCATACAAGAAAATTTAAGTGTAGAGCAGCAGCATGCTGCTTCAAGTTTGGATGAACTAAAACAAACTGTTTCTAATTGCACTAAATGTGAATTGCATCGAACGCGCACACAAACCGTATTTGGAGTAGGGCATCCTGCAGCAGACTGGCTGATTATTGGTGAAGCGCCTGGAGCAGATGAAGATCGTATCGGCGAACCTTTTGTGGGTAGAGCAGGGCAGTTACTTACTAGTATGTTGCGTGCGATGGGCTTAGCGCGTGAGGAAGTATTTATTGCAAATATATTAAAATGCAGACCACCAAATAATAGAGATCCTCAAGCAAATGAAATCAATAGTTGTGGCTCTTATCTGCGCCAGCAAATTGAACTCATACAACCAAAGATTATTCTAGTAGTGGGCAGAATTGCAGCGCAATCGTTATTGAATGTCGACACACCCATCGGCAAAATGCGCGGCCAAAAATTTATCTATCAAGATACAGATATTCCAGTTGTTGCTACTTACCATCCTGCCTACTTGCTGCGTAGCCCACAACAAAAACGCAGTGCTTGGGAAGATTTGAAATTTGCGCTTGAGGTGTTTTCTCATCAGGTTTCATCCCACAAGACAGCTGAATCTAGCTAATTATCGGTTTTTTTTGAGCGAATAATGCCTTATTAACTCGAATAAACTACACTTTCACTATGAGTGCAGTTTTTGAGTATCCAATTGAGACCTACCGTCTAATGACAGCGCATGATCTTCCTGCTGTTATGGAAATTGAGCACCGTAGTTATGATTTTCCATGGACCGAAGGAATATTTCATGACTGTATGCGGTTTGGCTACTCATCTTGGGTGACTGAAATAGATCGAGATATCATCGGCTATGCAGTTATGTCTTTGGCGGTTCAAGAGTGTCATATTCTTAATCTTTGCATAGATCCTAAGTTGCAGGGCCAAGGCATAGGTAGACGGTTGTTGCTGGAATTGCTAGATATAGCACGTGTACGTGAAGCAGATACTGCTTTTTTAGAAGTTAGGCCAAGCAATGTGCAGGCATTATCACTATATTTTTCTGAAGGCTTTAATGAAATTGGCAGTCGAAGAGACTATTACCCAGCAAAATTTGGCCGGGAAGATGCGGTAATTCTCGCAAAAGCACTTACTAAATAAACTAAATCACCATTCTTTCCTGTAGTAACGACCAACGTTTCGTTATAATCGCGCGCTTTCGGCTACTAAAAACCTAATCTAAACTTTAGAACCATCACTGTGAACGAACATCAGAAGCAAACCGCTAAGCGTCGAACTTTTGCAATCATCTCTCATCCAGATGCTGGCAAAACCACGATTACTGAAAAGCTTTTATTATTTAGTGGTGCTATCCAATTGGCCGGTTCGGTAAAAGGTCGTAAAGCTGCACGTCATGCAACATCAGATTGGATGGAGATGGAGCAACAACGTGGAATCTCGATCACGAGTTCTGTTATGCAGTTCGACTATAAAGATTGCATCGTTAACTTACTAGATACACCGGGGCACGCAGACTTTTCTGAAGATACGTATCGAACACTCACTGCAGTCGACTCCGCCCTCATGGTAATCGACAATGCGAAAGGTGTAGAGGAGCGAACCATTAAATTAATGGAGGTGTGTCGGTTGCGAGATACACCTATTGTCACTTTCATTAATAAACTCGATCGTGATGGTCGAGAGCCCATTGAGTTGTTGGATGAAGTCGAAAGTATTTTAAAAATAAAATGTGCACCTATTACTTGGCCGATTGGTATGGGTAAGCTTTTTAAAGGTGTTTTCAACTTATTGAATAATTCTGTACATCTTTATAATCCTAACCACCAGGGAAGAATACAAACTGGTGAAATTATTGAAGGATTAGATAATCCGCGATTAGATGAGTTATTGGGTGATCAGGCACAAGAGTTGCGAGATGAGATTGAGCTTGTGCAAGGTGCGAGCCATGAGTTTGATCAACAGGCTTATTTAAAAGGTGAAATGACACCAGTATTCTTTGGTTCTGCAATTAACAATTTTGGTGTAGCGGAATTATTGGAAAAATTTGTTGAATATGCTCCTGCGCCACAACCCAGGGTAGCCAACCTTACAGAAATTGAGACCAGGGATGTGCTAGCAGATGAAGAAAAGTTCTCCGGATTTGTTTTCAAAATTCAGGCCAATATGGATCCGAAGCATCGAGACCGACTGGCTTTTTTGCGTATCTGCTCAGGCAGTTTTCAAAAGGGCATGAAATTGACGAATGTGCGTCTCGATCGTGAAGTTAAAATTGGTGATGCATTAACGTTTATTGCTAAGGACCGTGAACATGTGGACCGGGCTTATCCAGGCGATATTATTGGTCTGCATAATCATGGAACGATACGAATTGGTGATTCTTTTACACAAGGTGAGCGCTTGGCATTTACTGGAGTGCCTAATTTTGCCCCCGAGTTATTTCGTCGAGCACAGTTAAAAGATCCCTTAAAAATGAAGGCTTTACAGAAAGGTCTTATACAACTATGTGAGGAAGGTGCAACGCAGCTTTTTCGCCCTCTAACCAATAATGACCTAATATTAGGTGCCGTGGGTGTGCTGCAATTTGAGGTTGTTCAACATCGCTTAAAACATGAATACAATGTTGAGTGTAAATTTGAAGCAGTTAATGTGCAAACGGCTCGTTGGGTAAGCAGTGACGATGAGAAGGAGTTTATCAAGTTCAAGAATAAGACTGAGCTCAATTTGGCTGTGGATCATGGTGATGAATTAGTCTATATCGCGCCAACACGAGTAAATCTTCAAATGGCACTAGAGAAATGGCCAAATATTGAATTTCGAGCTACTCGTGAGCACAGTACAATTTCTGAACAGTAAATGTTGATTGGGTAAATACCAATGTCTAGCTCTGATAAAGATCGCATTTACGCTTCTAAACAAGACAAAGTGGAGGACTTTGCCTTCGACGAATATGTAGCAGGCGTATTTGCCGATATGATTCAACGATCGGTTCCAGGGTATACCGCACTGAATCAGTTACTGCCGCTTGTTGCTAATCAATTCATACAGCCGAATTCAAATGTATACGATCTAGGCTGTTCTTTGGGTGAAGCTTCTATCTCTATTGCAAAGTCGATGACCAAGACGATGGCTAGGGAAAATGTAAATATTTTTGCGGTAGATAACTCAATTGCCATGATTAGACAATTGCAAGAAAGACTTGCAAGTATTCATTTAGAAGCTCTTATTTGTCCCTTGCAAGACGACGTAACCGAAGTTGAGATAAATAATGGGTCGTTTGCAATACTAAATTATACATTGCAGTTTGTAGAGCGTTCCAAAAGAGATGCTCTGATAAAAAGTATATGCAAAGGTTTGAATGCGGGTGGTGCATTATTGTTGTCTGAGAAAATCACTCACCAAGACGAAAATGAAGATGCGTTGATGCAGCGATTGCATGAAAACTTTAAACGTCAAAATGATTATAGTGAGATGGAAATCAGTCAAAAACGTGAAGCGTTAGAAAATGTATTGAAACGTGATACGCATGAGCAACACATAGAGAGGTTGCATCAAGCTGGATTTTCTAAAGTATCTATTTTGACTAAATACCTTAATTTTGTTTCTTACTTAGCCATAAAAGATTAACAATGTAATGATTTCTCCCGATCGTGAAGCGTTAGTTTCTGCACTAAAGGATTCGAAACTAAAAGAACAGCAAATTGAAATTCTCACTTTGCTTGATGAGAAGTATGAAAATCCCAAGCATGGTCACTTTAAAGATTGGCGGAATACTTATGAATCGCTACCGGTGCTTAATTCAACTGAAACTGATTTTCATCAAGATACAATTATAATTGGAAACCCTGATGACATTGCGTTGAATGAAATAGATTCATTTGAAAAAAAACTAAAAGAGTTAAGTCCTTGGCGCAAAGGGCCATTTACGGTATTTGGGATTCATATCGATACAGAATGGCGCAGCGATTGGAAATGGTCGCGAATTGCATCGAAGCTAGATCTAAAAGATAAGCTGGTGCTAGATATTGGTTGTGGTAACGGCTATTACGCATTACGTATGCAGGCTATGGGTGCGGAATTGGTGTTAGGCATAGATCCAAGTTGGCACTATGTGTTCCAGTTTCATGCTTTACAAAAATATTCTACTGTCCCTCAACAAGCTTTTGTTCTGCCATTTGCTTTCGAAGAGCTGCCAGAAAACTCCCCGAGTTTTGATACTATATTCTCTATGGGAGTGTTGTATCACCGTCAAGAGCCGCAGCAACATCTAAATCAAGTCTATAGTAAGTTGCAACAGGGCGGTCAATTCATTCTTGAAACGCTCATTATTAATGATCCGGATGCGGATGTGCTAATTCCAAACGACCGTTATGCAAATATGCGAAATGTTTGGGCTCTTCCTAGTATCGATGTATTAAAAGTATGGCTATCGGAAGCAGGATTTGTAGATATCAATGTAGTGGATACTACGATGACGACAGTAGAGGAGCAGCGTCAGACTGAATGGATGACTAGATATTCATTAGAACAAGCATTGAATCCAGACGACCATAGCCTGACAGTGGAAGGCTACCAGGCACCATTGCGGACCACTATTATAGCCGAGAAAGGAGCTTAATTACTTTTCTTTTTGAGTAGAGGTTGGGGATCAGTTTGAGTAATTAATCGTGCTCCTCGATCACCTTTGAAATAAATCCATAGCCAGTGCATTGCGACAACAATGCGATTACGCACACCTATTAAAAAGTAGATGTGGGCAATACCCCAAAGCCACCAAGCAAATCTGCCGCGTGCCTTCATCCAACCTATATCAAATACTGCTGCACGTTTGCCTATAGTGGCTAAGTCACCATAATGTTTATAGCGAAACGGATTGCTAGCAGTTTGGCCTTTAAGTCGTGCTGCAATGTTTTTGCTACGTATTGACCTTGCTGCTTAGCTGCTGGAGCTATGCCAGGTACCTGTTTACCATGTTCGTCATTTATAGTTGCAGTATCTCCGATAACAAATACTTCTGCATGATTCGCTAATGTTAAATCAGATTCAACCATTACTCGGTTTACATGATCGGTTTCTGCTTCTAGCCAATCTGCAGCAGGTGAGGCTTGCACGCCAGCAGCCCATAAGATAGTTTTTGATGGCAATTTGTTGTCCCCAAAAACTACCCCTAACACATTGCAGTCTGTCACAGGTTTTCCAAGTTCAACTTCGACACCTAAATTTTCTAATGCATCCATAGCATAAGCAGACAAGTTTTCTTCAAAACTAGGTAAAACGCGTGTGGCAGCTTCGATTAAAATCACTCGTGTTTCTTTGGTATCTATATTTCGAAACTCGCCGCTCAACGTATGATGTGCAAGTTCCGCTATAGTTCCTGCTAATTCAACGCCGGTGGGTCCGCCACCTATGACAACAAAACATAATAAGGCTGCACGATGCTCAACATCGGTCTCTCTTTCTGCCTTTTCAAATGCAATCAAAATCTTTTGGCGAATACTAGTTGCATCTTCTAATACTTTTAGGCCGGGCGCATGTTCTGCCCATTCGTCATGTCCAAAATAGGCATGACGTGCCCCAGTGGCTAAAACTAATGTATCGTATTCAATAGAATCATCATTTTCTAGAATTACTTTCTTGTTTTGTTTATCAATATTGATCACTTTCGCTAATAAAGTGGTGATCTCGTTGCGCTTGCGCAATAAATGTCGAATCGGCCAAGCAATTTCGGAAGGAGCGAGTAACGCAGTGGCTGCCTGATAAAGTAGTGGTTGAAACAAATGATAATTATGTTGATCTATGAGCGTAATTCGAACATTAGCTCCCTTGAGATGATGTGCAGTTTGTATACCACCAAAACCAGCACCAACAATTACTACATGATGTAAATTAGTCATTAAGCGTTATTCTATAGTATTAATCTCCGTGCATTCTATGCCTACTTTTAGGCATAGAAGAGGTTATTGAAAACACTATATCTACCAGTTGGGAGAAAGAAATTGTCGCAATTGAGTTGTCACAATTTCCAGAGCAGTAAGAAATTGCTTAAATTCAAGAACCTAGCACATTGTTTCTAAAGTCTTCTAAGTTAATGATTGCTGTTTTTGAATAGTTCATGATCTCTTTAGCTAGTTTTGGTTTGCTTATGAAATAGCCTTGCGCTATATCGCAGCCAAGAGTTTTTAGAACATTTAATTGTTCAACTGTTTCAATACCTTCTGCAATAACAGTTTTATCTAATGATTTTGCCATAACAATTATAGCTTTGACGATCGCTACAGATTCTTTGTCTTTATGAATATCGTCAATAAATAATTTATCAATTTTTAATGTTTGTACGGGCAAGTTTTTTAAATAGCTTAAAGAAGAATATCCTTTTCCAAAGTCATCAATAGAAATACTAATGCCTAGTTTATTTAAATTATGTAATTTATTAAGAATATTGGCGTTATCACTTAAAAATATACTTTCAGTAATTTCAAACTCTATGTTTGTAGTGTGTATATCAAAATCAGAAATAAGCATTTCAACTTCGCTTATAAAATTTTCATGACTTAATTGTCGAGGCGATATGTTTATTGATAGTTTAGATAGCGAATGACCTTCTAGTTGCCAGTCTTTACATTGCTTTAGTGCTGCTTGTATTGCCCATATGCCGAGTGGAACTATAAAACCGCTCTCTTCTGCATAGGATATAAATTTCTCTGGGCAAATATGTCCTTTTGTACTATGCTCCCAGCGCATAAGTGTTTCTGCCCCATAAATATCACCTGTTTCAATATTTATTTGAGGTTGGTAAACCATATAAACTTCTTGGTTCTCTATACTATGGAAAAGATCTGCTTCTAGTGAAGCTTTTTCTAGTATGTCAGCCTGCATAGCGTCAGAGAAGAATAAATATCTGCCTCGCCCTTTTTGTTTAGCCTTATACATTGCAATATCTGCTTTTTGTAATACTTCATCCCAGTTTCTACCGTCTTGTGGGTAAACTGTAATGCCTATACTGGCTCCAATATATTGCTCGTAGCTATGTATAGTAAATAATCTAGAGAGCTGACTAATAATTTCATTGGCAGTATTAGTTATGTGGCTGGAATCGATAGTGAAAGGATATAAGATAACAAATTCATCTCCTCCATAACGCGACACAAAACCTATATCATCTACGCACGATTGAATTCGTGCTGAGGCCTCGATCAGTAATTTGTCGCCAATTTCGTGTCCTTGTGAGTCATTGATTACTTTAAATCTATCTAAATCAATAAATAGAACTGCTACTTTTTGATTGTCATTTTTTTGTGACATTTTTAGAAAAGTTTCAGATAATAACTGGCGGTTAGGTAAGCCGGTTAAATCATCAAAATTAGCTTGCTTAACCAACCTTTCTTCGCGTTCTATAGCATTTAAAGCCACATTAACTCTTCCTGTATAATTGCTTAATTGCTCCATGCTTTCTTTGTTGAGCTGTGGCAAGTATTCATGGCCGATTATTATTAAGGCTGTTGTTTTTTGGTCTTGCTTAACTGCAATGGTTGTAATGTAGTTAGAATGTACAGCATCTAACCATTCAAACGTATTTAACTTATCACGTTCAAGTGTTCGAACATATGAATCAGTATGGTCTAGTAACATGTCTATATCTATATCATTTATGTTTACTGGATAAACTGAATCAATTTTATTATCTGTCTTGCTGTAAGAATATAAATTTCCATTTATCTCATTTTTATTATCTAAAAGTATTACTGAGGCATAGTTATATATAAGATAATCTTCTAAGTTCTTAAAGATTGCCTGAATCACTTTGTTTTTATTCATGGTTGTTAGAATAGCTCTGTCGAGATTAGACATGGCTGTCATTACAGTGAACTGTCTGGCTAGTTCTGTTGACATAGAGTTAAATGAATCGCCTAACTGCTGAAATTCATCCCCAGTATTGAAGTCTACTTTTCCCTTAAAGTCACGTTTCGCAATCTTTCTTGTCAATAAAGAAAGTTTTTCTAATGGCACTAATATTTTAGATATTTGGTTAATACTAATCAATGTGACTACAAGTATTGAAAGTAGTAATAAAGGAATCAGTAAATTACCAAATGACTTGATAGACGCAATAGCTACGGCGTTAGGAATTGTGTAATAAATAATCCAACTTTCAGCATTATAGCTTCCGTTTAAAAATAATTCCCATGATGCTACGATATAATTTTTGTCATCTATGTCTATCGTATAGGTTTCAATATCGTGATTAAAGTATTTAGTATAATTAGATAGAGTAGTTGTATTTAGAGAGCTATTTGAGCAATTTAATAAGCCTATACCATCTGCTACAACACATGCATCATCATCTCCTGCAAAATTATCCATATCGCCGAATATATATTCTTTATTAACATCACCTGATAGTAAAAAAGTTGTATCTACTGTATTTATTAGTCTGCTGAAGTTAATTGTAATATCGTCATTATCATTGTTTACTGTTATTTTCGTATTACCTTCTAGTAAATGTTTATAGGCAGAATTATTAAAACTTAAATTGTTAGAATAGACTTTAATATTTTCAAATAATGGGGTGTTGGAAGAGTCAATTTCTTGGAAAATTTGATTGATCTCGAAATTTATATAATTTGTATCAATTAAACTTTCACCTAGGCCATTAAGCTGGCTCTCTGCAACTAGAATCCGATCAAATATAGCCATTCCATATGACTTACTCTCTAAGCTTAAGTGCTTATGCTTTTGCTGTGTGAGTAGGTTGGTTACATAGTTGTACGTGACAATTCCTGTTATAGATACAGGTAAAATGGCTGCAAGAAAAAAAAGAATGAATATTCTTTTTGCTACTTTGCTCTTGGTAAACGCAAATTGAATTTGCATAAAAAATAGGTATTAGTAATCTTCTGCTTTACCAACAAAGCCGCCATCGCGACCGCGAATGATATCGTCTTTACTGTGATTAGCGGTTAACGGCCAAGCACTTCTTCCATCTTCGCCTTTACTGTAAAGATCATAATCACTATTAATGGGCACTAACGAATGATCTTTTCTTCTATGTCCTGGTGGAACTACATCATGGTTTGCGTATACATATGGGTTGTCCCAAGGATCTTTCATGCCATCCATACCGATATCAGCTAAAGAATTCGGCAAACTTCCATAGGAAAGCTCATAATCTTCAATTGTGAATTGAATAACTACTAGGTCTTTTTCGGCTCGCCCATCTTCAACACGTGTTGTGTAATCTTGGTAGGTTGGTACAGCAACCATCATAATAATACCAGCGATTGCTAATGCAATCATCAGTTCTACTATGGTAAACCCATTAATACGAATTTTACGCATTCGTAAGTTATGACCAATTTTAATTATCTGTTTCACTGCTTGATAACATCCGTGTTCAAATTGCACTTGATAATTTATATCATGGTATTTTATTAGAATATTTAGTTACATAAAGTGACTTTGTAACCAGGATGATCTATTTGTCTGGTTAGATGTATAAAAGGTCTATTTATAGGAATAAATGGCACTAAATTAATGAATTGAATATTCAATTTTAGATCGAATCCTTAATCGAAAATTCCCAAATTAATTATTCTTTAATAAGCGCCATGTGTAGTGTTATTTGTTGCGTTCACTCTAGAATTTAGTCCGTTTGTATAAAGATTGTAAGGTATGTGTCGATACCTCTTCTAGCTGTGCATGCAAAGATAACAATTAGAGGAAATTGACAAATGGATATTCAACTATCTAATACAACAAAAGGCTTCACCCTTGTGGAACTTTTAATTGTAGTGATCATATTAGCGATCTTAGCCGCGATTATTGTGCCACAGTTTTCAGCTAGCACTAATGATGCAAAGGCTGCAGCTTTGCAATCAAATTTAGCAAACTTGCGTTCATCCATTGAATTTTATTATCAAGAGCATGGTGAATATCCTGGTGCAAATATCGCCACTGGTGCGACCTGTGGAAGCGGTGCTGCCGTAGGTACCGGTGCTGCGAATAGTCAAGAAGCGCTCATTGCTCAACTCACTCGTTATACCAATGACGCAGGACTTGCGTGTACAGGTAAAGATGCCACTTTCAAATACGGGCCCTATTTAAAAGGTGCAATTCCAGATAACCCTGAAGGCACGAGCAACACCATTGTGGTGGTGAGTGCAGGCGTATTAGGTCTTGCATCTGCAGCAGCAGGTGGCTGGCGATACGATACTGTCACCGGTGAATTTATTGCAGATAACTAATCGCTTAACACCCCAAATAGAGTTAGTACGGGCATGCATGTTAAGGACGACATTAATTATTAAACATGATTTCTTTGCAATCATTTTCTCGTCGTGTTCAAACTTCTGTTCCATGGACAGAAACGGGTCTTATAGGTGTCGACTTTTCGATTGATAACATTAATTTAGTTCAATTAGGAACCATGATTAATGGAAAAGTGGGGCTAAGATCATGTTGTTCAATCAAGTATGAAAAATCACGTGAAGAATTATTGTCTTCTCCAAAAAATCTTCGCCCAATATTGCATCAAGTTATAAAAGAACATGGATTTAAAGGGAAAAATATTATTTCATCTATGCCATCAAGTGATGTGCGAATATATTCGATTAACTATACAAAGTCTAAGAATAGTGACGACAGTGAATCGATCTTACAAGCATTACAAGGCCGTATAGACGAAGATCTATCTCAATATGTAATCGATTATTTACCCGTTCGATCTGATGATAAGCATGGTGAGCAACTGGCGCTTGTTGCACTCGTTAAACAAGATTTAGTGATTTCATATTTAGAATTGTTGCGCAATTCAGGTTTGCATGTAGAAGCTTTAGAGATAAGGCCAGCAGCTATTAAGCGTTTGGTGTATTCAATACATCAAAAGCAGAATTATCAAAACGTCTTAGTAATAAACTTCGGCAATGATAAGAGTTATTTGACGGTTACTTCAGGACGAAGATTATTATTTGATCATCAAATTAATTTTGGCGTTAAGGCACTTGTTGAAAAGATGTCTAATGTTTTAGAGATGCCCCATGAAGCAACACTGGGACTTATGCATAAGCATGGTTTTGAGATTGGAAATGGGTCTAGCTCAGGTTCAGGTTCAGATTCAAATTCAAGCTCTCCTCAATCTACATACATAGATGAAGATGTCACTAAAACACTACTCGATATCGCGAAGCCGATATTCTCAGAGTTAATAGATGAAATTAATAGAATACTTATATTTGCAGCATCAGAAAACCAAGGTGAGTCGATAACCAATATATTTCTTTTAGGCAGTCTTGCGCATATAAAAGGTGTGGATGATTATCTAGATAAAAAATTAAACATATCCGTTCAATCTTTATCTGACCCTTTAGCATCCTTTCGTAATGCTAGTTCGCAAGAAATATTTGAAGAAATGTCTACACCGGATATGGCAATTGCTACAGGCTTGGCACTAAAAGGGTTGGTAAACAATGAGTGAGATAGATTTGATTCCTACAGTATATCGCGAGCATGTATGGAAGCTACACGCTCTTAAGTTATTTGGGTTCATTATTTTATGTGTGTTTATTGTGGTAAGTGTTGCTTATGGAGCATTAGAGCATGTAAAAAATGAAACAAATTTAGAGATAATAAAATTATCCAAAATTAAAGAAATTACTTCACAGCAACGTGATAATCTCAGGCTGCTACGTGGAGAAAAGAAAGAATTAATTTATCAGTGGGCTTTGTTAAGTGGATTAAGAAGCGCTGTAGATGCTGAAGACTTGTTTGTTGCTATCGATGTTGCCATTCAGGATGTAGACATATGGTTTACAAGTATGAAATTTCAACGTACTGAGATAGAGGTAGAAGAAGAAAATTTAGTTAATACGGGTTATTTCTTAATTGTAACCTCAGATCAGGAAAAACAATCGTTGGCGATTGGCACAAAGATGCTAATTTCAGGCCAAGCTTCTAATCATTCTACATTGTCATCTTTTGTAAATAATTTGTTAGATCAGTCAGAAATATTAGATGCAAAAGTACTTGAAACTTCTTCAAATAAAAGAAACAAGACAAAGTCTGTAAATTTTAATTTGGCTATAACGGTTAACCTGGAAAATAAAATAAGTTAATCATGCAAGTCTTAAATCAATTAAATCAAAAAACATTTTTACTGATGATGGTTGGGTCGATTTTTCTGCTAGTTGCTGCTTCGTCTGCATATGGTATTTGGCCGCAAATTAAGGATATAAAAACAGGATTAATGACACGAAATGAAATGAAAGAATTGGTTTCTAATAAAGATAAATTGGATGAACAACAGCTGAAGTTAGCTCAAGAGGTAAAAGAAATTAAGCACAACTTGAGAGGTGATATGGCTGATTTGCCTGAAAAGAAAATGGAGGCATTCATTATTGGCGAATTGCACAATATTTCATGGAATCACGATATCAACTTAATAGGAGTAAAGCCTGTTCAAGGCAATCAAATACAGATGTTTCAAGAAATATTATTTAATGTACAACTTTCAGGAGGATATTTTGACTTGTATAAGTGGCTACATGAGCTAAGAGCTCAGTTGGGTTTTATTGTGATAAAAAGTTTGGAGCTAAACACAATTAATAATAATGACAATAACTCAATACTGTTAATGAAATTAACCATAGCGTCATATAAGGGTCTCTAGAATGAAGGTTAAGTTCTTTACCTTATTGGCAATCGTGAGTTACTCATTATGTGGGTATGGATACGCTGAAGTTAAAGAAACTCAGTTATTAAAAAAAACCCATTTATAAATCCAGGGTTTGTGAGCGATGATTCGACCAAGCAAAGAAAAGTGCCAGAAGAAAGTTCTACATTATCAGAAGACAGCTTGCGAGCAACTTTATCCTCAAGTCAAAATTCGATTGCAAATATTGATGGTTTAATGCTTTTCGTGGGGGATAAGATAAGAGGTTACGAAATGATTTCCATTGGGGAAGGCTCAGCAACTTTGGTTAGAAATGGTAAAGAAATAACTCTACACGTGAGTGAAGCGCATAAAAAATTAAAATGAATAAAAATAATTACATAAAGTGTCTCTATAGGATAGTTCACGTCTTTGCGTTATGCATAATAGCTTCATTAATAGCAAATGTATCAGCGCAAGAATCTAAAAAAATATCTTTGACTTTCCATGATGTTGAAATATCAGAAGCAATGGAGATGCTCTCTATTAAAGAACGTGTAAATATTGTGTTAGCTAAGGATGTTTCGGGTGAAATATCCGTTAACTTATATAATGTAACCATTAGACAAGCAATATTATCCATTGCTGATGCTGCGGGATATGCAGTTGAATATCGAAATGGCAGCTTTTTTATTATTAAGCGTGAAGAAAGCGGAAAGTATGCGAGAAGTGGGTTAACAGAGTTACGAGCTTTTAAAGTCGAATATTCAGATACAAGTGTTGTAGAACAAATATTAGAAACATATTTGTCGGAATATGGAAAGATCACCAATCTAGCTCAACGTAGAATGCTTATTGTTGAAGATTTGCCTTCATTTGTTAGACGAATCGAAACTATATTAGCTGAGATAGACCAACAGCCAAAACAAATATTTATCGAAGCTAAAATATTAGAGATTTCACTGCGAGATACTGAATCATTTGGATTAGATTGGACGAAAATCTTTAGCTCGGATGGAGGAACAGGCGCAGCAGGAACAAGGGGGTTATCAAATTCGTTATCACCGGGATTATTTTTTGACTTGGTTACTCCAAATATTGAAGTGGCATTAGACACACTGTTTACTAGAGGAAGATTGCGTACATTATCCACACCAAAATTATTAGCTCTTGAAGACCAAGAGGCAGAAGTAATTATTGGTGACAGATTAGGCTTTCGAGTTACGACAACGATTAATCAAATCACCAGTGAAACCATTGAGTTCTTAGAGTCAGGCGTGATTTTGCGAGTACTACCATCTGTTGATGGGCAAGGCCGAATCATGCTCACGATTCATCCAGAAGTAAGCACTGGCCGTGTTGAAGATGGAATTCCAAGCCAAGTGACAACCGAAGTATCAACTCAAATGCTAGTTGAAGATGGGCAAACAGTATTTATTGGTGGTTTGATTCGGCGCAGCTTAGATCAAAGTAAGCAAGGTGTTCCAGTATTGGGAGATATACCTTTGCTAGGGCGTGTTTTTTCTAATAAGTCAGATAGCAGTTTAAATACTGAGACGGTTGTAATGATTACACCGCATATTGTCGATGATCATAATAATATCATCAATAATGCTGAGAAAGCGCGTGCTCTTAGAATCGAGAGTGAGCTGGAAAATAGAGCTACTGATATCAATGTAAAAACTGATAAAAGCTTTAAAGATGATTCATCTACTAATGAGATTGATGAAAAGTCTGCTGATGTTGCTGTTATAAAACCAACAGAAAATACTCCTATAATTTCATCTACCTGCAGTTCGCGACATCCAGCAAACCCCGCTAGTTATAGTAATGGATGTTATTAAATAAAATGACTAAAAATAATTCAAATAATATGTCTGCTTGGGTAAGTCAACGTATGGGGCTTATGGTAATACTAGCTTCATTGTTTGCTGCAGCTTCTATTGTTTATTTGATATTTAATCATTTGCATAGCTCTCGTATTGCACAAATTCGCACACAAGGTATAGATCTGGTTCGATTAATATCTGAAATACCTTATTACCAACTGGTTCCAAATGACGGTCACCGAGGAACCTTAGAACTTATAAAATACAATGAAAATGATCAAAATTTTGCATACGGTGCAATAGTTGATAAGACAGGATTATTAATTACAAGTGCTGCTGTACCAGGAATTATTATCCCAAAGCTAAAGCCACCTGCAGATCCGAGTAGCTGGTTAGCAGAGAAAAGACTTACATTAGAAGGTGATGGTAAGAAAATTATAGAATTTCATTCGCCCCTTATAGAAAAGGGGGCGCTACTTGGTTACGTGAGGCTAGGATTCTATGAGCCAAAATATGGATTAACTGCAAGTGAAATTCCGTTCTTAGCATCAATTTCGCTACCAATATTTTTGATTGCAGCGTTATTTCTCTATTTGATTAAACGAGAAATTAGACCATTAAAAGCCGCAGGGAACAAAATAAATGATTTGGTTAATAAAGGTAATTTTGAACAAGTCCAAATACAAGCGAGTGGTGAGTTGTCAGAGTTTATTCACAAATTTAATGATTTTGTTAGTCTCGCGAAATCGAGAATATTAGAATTAGAAACGAATAAAAGTGATTTAGTAACGTCATCAAAACTACTGACTTACAAACAATCAAAAATAGAAAGTGTACTTCAAGCATTGCCAGAGGCCGTTATGGTGTTTGATGAGTCGGGTAATGTCAGCTTTGTGAATTCTAAAGTATCAAGCTTGCTGAATGTACCAGTAGATACAATTATAAATAGTGACATTGAAAATTGGTTAGCTGATTCAAATGCAATAAAATATATTAAAAAAATAAAAAATAATCCTACATCAAATTATCCTTCTGAAAAACTGGAATTTACACCCGAACATTCTACTGATAGCCGTATTGCTATAAAAGCGTATCCCTTATTTTCGCCTAAAGACACTAAACACGTGTATGGAACTTTAGTACTGTTTCAAGATGTTACTGAAGAGAGTTTTGCAAAAAATGCTCGCGGAGAGTTTGTAGCGCATGTAGCACATGAGCTAAAAACTCCACTCAATGTGCTTGCGATGTATAGCGAAACATTACAGCGAGAGGAGGGACAATCTGTTGAGTTTCGTACTGAAGCAATTAATGTGATTCATGATGAGGTGGAGCGGATATCTATGCTTATTAACAATCTGTTGAGTATTACAAAGATAGAAATGGGTAGCTTAAATCCCGAGAGGCAGCATGTTAAATTACGTGACTTGTTAAAAGATGTATTTGAAACTATAAAAAGAAGCGGCCGTTCTAAAAATTTAGAATTTATATTTGATGTGCCAAATGAAATTTCGTCATTATATGTTGACAAAGATTTGCTACGCATTGCAATTAACAATTTACTAACGAATGCTATTAAATATAGCGATATAACTGGAACAGTAACTCTGTCTGCAGAGCAAGTCGATAATTCAATTCATATTAGAGTGCGCGACACTGGAATTGGTATTGATGCCAACGAGCAGCATCAAATCTTTGAAAAATTTTATCGCTCTAATGATGAAAATGTGAGGGAGCGTACTGGCCATGGATTAGGTCTTTCTCTTGCTAAAGATATTATCAATTTGCATCACGGTAAACTTAAATTGCAAAGTGTAATAGGAGAAGGATCAGAGTTTACGATTATATTAGAAAATAATTCTTCAATGCTAGAAAGGGCAGTTTAAACATGAAAAATATTTTAATTGTTGATGATGAGCCTCATGTGGTTAGAGTTATGACGCTAGCATTAGAGAAAAACGGATATAAAGTAGTTTCGGCATTTAATGGCGAGCAAGCGCTAGATAAATTAAAAGAAAAATTACCAGACTTTCTAATTACAGATATTGATATGCCACGTATGAATGGAAGAGATTTGTGTAAAAAAATTGATGAAGAGATGCCTGACAGAAAGTTTCCAATACTAGTGCTTACCTCTAAAACAGAAATAGAACATCGAGAATGGACGAGAGATATTCAACATACAATGTTTCTCGAAAAACCTGTAAGTATTCGAAAATTGATTAAATTGCTAGATGACTATAGAAATAAATTCGGGTTGGTAGCGTGAAAAATCCACTAAAAGAAATTGATTATATTAAATTTAGTCAACTGATTACGCATTTAAATTCAAATATACAGGCATTTTCCGCTTGTGATGCGAATGGTAACGTATTCTGGTTAAACGTGCAGTCATACAAGGAATCGATTAATGAAGTAACAGGTGAATTACATAAAAACATAAAACGTAATCTAGATAATTCTGATCAAATATATTTTCGGTCATCTGTAAATAGCGAATCACTTTATCATATCGTGTTATTTGATTTAGCAGATAGACCATGTGGAGGACTTTCTATCATTGTTAAATCAGATAGCAATAAAAATAAAAAAAATAAAACAGATGAAGAAAGCTTAGAACTCATTGCCTCACTTGTAAGTAAAGAGAGAGCGCTTTTATCAGAGTTGAGTTCGATGGCATATGAATTAGAAGAAAGGTATGAAGAATTAAACCTTGTATATGATACGGATGACCAATCTAGTGGATTAGTTAATGGTCCTGAAGTTTTGCAAAATCTTGTTCAAAATTGCACAGATTATTTAGATGTTGCAATGGCGGTTTTAATTATGCCAAGAGAAGATTTAACTATATTTCATCATAATACTAAATACACAATTCATTATGTTCATTCCATGTTACTACAGGTAAAAAATAACTTATTTCCATGGTTGGAAGAAAATGGGAAAAGTTTGGTGATGAATGATTTATCTGATGCGTTACGAGATTCATTAATACCAGATGTACCTTATAAAATAGCATGTAGCCCAATACTGATTACTAACGAAGAAGTAAGTGGAATGCTTGTTACATTGAATCCAAATTATGCACGAGACTTTTCTAATAGTGATCGAAATTTGTTAGAAACTATGGCGAGAAAAGCCGCTAAAGTGACTATGGCTAACTATGACAGTCTTACTGGGTTGCTAAAAAGAAATGGCTTTGAGTATTTGCTTGAATCTGCACTTAATACAGCACAGTCTGAAGGAAAAACCTTCTGCATATTGCATATAGATATCGATGGGGTAAAAGTTGTAAATGATACAGCAGACACAAAAGCAGGAGATCAGTTAATCGTTGATGTAGGTAAGCAGATACGTGAAAAAATTAGAGATACTGATTCTGTTGCACGTTTGACGGGTGATAAATATGGAGTGTTGCTTGATTCATGCTCATTAGAGATGGGCTGTAGTATTGCTGATAATATTAGATTAGCAATTCAGGAGATGGGCTTTTCTTGGGATGATCAGAGTTATGAAACATCTGCTTGTATTGGTGTGGCAGAAATGAATGCAGATTGTGAAAGTATACAAAGTATTTTTGCAGCTGCAGAGCTAGCGGTGAACGTAGCCAAAGAGCAAGGTCGTAATTTAGTGCAAGTGTATCAATCAGGCGATACTCAGTTGCAACGTCGAAAAGGAGAGGTGCATTGGGTTAGAAGGCTTCAGAAAGCGCTTGTTGAAAATGGATTAGAATTATTTTGTCAATTAATTCAACCTATTGATAATTCGTCGAACACACTGCATTTTGAAATATTACTACGCATGAAGAATGAAGACGGCAGTATTGTTCCACCCATAAAATTCCTTCCTGCTGCAGAGAGATTTCGACTCATGCCAAACGTGGATGCATGGGTCATCGAGAATAGCTTTAAGCTGCTTATGGAGGCCTCAACGCAATCAAACGTATTCGATTACATTTGGACTATAAATTTATCTGGCCAATCTATGAATGAGCCTAATATAGTAGATTTAATTACCTCATTATCAGATAAGTACCAGGTTTCACCTGAAATAATATGTTTTGAAGTCACTGAAACTGTCGCAGTTAATAATTTACAAGATGCAAAGCATCTTATGGGTATTCTTAGAGATCAAGGGTTTCGGTTTGCCTTGGATGATTTTGGCTCTGGTTTAAGCTCATTTGCATATTTGAAAAATTTACCAGTTGATTATCTTAAAATCGATGGGTCGTTTATCAAAGGTATTGTCGATGATCCATTCACACATGAGATTGTTAGGGCGATCAATCAAGTTAGCCAAGTTCGTGGGCTGGAAACGATTGCAGAATTTGTTGAAAACGAAGACATCATACGTTGTATTAAAGATATCGGTATTAATTATGCTCAAGGATACGGTGTTGGTAAACCGATTCCACTTTCTGAGCAGTTGAATAGTCTGCAACTCGAAAAATTGCGTTTTGTTAGTTAAATATTTTTCATGTTTGATCAATGCCTTTCTCTATACCTGCGAAATTAATAGTTAATTAATTATGAGCGCTGCAGAAGAATATATTACTCAAGAGATTATGCGCAGTCGCGTGGGAGCTATGACATATCTTGCGCCTCGTTCAAAACTTGTGGGAGAATCAATAGAAAAGTTTAAAGCGATTGTGGCAGACTGTATTAATCAAAATGAAAACCATATAGTCGTTGATCTAATAACCACCTCGCTCATTAATAGTGAAGCGTTAGAAGTATTGCTCGATACACAAGATGAGTTAACTAAAGTGGGCGGGAGTATTAAGCTTGCAAATGTTAAAGACAAAATACTAGAGGCTTTCCAAATTACTGGTTTTAAAAATGTAATTGGTATTTTAAAAACAGATGGCCAGGAAACTACCATTTCAGCAATTCAGCCTGATTTCAAAGAAAATGTAAGATTGGGCGACATTTTATTGGCAAAAGGAATCATTACAGCGGCACAAATAGAAGAGGGCTTGAAATTACAAGACGCTACTGGAAAAAAGCTTGGGCAAGTTATTGTAGACCGTGGATGGGTTACCGAACAAGATATTTTGAAAGCTCTATCCGAGCAATTATCGGTTCCATATATTCGTTTAAGAGCAGATCTATATGACCTGGAAGTGGTAAGTTTGTTAGATAAGAGTGTAGCAAAACGTTTAAAAGTACTTCCACTATTCAAAATAAGAGACGAACTTTCTTTAGCCACTGCAGATGCTCAAGCGGTTCCAAGTTTTAATGAAATAGAAGAACGATTAGGGTGTCGTGTACGACCAATCCTTGCTAGACGTGAAGATATTCTTGAGAACATAAACGAAGCTTATTCAAATGGTAATCTTGCATCTGAATTTATTGGAGAATTAGAAGAAGATTTTGAAGTCATCGATAACCAACTTGATCATGACTATGCGGCTATTGATGAGGTTGCTGCAGCCAGTCCAGTAATTAATTTAATTAATTCAATTATTCAACGTGCGGTTCAAGATCATGCCAGTGATATTCATATAGAGCCCGCACGAGGTAAATCACGTGTTCGATTTCGTATCGATGGTTTGCTATATGAAGTTATGGCGCCAAAGGCTGAATTACATCCCGCTTTAGTTTCGAGATTAAAAGTCATGGCTAATCTAGATATATCAGAACGTAGACTACCTCAAGACGGTCGAATACAAGTGCAAACTCAAGGTCGCTCAGTTGATTTGCGATTTAGCTCATTGCCAGGATTATATGGAGAAAAAATAGTATTACGTGTATTAGATAAGAATCAAGCAATCCTTGATGTTAATAAATTAGGTATGAGTAAACAGTCGCTCGATGTATTTACTAATTTGTTAGACAGTAGTTATGGATTATTGCTGGTTACTGGACCAACAGGCAGCGGAAAAACTACTAGCTTATATGCAGCAATAAATTACTTAAACTCTATTGAGAAAAATATTGTAACGATTGAAGAACCAGTTGAGTACCAAGTTGATATTGTTAATCAAAATGAAGTGAAGCCTAAAATCGGCTTAACCTTTGCAAAAGTGTTAAAGCATGTATTGCGACAAGATCCAGACGTAGTCATGGTAGGTGAGATACGCGAACGCGAAACAGCAGAAATTGCAGTACAAGCAGCGCTCACAGGTCACCTTGTTTTATCGACATTACATACTAATGATAGTGTGGGAGCTGTTAATCGCATGATAGATATGGGAATAGAGCCCTACCTTTTGTCCTCAGCGATGATTGGTGTTGTAGCACAACGTTTAGTTCGAGTGATATGTCCTGCATGTAAAACGAGTTCTTTGGCTCCACCTGAACTTGTTAAGCGATATGGATGGTCAGAAAAAGAAGCAGTAAGACTTCATCGTGGCAGAGGGTGTGCTGAATGTTATGACTCTGGATATAGGGGACGCATCGGTATTTACGAAGCATTGAAAACGGATGCAGAATTGCAGCAACTAATTATAACAAACCCAAGTCGTGATCAATTAGATGATTATATTAAAAAGAATCATGTCAAAACGTTATTTTCGGATGGTTTAGATCAAGTTCGTGAAGGTGTAACCACGATTGAAGAAGTAACTCGTGTGGTTAATACTGGTTGAGTAAACTTCTATGCCTATCGAAATAAGACCATCAACTGCAGATAAAGTCGTTGATCAACAAAACAATCCGTGGCAGAAAAAATTAACGCTATTTTCTGCTAAAAAAGTTTCATCGAAAGATAGGATTTTTCTATTTCAGCAAATTCAATTGTTGCTACAGACTGGGACTCCATTGTACGCAGGATTATCTGCTTTACAAAAACAAATTGAAAAGCCAGCTGTAAAAAATCTAATTAGTGAATTGATTTCTACCATTGATGAAGGCAAATCGTTTTCCTATGCCTTGTCAAAATATCCCAATGTCTTTACATCAACACAGGTAAATTTGATATCTGCGAGTGAAGAAGGTGGATTCATGGGGGATGTATTGCAACAGATACTGGATATGGAGGAGCGACGAGAAAAGTTAAGGAATACGTTAATTTCAGCAGTATCGTATCCTTGTATCTTGGGATTATTTTCTCTTGGTGTAGTGATATTTATACTAACGTTTGTATTCCCAAAGTTTGCGGATATGTTTGCAAAAATACACGATACATTGCCAGTCACTACAAAATCACTCATGTGGATGAGCGGAGCTTTAACTAATCATTGGATGATTATCATCGCAGTATTCGCAAGTTTAATAATACTAGTGGGTAAGTGGATTAGTAGTAAGTCAGGCAGAGTGTTTGTTGATAATTTTAAATTATCTTTTCCAGTTATAAAGAGTGTGTTTACACAGTTGTATCTAGTTCAGTCTTTGCGCGTTATGAGTTTGTCATTGGCTAACGGTGTGAGTGTTATGGATACCTTAGCAGACTGTAAAAATACTGTGCAAAATAAGCTTTATCAAAAATTTTTGTGTGATGTAGAGCTAAAAGTACAAGAAGGTAGTGGTATCAGCAGTGGCTTTGCACAAGTAAATTTTATTCCACCGCTAGTAAAGCAAATGATAACTACCGGCGAAGAGACCGGTAATTTACCTATAGTAATGGGAAAAATAGCAGATCATTACGAGACTGAGTTATTAAAATATTTACAAACCTTATCTAAGCTCGCAGAGCCGATTATGCTGTTATTAATGGGTGGTTTAGTGGGCATTATTGTCAGTTCATTAATTTTGCCAATTTTCTCTTTGTCTCGAGCAGTTCACTAACCAAACAAGCTCATTCACTATCACTGCTATGATTTACATGTATATGTAAATTACTGAAAATAAGGAAATTTTCCATATATACAACATAATTATTATCTGCTGGTGCCAGTTATAGCTAAATTACTAGCATTTATCAATTATGTGAACTGAGTCATTTAAAGACCTCGCTCAACTGCCGATAACCTAAAAGTAAAGGTTTGCATACAAATATTTAATATTAATTGAGAGGGAATTTTAAAATGTATTTATCAAAAGTAAAACAAGCGAAAGGATTCACACTTGTGGAGCTTTTAATTGTTGTGATTATATTAGCGATCTTAGCGGCAATTATTGTGCCGCAGTTTTCTGCCAGCACTAATGATGCAAAGGCGGCAGCCTTGCAATCCAATTTAGCCAACTTACGTTCATCCATTGAATTCTATTATCAAGAACACGGTGAATACCCTGGTGCCAATATTGCTACCGGTGCTACCTGTGGAAGTGGTGCAGCCGTAGGCACCGGTGCCGCGAATAGTCAAGAAGCGCTAATCGCACAACTCTCACGCTATACCAATGACGATGGACTTGCCTGTACCGGTAAGGACGCTACCTTCAAATACGGACCTTATCTAAAAGGAGCGATTCCAGATAACCCCGAAGGCAGCAGTAATACTATTGTTGTGGTGAGTGCAGGCGTATTAGGACTTGCTTCAGCAGCAGCAGGTGGTTGGCGCTACGACACCGTCACCGGTGAATTTATTGCAGATAACTAATCGTTAATTTTCCCTGGCAGAATATGCTGGGGTTTAATTGTTTTTATGAAATCGCAGGGTAGCAAAGGCTTTACTCTACTAGATACCATGATTGTAGTGTCAATCATGGCAACTTTTGCAGTAATGGCACTTCCTTCTTTTACTTCTAACGATACCTATCAACTTGATTTGGCTAAGAATGAAATTGTGGCTGCAATTCGTTTTGCTCGCAGTGAAGCCTTACGCACGGGAGAAACTTATGGGGTAGATATAAATCGTGCAAGTAAACAAATAACAATTTACAAAGCAGATTTAACGGTTATTCCAGTGGGCCAAGAATTTATTGCATACCATCCTATAAATAAAAATCCATATGATTATAATTTAAATACAGATTTTAATTTAATCAACGTTAGTATTGTAAATTCAACAGAGCCATTTTTATTTACTGATTCGGTGCGACGTAAATCTTTGTTGTTTGATGCAAATGGCACTCCAGTTTGGTTTGACTCAAACACAGGAACTACATATCAACTTAACAACGGTGTTGTTGAATTAGCTAAAGGAGTGCATACATATAATGTAAGTGTGCAACCTTACAACGGTAGAGTAACCAGCCAGTGAAACGTGTTGGCTACATATTTTATGTTAAGCGCTTACAAGATGGCTTTTCATATATAGAGATTATCGTCGCAACCTTTTTGATTGCAATTACTCTTATGCCTGCACTTGAATCCATGGAAGGGGCATTGGCAGGTTCTGAAGTGCATCAATCTTTATCCACACAGCATTTTCAACTGCTCAGTAAAATGGAGGAGGTTTTAGCACAACCTTACAGCGCATTAGAAACAGCTGCAGCCGCAGCGGCTAGTGCAACGGTTCCAACAAGTTTTTCAGATGCCGGCGGTACAACTGATAGACGTTTAGTTTTTTTATTTGGTTACGATGGCGATAACGCCGATGCAGATGCAGATGCATTTACCGGGGTGGATGATGGTTTGATGTGGGTGCGCGTTGAAATAGAGGGTAGTGCTCAGATTTTTGAATCCGTTACGAGTCGTTAAGTTAGTTATTTTTGTAACAAGTTAACGATGTTAATAATAAATAAAAAAGGCTTCACGCTTATCGAAATGTTGGTTGCGATGGTAATCGCAGCATTACTGATTGCGGCAATGGATGGAGTTATAGGTCAAGCACTTGAGGCAAATAGTGCCACACAAACACGCAACGACTCAGTTCAAGCGGCTGACTATGCCATGCAGCGTATGACGAAAGCAGTGACATCAACCAGGAAATTGCTTATTCCATTAGGCGACAATGTTGTCACGACGTATCGTGAAAATGTTCGTGAACAAACCATACCAGCTTCACCGCCTGAAACCGGAAGTACGTTAGCAACAGCGGTGCTTGCGGTGTCTTTACCGCTTGATTCAGATTTGGATAGTAATGGAGTGCCTGATGCTGACAACGATAACGATGGTCGTTACGACGAAGACTTGCCTGCAGATTCTCAGAAAGATGGTAAGGCGGGTATTCGTGATTTTGATGATGATGGAAACGGTACTAAAGACTTTATATTTTCACCTGCGGGTGATGATGATGAAAGTAATGATCTTGCACAAAGTGAAGATCCTATCAACGGTATGGATGATGACGGCGATGGAAGTATAGATGAAGATTCTAGTGCAGATATGAATGGCGATGGTGCGCCTGGAGTTGTGGGGGTAGATGATGATGGTGACACTCAAGTGGATGAAGGTGATGTAAATGATGATGATGAAGACGGCAATGTTGACGAAGATTGGTTAGACCCACTTGTTTATTATTTAAATAATGGTGCGTTGATTGAACGCATTGCGGTCCCGTGGGATGCAAACACTAGCGGTACAGTTGACGGGAGGGACTATGTTGAATCAACCATTGCAGAAAATGTAACGCTACTCCGATTTGAACGTGTGCCCATGTCCGCGGGTGATCGTGCACAGCTAGTAGATATAACTTTAGAACTCTCTCCACCTGATGGTGAGGTGGTCAGTTTAAACGCACGTGTTCGTGTGGGTGCAGCGCAATGATCCACTTTGATATAACACTTAAGAGCATAAAAATACAACACGGTTTTGCGTTATTACCGGTTGTAATCATAATTACCGTCATTGCAAGCATTGCACTGCTTATAAATAGTCAAAGCGCGATGAATACAAATAATGTGGCATCACAAAATGAGAAAACTGAAGTAGTGTATCTTGCGCAAGCTGCTTTAGAGCATGCTACATGGGTAGCTGATGATAGCGGGTGTACAGGGTATTCACTTCCTGCTACATCGCTTGGTGCTAATTCATATACTGCAACCTATACACCAACTAATGATTCACCAGTTACTATTGCGGCAACTGGAACGCTCTCCAATGGTGTGACGCACACTATTACTGGAAACAATATGCAAGTTTTTAATCCCAATACTCAAACCATATTATTGCAACCGGGTAGCGAGGGAATAGATAGTTTTATTGAAGGTGACTCAGGTCATCAAGATCACAATAAAGAAACGGATAAAGATTTAAAAATTGATTCTGAGACGAATAAAAATTATCGTATATTATTTCAGTTTGATCTTTCATCAATACCATCAACTGCGAAATTGGATTCGGCTGTATTGGAAATGTATATGCATAGTAGTAGCGGTGCAAATGATGAAATAGAAGCGCACGCACTTACACGTGCATGGACAGAAGATGGTGTTACGTGGAATGACTATAATGGAATAAATTCCTGGAGTACTCCAGGTGGTGATTACGATGCAAATATTGCCGGTGCGTTTACACCGAATGGGGCAGGATGGAATTCGTTAGATATAACTAGTCTTGCACAAGCGTGGGTGACAAGTGATTACCCTAATTATGGAATGATACTTTTGTCTCCGTCTGCTTCAGGCAATAACAAAAGAAATTCCACAGTAGTGATGCGGCTGATTCAAGTTTGCATCCAAAATTCACGATTACTTATAGATGTGAGTGTGGCGTGGGACCGTGTGCGCTTCCACCATCCAATGAGCCCATCGCTCATTGGAAACTAGATGAAACCAGTGGCGTCAAGGCATTGGATTCGGTAGGTGGTCACGATGGAGAGCTGGTTAACGGTCCAGTTTGGGAAGCTGGGGGTCGCATCGACGGTGCTTTAGATTTTGATGGATCAAATGACCAAATAGTTGTCCCACATGATGACACGTTGTCGCTTACAGAGGCGCTGACGATGTCAGCTTGGGTATTCAATCAATCAGCATTTATGTCATCGACCCAGCGAGTGATTAGTAAGGAACAAATCGGGCAGAACGATTCCTATTGGATGGCTTTGTCTGGTGGTTATTTGTATGTTGGCATTGGTGGAGCAATTTATACACCCGACACAATTTTTAATACCAATCAGTGGTACCACCTTGCCACTTCATACGATAGTGTGACCGAAGAAGTGCATATCTACGTTGATGGCGCGTTAGAATTAAGCGAACCAGCAATTGCGTCGTTAAACGAAAATACCGCTGACATTACGATTGGCAATAGCAATTGGGAAAACAAACCATGGGAAGGATTGTTAGATGATGTGCGTCTTTATAACCGTGCACTAACCCAAGAGGAAATTGACGAACTTGCAAATATACCCTCTGCAAACCCTGTTGCACATTGGAAGCTAGATGAAACCAGTGGCGCTATCGCTGTTGATTCAATAAGTGGGCATGATGGTACATTATTCAATGGTCCAGTGTGGAATGTCAGTGGACAAGAAAATGGCGCGTTGGGTTTTGATGAGATAAATGATTATGTCTTAGTGCCCGATTTTGCATTTGGCACAGATTTCACTGTGTCATTCGGCTTTAAGATAGATGACAATTCAGGTTCGTTGTTTCAATATATGTACAGCCATGGCGATATAAATGGTGTCAGCAGTCTCAATGTTTTTCTTAACGAAGACGCACATGGCACTGATCCCAATATATTACGCACCGTGATTCGTGATGAGAATGACACCCTTAATAATACCGCTTTGGAATTTGATGTCAGCAGTATCATAAAAGATGATTTCTGGCACACCTATACGTTAACAGTTGCAAATGGGAAGGGAGCTAATGTATATCTCGATGGTGTGCTGCAGAACTCGGATTCGCGGGGTAGCGATGCTTTTAACCCGACAACTGATATTTATCTTGGAGCGCGACAGGATTTGAATGCTGATCGTCTTTATGGTGGTTTGCTCGATAATGTCCGTATTTTTGACAGCGTACTTAGCGATACGGATATAGCAGCGCTTGCCATAGAAAAAGGTAGCGGGGGCGGGGGCGGCGAACCACCTCCCGAGCCAAGTTGTTCTGGTTATTTTCTTGACGAATTTAATGCGAGGAGTTATTCAGGTAATAACGGTACATTAAATTGGTCTACTGACTGGTTGGAAATAAACGAAAGCAACGGAGCAACTTCTGGGGATGAACAGGTGCGCAGTGATTTAGGGAGAGATTTCGTATTGCGTGTGCGTGATAATGACAGTGGTGGCGAAGGTGTTGAGCGTGAAGCAGATTTATCATCTTATACGAGTGCTACGTTGAATTTATTATTTAGCAGAGCTTCTCTCGATAATTTAAATGACTATGTAAGTATTGAAGTATCTTCAAATGGTGGTAGCACTTGGGATGAAATTGATCGTATCGAAGGGCCTGCAGACGACTCAAGTTATCTAACATTCAGTCAAGATATAAGTAAATTTATATCCAGTAATACTCGGATTCGTTTTATTTCCTCTTCAACATTGGGCAACACAGACGAAGTGTATTTTGATGACGTGCAAATTGAGGTGAGTGGCTGTGCAAAGTAATTACTAATGGTATAGATCATTAGTATTGCTAATCGTCTTGAATAGGTTTTTCCAACTTATGAGGAAAGCATGTGGGAGACGGAAAGCCATCGTTTATTGACGTCGTAAAAAGCGTACTTGCCAGCTTTTTTGGTGTGCAGAGTGATAAAAACCGCAAGCGTGATTTCCAACATGGTAGTCCTGCGCAATTTATAATCGTTGGATTAGTGTTGACGATATTATTTATCATCGGAATGATACTTATAGTGAAATTCATTCTTGCTTCAGCTGCATAAACTATAACGCATCATAATCCTCAAGAAACTCAAAAATTCCCTCTGCTAATAGTTGATAGCCGTCTGCATTAGGGTGTGCAAAATCTGATTTTAGTGAGTTATCACCTAGAATATCAGGCAGTAGCGAAAGTTCGATTGGAATGTTAGTTTCATTGGCAATTTCTTCATAAAGTTCAGAACTCTTTAGAAAAATACCTGGTTCAGGTACACCGAGCATGGCAACTTCTATATTTCTTGTTTTTGCTGACTCAATCATTGCTGATAAATTACTTTTTTGCTCAATGCGAGAAAGTTTTTTTAAGATGTCATTCCCACCATGAATAAGAATGAGTAGGTCGGGCTTATGTTCATCGAGTATTTTTGGTAAACGTTCTAAACCTTTACTGCTAATTTCTCCAGGTACTCCAGCATTAATTACAGTAATGTTTGCCAATTTGGATAATAGTGCAGGGTAGTCTTCTCCTTTATTTGCGCCTGTGCCGTAGGTTAGGCTGTCGCCAAAAGCAAGTATTGTTGCATCACTTGATAGCGGACTTAGATTTTTAGATGAGTCGCTGCATGTAAAGAGAGCAAAAACTAACAGTAATATTGCTAATACATTTATTTTCATATAACTACTTATTTCAGTACTCAGTGATCCCAAAAACTTTTCCTGCAAACACCAAAAGCATCGCATCTTTCGCAAGTATCGTTGTTTGCAAGAGCTGTAAGCGGGATGTCTTGTTGTAGACTCTTAAAGAATGACTGTAAGCGATGAAGATGTTCGTTTTTTAGATTATCAAGTTCATTATCTTTAATTACAGCTATGCTTTTAACGGTATTGTTGTCACCTATTGCGACAAATTCAACCTGTGTTGTTTTCTCATTTGTGTTGCCTTCATTTAATAGTGCATACATAGGTAATTGCACTTGTTCACCTGCAATAATACTTTTCTTGGTCGGTGTAATTCCAGTTTTATAATCAATAATGGCATAACCCTCTGAAGATCTGTCTACTCGATCAAGTCTGCCATGAATTTGTGACGTCTCATCGATATTATATTTCTTGGAAATTTCGTGATCCTTCGGAAGGTAATTTGCTTGTCGTTTACTTTCCCATTCTATGAATTTTGGGACTAAATTTAACCAGCGTTGCAGCCATAATTTGTTATTAAAATTCTCATCAGATTCATTGTCAGAAGATTGGGCGAATACTTGTTTGCTAATCGAACATAATGTGTCTTCGGCTTCTTTGCGATTATGTGTAGTAACAGTCTTATTAAAAGGGCCGGGAATAGAAGATAAATTGCTGAAAAAAGCATGAATGCTTTGATGTACTAAGCTTCCAAAATCTGCTTTGCTTAATTCTTCTTTAAGTTCATTTGTTTGAGATAGTTTTAAGCAGCTTAAGACAAAGTATTGATAAGGGCAGTCAATCAGACTTTGGTATTGAGAAATTGAAATACTGTCTGGTTTAATTTCTGGTAATAATACAGGCCCAGGTTGTATTGATTGTGCTGGAAATGGAATTTCTGATCGTTTTTTAACAGTAGTGGAGTCTTGTTCTGTTAAATGTTGCAAGTTGGTATTAGTTAAATGCTTTCCATATGCCATGTAGTAAAACGTTTCGATGGCTTCTAGCCATGGAGAAGGAGTCATTATTTCTCCATTTTTCTCAGTTTGTACGGTTATTAGTATTTGGTCTGCAGCATCGAGTAAACAGCGAAATTGGTGTAAATGTCGCGCATGATCATCACGCCAGGTAGGAATGTTTAGTTCGGTACGGACCTGTTCGTTAAAAAACACGTAATTATTATTAGTACCAGGAAAATTATTTTTATCTACTGAGGCGATTATTAGTGCGTCAAACTGTTGCAGGCGACTTTGTTCCAGACTGCAAAATGTTACGCTAGCCTGGTTAATTAATTGAGGAATAGGCGGCTTGTAGTTTTGCTGATCAAATATTCTAGACATAAAACGTCTAGATTCAGACCAACTTAGTTTGTTATCGACTAATTTAAAATGAGTAACCTGATCTTCAAATAAATTGATAATCTGCTTTCCAGCATCATCATTGCTTAGTGTGGTGTAAAGGCCTATTGGCTTTAGGCTATTTAACAGCTCATTTATAAATCGATGTAATGGATAGGTTTTATGACTATGCAACTTTGCTAGCAATTGCGCACTGGTTTCAAATCTATCGATTAGCTCTATTAGGTAGTCAAAAATGCAAGCATCTACTGTTTGATTCTTGGCCTGAACTTTCTCAATGGCGCTACGATAACGATGGATGCCACTATGCAGATTGAACGCAAGGATAACTTCTTTTTCAAAAAAATTAATGGCTTGCTCATGTAAATCACTGTCTTCGACAGGAAAGAAGGGAGAAGTAGCAAGCGCTAATAGTTGTTTGGCAGGATATCTTTCTTCTATTAATTGTAGCCACCATTCTACTACTACAGCAGCACTGGTTGTAGCTAAGGCCCAGCCTGCAGCATCGTTTACAGTAATGTTGGCGTGTTCAAGAACTGCGCGCAATCTTCGTACTAACTTACGATCTGTAGTAACAATACCAATATTATGTTTGTTTTCATTAACCCAAATACGAATTTGAACATCTATGGCTTTTGTATGATGCTCGAAGTTATTGCTTTTATAGGTGCTTAAATGATCACCCAATGAATCAGGTTGCGAACCTGCAAAAATTTCTGCTCGTTGTTTAATGTTAAGTGAACTATCTGCAAAAACTTCGTCGAGCAGTATAGAATATGGGGTGCTTTCATTATTCTGTTTGAATTCTAATTGGGTGTCAGGGTTAATGTACTTTTTTAACCAATAATTGGTTCGCACAGAGCAATCTGAGTTACTCGCATAAGCAAAAAATAATAATGTGCATTGTTTTTCAATTCTATTTAGAAAATCGCATTCAAGTTTAGATAACTGATCTAATCCTACACAATAAAATATATTTTCCTCTGAAATATTTATACTCTTTAAGGCATTGGCATAGGCTTGAGTGGGATCAATGTAATTTTCATCAGTAGTTTGATTTAACCAAGCTTCCCATAATACTTTTACTAGATCAGATTCGTGTAAAAGAGCACGAGAAATATCTTGGTTTTCACCTTGGTAGTATGTATTAAATTCTATAGGCTCAATGTCATTTAATAACATTGCATCGAATAGTGATAAGAGTTCGTTAGCTATACCCCATGGGTTTGCACTGGAGAATAAATCAGGTTGTTGCTTAATGGCATCAACTAAAATCAATTCACGTGCATACTGAGCTAAAACCGGCTTGTTTATTTCATGTTTGCTACGGACCCATTGGTGTATTGTGGTTAACGTCGGTGGTAATACTGCATCGTGGCCTTGCTTTACGGCTTCTTTGAGAATTATTTCGCGCAGTATACTTTGTGATAGTTGATTGGGTAAAAATACAGTGACTTTGCGTAGGTCGGGAAACAAATGTGTTGCTTGTTTTGCAATTTCTTTACTGATGATATCCAGTAGGTTATTGCTATAGTGAACAAGATGTATGTTGTTGAGTGCGTACAAAAGTGAATGAAATTCTGATTTATCTAGATGCTTTATTAATAAATGGTCTCAAAGTGTTCATGTGTATAAACATACCCACTGCATTCACGGTATTTTTTGGTTCGTTTTATGTCCACGAAAGGAATGTATGCCGTTTTTGCAGGAGTAAACTGGTCAAGAGAAATCAGAGCTTCTTTATGATTCATTTAAATTATTCTTCTAAGTAATCGCGTTTATTTTCGACAGTTTCCCAATCTTTTGCATCATCGGGGGCGGGTTTTATACTGGTTATCACTGGCCACTTGGCAGAAAACCTTTCATTAATCTCAAGAAAATCATGCTGATCTTCTGCTAGGTCATCTTCACTCACTATCGCTTCAACCGGGCACTCAGTTTCGCACATGGCACAGTCAATGCACTCTTCGGGATCAATGACCAGCATATTGGGGCCTTCATGAAAGCAGTCGACCGGGCAGACCTCTACGCAATCAGTATATTTGCACTTGATACAGGATTCAGTTACTAAAAAAGTCATAAAAATTGTTAACGGTTGTTGAGGTGAGCAATTGTAGGGAATTGTGGCAAAGATGAAAATATAAGCTGAAATTAACGTAAATTCGGATGAGATCGTGACTAGATCGCATTCCCTATATATATAAGACGCTATAATTATCTGATAATTCCAATAATTATAACTCAGACAATAAAAATAGTGATATGTCATGAATAAATATCTTGTAACCGGTGGTGCTGGTTTTATTGGCTCGCATACGGTAGATCAACTACTTGAGCAAGAACAACGCGTGGTAGTGCTGGATAACTTCTCATCTGGTCATCGTGAAAACCTGCCTGAATTTCATCCTTTATTAGAAATCGTTGATGGAGATATACGTGATGCCTCGGCAGTAGCAGAAGCAGCTGATGGGGTAACCCATTGTTTGCATTTAGCCGCACAAGTTTCTGTAGTGAAATCACTTGAAGACCCTGTAGATTCAGCTACTCATAACATTCTCGGTTTTATCAATGTACTCAACGCGATCAAGAAGAATAAAGCTAAACGATTTGTATATGCATCATCCGCGGCTACCTACGGAAACCCAAAGACCTTGCCTTTAAGTGAAGCAGAACCGCTAGGCCCGGAATCACCGTACGGTTTAGAAAAACAAATAAACGAGTTATATGTAAAGTTGTTTAAAGATCTTTACGATACATCTTCTTGCGGCATGCGCTTTTTTAATGTGTTTGGCCCAAGACAAGATCCAAAATCACCTTATGCGGGCGTAATTGCATTGTTTGCAGATGCGGTGTTAGCCAATCGAGCCTTAACTATTAATGGTGACGGTTCTCAAACACGTGATTTCATTTATGTAAATGATGTGGCAAGAGCTAATGTAGCTGCGCTAGGCTGTGACTATCAGGGTGCTGTAAATGTGGCGACAGGTTCGACAGTTACTTTGCTAGAATTAATTGAAGTGTTGGAAAAAATTGCCGGACACACTTGCGATAAAACATTTGGGCCTGAAAGAGAAGGGGATATCAAACATTCCGCAGCAATGGTAAATACATTGCAACAATCACTTAATGTAACCGCTAAGCATGGTTTAGAAGAAGGATTAAGGGAATTATTGAATCAACCTGTTAAGGCTTAGATTTATTGGTAGCTATGATCGCTTATGGCCGAAAGCGGACATTTAGCTTAGAGACTTTAGTTTATATAAAATTTCTAAAGCTTCTTTAGGGGTAAGTTCATCTGGTTCTATATTCTCTAAGAATTCAACACTAGGATGTGAAATTTCTTCTTCTAGCGCTAAACCAAGCTGGGACTGTTGGTTAGTTGGTTTTGTTCGTATCACTTCTGATTCCAATTGTTTTAATTTTAGTTTTGCACTGGCAATAACCGATTTTGGTATACCTGCAAGTTGCGCCACTTGTAAACCATAACTTTGATTTGCAGGACCTTCTTTTACAGCATGTAAAAATATTATTTTTTCATTGTGTTCGATCGCATCAATATGAACATTATGAATATTGTCAAAAAGTTCAGGTAGCTTGGTGAGCTCAAAGTAATGCGTGGCAAATAAGCTATAGGACTGATTTACTTCGCTAAGATGCTCCGCGCAGCACCATGCAAGAGATAATCCATCGTATGTGCTGGTGCCGCGTCCCACTTCATCCATTAACACTAAGCTTTGCTTAGTTGCGTTGTTTAATATGTTTGCCGCTTCTGTCATTTCAACCATGAAGGTAGACCGGCCGGAACTTAAATCATCTGATGCACCGATACGTGTGTAAATGGCATCTATAGGGCCAATTATTAATTCTTCTGCAGGGACAAAACTACCGCTATACGCTAGCCAAGTAATGAGTGCAATTTGACGCATGTAGGTAGATTTTCCACCCATGTTTGGGCCGGTAATAAGTAATAACTTACGTTGCTCGTTTAATAATGCGTCATTAGCAGTAAAAGGGTCGTTTTGTACATTTTCAATAACAGGGTGTCTGCCCTGCTTTACGCGTAAACAATTTTCTTCTGTAAAGGTTGGTTGTACGTAATTTAAAGTAGCAGCGCGTTCAGCTAATGTTGCAAGCGCATCCATTTGTGCTATCGCTTTAGAGCAGTTCTGAATAACTAGTAAGTCGGTATTTAATTCAGCTATTAGTTGCTCGTATAAAAATTTTTCACGCTTTAGAGAACGTTCTTTTGCACTAAGCACATTGTCTTCAAACTTTTTAAGTTCTGGAGTAATATAGCGCTCTGTATTCTTTAAGGTTTGTCTGCGAGTGTAATGCTCAGGCGCCTGATCTGCATGGCTGCGTGGAATTTCAATGTAATAACCATGAATACGGTTGTATGAAACCTTTAAATTTGTAATATTGGTTGCGCTTTTTTCTTGTTGCTCTAAATCAATTAAAAATTGATTTGCGTGAGTGCTAATGTTGCGTAACTCATCTAGTTCTTCATCGTAACCCGATTTAATAACGCCACCGTCACGAATGAGCGCGGGAAGCTCTTCTCCTAAAGCATTTTCAAGTTTAAGTTTTAAGTCTTCATGATTGTTTAACTGTTTAGCAGATTCAGTTAGCAGTTCATTTTTATAATTTCCGAGTTGCAATTGGATGGCTGGAATGCATTGCATAGTTGTGCGCAGGGCATCAAGGTCTCTCGGTTGAGCAGTTTTTAAAGCAATACGACTACGAATACGAATACGTTCTATATCTTTTACTTCTGAGAGAAGATCATGCAATTCACTGTAATTATTTTGTTGCAAAAACTCAGAAATAGCAGCATGACGCAACACTAAAGTACTTTTAATGCATGTAGGTTGGTTTAACCAAGCGCGTATACAGCGAGAACCCATTGCGCATGCTGTTTTATCTAGCACGTTGACTAAACTATGTTTTGTATCACCTTGAGTAGAAACTTCTATTTCAAGATTTTTTCGCGTAACTCTATCGATAGCCAAGTATTCATCTTTATGGCAAACCTTCAATCCATCGATATGTGGTAGCTGTGTTTTCTGAGTGTCTTTGATGAATTGCAGTGCTGCACCAGCAGCTGATATGGCTAAAGGATATTTATCACAGCCATATCCACTTAAATCTTTTGTGCCAAATTGCTTGCATAGTGCAGTGACCGCTGATTCAAATTCAAAATGCCAGGTAGGTATAGATCTAGAGGTGTATTTATCAACTAACGGAGTTAAATCTGTATTTAATAAAGTATCTTCTGCTAATAAAATTTCTGCTGGTTGTATGCGATCAATTTCATCGAGTAATTCTTGATTTGAATTGCAAGTTTGTAATAAAAATCTACCAGAGCTTAAATCTATATAAGCGATTCCATAACTATTTTCATGCGCGCATATCGCCAGCAAATAGTTTTCTTTTTGCCGTTCTAGTAATTCATCTTCAATAACGGTGCCTGGTGTGATCACGCGAGTGACTTTGCGTTCTACCAGGCCCTTACTGGTTGCGGGGTCACCAATTTGGTCGCATATTGCAACAGACTCACCGCGTTTTAATAATTTCGCTAAATACCCCTCTGTTGCGTGAACCGGTACACCTGCCATAGGAATTTCATCAGCAGAATTTTTGTTACGTGATGTTAAAGTAAGATCAAGTAACTTGGCGGCACGTCTCGCATCTTCAAAAAACAGTTCAAAAAAATCACCCATACGATAGAACAGCAACATATCGGGATATTCTGCTTTGATACGTAAATATTGCTGCATCATAGGCGTGTGTTTTATTGGAGGGCGTGCGATCATAAATGGCAGTCTAACGAAGAATACTTTTTTAGGCAGCTCAAATAGTATCCAATAGTAAGGCAAGTACAAGAATAATTAATTCATGTTGATTGAGAGTAGTGATCGTTGTGCCAAATAAAATTCTGATTAATAAATTGGCAGAATGTTTAGTTGAAAAAAACTTAACCCTTGCGGTTGCGGAATCTTGTACGGGCGGAATGCTTGCGCAACAATGTACTTCGATTGAAGGTAGCTCTAGGTGGTTGGAATGTGGATTTGTGACCTATAGTAATGCCTCTAAAATTCGCTTGTTAAGTGTAGAAGCTAATGTTCTAAATGAATATGGAGCGGTAAGTCCTCAGATTGCAGAACAAATGGCTATTGGGGCTCTTGAGCATAGTAATGCTGATATTAGTGCTTCTATAACTGGAATCGCGGGCCCTGGTGGTGGTAGCGAAGTAAAACCGGTAGGTACTGTGTACATTGCAACCGCGGTTAAGAATCAAGCAGCCCATGCAATACTTCATACATTTCAGGGCGATAGGCACGCTATCCGTGAGCAATCGACACTAACTGCAATAGAACACCTTATAGAGAGAGTACATGGCTAAAAAGCGCTTATTTTTTGGCCTATTGCCTGACCAAGAGGTCCATTCTCAGTTGGTGGATTTATCTAGGTCATTTCCTATTATAAAAGGAGTGAAACCTGTACCTAACAATAATCTGCATATTACTTTGCAATTTTTAGGTGATTTAGAAGCAAGTGAACGTAAGTGTTTGGAAAAGAAGATGGCGCAAACGTTTGTGCAAACATTTTCATTGCGTTTAGATCTTTACGGTTATTTTAAGCTTTCGCAAACTTTATGGCTTGGATGTTCTTCCTATCCTAGAGAATTAACTAGACTGACTAACCATCTAAAATCTATAGCAGAAAATTGTGGTGTAAATACAGATGAACGTATTTATAAACCACATGTGACTTTGTTTAAGAACATGCCTAAGGCAGATTTTCCTGATATACCTTTTACCATTACTTGGCGGGCAACTGAATTTCACTTACTGGAATCCGTTACAGATGAAAATATAACTCGATATAATTCACTTGCAACATACTCGTTCTTAAAAGAAGAATAATGTAAACAAATAAATTTAGATGTCATAGCAAGTGTTTTTGCACTTCGGATGTGCCAAGATAATCAAACTAATGTTCAAACATTAGCAACAAATCTATATTCAAGAATAGGCCGTAACATAGGCCATAAACGTTAGAGGTAGTACCAGTGGACGAGAATCGTAAAAAAGCGCTAGTGGCCGCACTTGGTCAAATTGAAAGACAATTTGGTAAAGGTGCAGTAATGCGCTTGGGTGATTCTACTGCTGCACGTGATATTGAAGTTGTATCCACGGGCTCTCTAGCTTTAGACGTTGCTCTGGGAATTGGTGGCTTGCCTAAAGGGCGTGTAGTAGAAATTTATGGGCCAGAATCATCAGGTAAAACAACGTTAACGTTGCAGGCTATAGCTGAATGTCAAAAGAATGGTGGCACTGCAGCCTTTGTTGATGCGGAACATGCTTTAGACCCAAGTTATGCTGAAAAAATTGGTGTAAATGTAGATGATCTTCTAGTTTCTCAACCGGATACTGGTGAACAGGCACTAGAAATTACCGATATGTTGGTTCGTTCTGGTGCAGTAGATATTGTAGTAGTGGATTCGGTTGCTGCATTAACTCCGCGAGCTGAAATTGAAGGTGATATGGGTGACTCACATATGGGCTTGCAGGCGCGTTTGATGTCGCAAGCATTGCGTAAACTCACTGGTAATATTAAACGCTCCAACACCATGGTGATTTTCATTAACCAAATTCGCATGAAGATCGGTGTTATGTTTGGGAGCCCGGAAACTACCACAGGTGGTAACGCGTTGAAATTTTACGCTTCAGTGCGTTTAGATATTCGTAGAATTGGTGCGATTAAAAAAGGTGATGAAATTCTTGGTAACGAAACTCGTGTGAAGGTTGTGAAAAATAAACTGGCACCTCCTTTCAAGAAAGCTGAATTTGAAATTCTTTATGGTGAAGGTATTTCTAGATTGGGTGAGTTGATTGATATGGGTGTTGAATATGACATGGTAAATAAAGCAGGATCTTGGTATAGCTATAACGAAGAGCGTATAGGGCAAGGCAAAGAGAATGCGCGTGCATATTTGCTTGAAAATCCTGAAATGGCGAATGAAATTGACCAAAGATTACGTGCACAATTATTACCAAGTGATGATAACTTAAATCAAGATGTAGAAGCAGACGATACCGCAGCAGAGGAGGAAGCGACTGAAGCCTGATTCTAATAAGCAAGCAAATAAGCCAGCACGATCCGTACGTAATTCTGCACTTGGAATTCTAGCTAGGCGTGAGCACACACGCCTAGAGCTGACTCGGAAACTTAAAGCCAAAGATTTTACGGATAGTGAAATCGAAGAACAGATGGAAGTTCTTATCCAGGACGGTTTGCAAAGTGATGAGCGATATGCAGAAAGCTATGTGAATATGCGCCGCAAACGTGGATATGGTCCTCTCAAAATTAAGCAAGAGCTTCAACAACGTGGAGTTTCTTCAGATCTAGTTGATATATTTGTCGAGTTTAACGATACAATCTGGTTAGACACGGCATGCCAGGCCTATGAAAAAAAATTTGGCGGTAAGCTGCTAGATACTGTAAATGAGCGTGCCAAACGTATGCGTTTCCTTCAGTCCCGTGGCTTTACTGGTGATATAATCCAAAAAACATTCAGTACATTCGGATCATAAAATCATTTTGAGACGCTATTGATGGCGTCCAGTGTAGTCAATATGGAACTTAGCTCAGAACTTCGCAGTGCATTTTTAAATTATTTTAAAGAAAACGGTCACGAAATTGTGCCGTCTAGTCCACTTGTGCCCGGAAATGATCCTACCTTGTTATTCACCAATGCTGGAATGGTGCAATTCAAAGAAGTATTTCTTGGTAAAGAAGTGCTCAATTATAGCCGTGCAACCTCAAGTCAGCGCTGTGTACGTGCAGGCGGCAAACATAATGATTTAGAGAACGTTGGTTATACCGCAAGGCATCACACCTTCTTCGAAATGTTGGGTAATTTTAGTTTTGGGGATTATTTTAAATCTGAAGCAATTCACTACGCTTGGGATTTTCTAACCAAAGTGGTTGGCTTGCCGGAAGAAAAATTATGGGTAACGGTTTTTGAAGAAGATGACGAAGCTGCAGAGATTTGGCTAAACGAAATAAAAGTGGATCCCAATAAGTTAGCACGTATCGGAGCCAAAGATAATTTTTGGTCGATGGGCGATACCGGTCCTTGCGGTCCGTGTACGGAAATATTTTATGACCATGGAGATAAAATACCAGGCGGCCCGCCAGGAACACCTGAAGAAGATGGTGATCGCTACGTAGAAATTTGGAACCTGGTGTTCATGCAATATGATCGTGATAAAAAAGGTAACTTAAACCCACTACCAAAACCTTCAGTGGACACTGGCATGGGTTTGGAGAGACTTGCAGCTATCTTGCAAGGTGTTACGAATAATTATGATACTGATCTTTTTGCTGGAATTATTAAAACTACTGCTGAAATTGCAAAAGTAAAAGATACTTCAATGCCATCGTTACGTGTTATTGCGGACCATATACGTTCATGTAGTTTTATGATTATCGATGGCGTGATTCCTTCTAATGAAGGTCGTGGTTACGTGCTGCGGCGCATTATTCGACGTGCGGCACGGCATGGAAACAAGTTGGGAATAACCGAGCCCTTTTTTTATAAACTAGTTCAACCACTAGTGGATAACATGGGTTCTGCGTATGCGGAACTGCCAGAGGCACAACAGCGGATAGAGAAAGTATTAGCAACAGAAGAACAGCGATTTAATGAAACACTTCATCAAGGCATGCGTATTTTGCAGGATGATATAAAAAGTTTAACAGGTGACACAATTTCAGGTGAAACCGTATTTAAACTTTATGATACGTATGGGTTTCCGGCGGATTTAACCGCTGATGTAGCTCGTGAGAAAAATTTAAAAATTGATGAAAGTGGTTTTCAAAAGCAAATGAAAGCGCAACGTGAGCGTGGACGTCAAGCCAGTCGTTTTGATGTGGATTATGATGCATCTATTGCTGTACTCACTAATTCAGAGTTTACTGGATACGAACACATTGAAGATCAAGGCATCGTAAAAGAGATCTTTGTTAATAATGAAAGTGTAGAGGCTATTAATGAGGGAGAATTTGGGCTTGTCATTCTTGATCAAACGCCTTTCTATGCAGAATCAGGTGGCCAAGTAGGTGATCAAGGATTGTTAAAAATTAAACAAGCCGCATTTGAAGTGATTGACACACAAAAACAGGGTAATGCACATGCGCATATCGGCAAGCAATTATCGGGGGCATTAAACGTAGGTGATAAAGTTAATGCA